>CAYPZM010000043.1:17644-21544 GCA_964414825.1 uncultured Cytophagia bacterium | reverse complement strand
ATCAAGTTTTAAAATATAAAAAAAATTAGGCTGTTTGTCAAGGTTTAGTTTGCAAAACAGCTCAAGAAATGTGATCTGTTCCAAAATACAGAAATCGATCCAACAAATTCACATAATTACTCCAGGATTTGCCTTTCTCATATTCCCGCTCATAAATCCGATCGAATGCGCCGAGCTTGGCGTCGAGCTCATCAATTGCATTCAAGATCATGGCCTCACGAGTCATGGGAACCGTTGGTGAACCGTGTTCTTGTTTGCCCTGATGCGATAGAATGAGGTGCAACAGCTCATTGCTCAACGATTCGGGAAAATCCGGGATGCTTTGGATAATATCCGCCACCAAATGATATCCCAACACAATGTGCCCGTGCAATCTACCTTTATCCGAATAATCGATAAATCCATTGGCCTGGTATTCGTAAATTTTACCAATGTCGTGCAACAGGGCAGCCGTAATCAACAGATCAACATTTACATTTTGGTAATACGACGCAAAGAGTTTCGCGAGCTCGACAACGTGCAGCGTATGCTCCAGAAATCCACCCACATAACAATGATGCCAAAGTTTGCCACCCGGAGCTTTTTTTATCTTTTCAACGAGATTTGGATTGTTAACTATGTTAAACATCACCTGCTTTAAAAAGGGCTGCTCCAAATGTTCCACATGAGCGCAATAGTTGCTAAACAATGTTTTGAGCGCAGTTTTAGAGTGCGGCAAAAATGAGGCGGCGTCAATTTTATCGGCTGCTGTGGACGGGCGAATTTTATCAATAGCCAAATGCGGGCGACCGTGGTAATCTATAACGTTGCCGCGCACTTTGACAACGTGGCCGGGCTTGATCTGTTCATTCGCTGCATCCACATCCTGCCATAACGAAGCGAAAACACGCCCCGAACAATCCCCAAGCTCCAGAGACAAATAGGTTTCGCTGCTGCCTTTTTTGGTGCGCAGTTCTTTATGGCGGAGAATAAAAAAATCGGTAACGCTTTGGCCAGGTTGAAATTGAGAGATCATGGTTCCCCCCATGTCTGTCAAATGTGAAATTGCAAGTTGTAGTTTATCTGCGACGAGATCGTTTGGAACTCGAATCCGAATCCTTAGATTCCGAGGTGGTGGGCTGTCGTCGTCCAAACGAGCGTTTGTTGCTCTGTTCTGACTCTTGCGTTTCATCCGTGGAAGCATCGGTCTTGCCGAGCGAAGGCACTGTGGACACGGTTGCCGGAGCCACGACCGGTCCCGGATAGGTAGGCGTTGAATTAAAGGATCGCGGCCCTGTAGGTTCGGGAGCCGTGGACGCGCCTAATTCATCGGCTATGGTATAGTCATCCTGCCACCATGGCGAGCCGGAATAGAAAATCCAGTTGTAATCCATTTCCGCGGCTTGTGGCAAATATGCATGTTGCTGGTTAGGTTCAGTTTCATGACATTCCAAGCAATCGTCCGAAACGCGCACCTGTCCCCACGAGTCATTGGATATCGGCGGATGTTGAAACGCCGTATAGCAACCGGGAATCGCGAGAGTCAAAATTCCGACAAAAATTATATAAATGTATGCGTGCTGAAATCGCTTGCTCATTGTATTATGCTTCCGTAATAGGTCAATTTTATTATCCGGCGTACGTCTGTGGTGGCCTCGTCATTTTTCCCAAGCACGTTTTGCAAGTCAAAATCCAAAAACACATTGTTGCCAAACGACCATCGTGCGCCCATATTTAAAATGCCGCCCGGGTAACGGCTGTTTTCGTGAATCGCAAAATCATATTCAATCAGCACAGCCAAGTCGGGCGTCAAATGCAAATCCGAAGCCATATAAATAGTTGGCGTGGGTTTGGTTTTATGCGCCTTTTCAAGCGAATAGCTGATTCCCGTATGCAATCCGGCTGTGACAAATGTGGAATAGGTTTTGGAAACGGTTACAAAAAATCCGCGCGACAAAAAGTGATAGCGTTTTCCGTATTTTCCTGGATCTCCCCAGGACGAGGAATCGTCTGCAAAAAATGGATCTTCATGGTAATCCGTATATTCGGGACCATAGCCTTGAGAGTCAAATCCAACGACCATGGCGGGCAGTTTTAAACTTTCTTCGAGCAAGCGATAAACAAAATGCACTCCGGGCACGGAATTCCATTCAATTTTTTGCTCGGCGCCAATAATATGTAAGCCACCAAAAGAAACGCCAAACATAACCCGATCGGAGACGCCGGCAGAAAGGCTGGCCAATACGCCGCCTTTTTCATACATCCGCGCCCCGGTCCGAAAGTCGCCACCTCTAAGAATGCTGGCAGTAGGTGTGTCTATGATATGAAGGGGTTTGGTAAAGTAACTATCCTGTTTTATGTTTACACCCTGGGTACCGTAAAGGCGGCGCTCACTAATTTGAGAACTGGCCGCCGTTGAAAGCGCAAACACGAAAAGTAAATTCATCGTCATGATGCGTATAACACGAAATCGCCTCATTGCCTCACCTTCTCGCTCATAACAAATTTGAATAAATGTAAGGGAAAACGTATACAAAGTCAATACAAATAAAAGCATGGTGGCTCTTTGGGTATTGCGAAATTTATTTAAGGTTGAAAAAAGACTCGCGCAAATCCGCTATAAATTCTTTTATGGCATAGCTTGGGCCTGTCATTTACCTGTAGATTCCTCACTCATGGCTCCCAACATCCTGGTAGTTTCGGACTAAATTCGACGCGGCTTTAATACTGTTTGGTATAAAAATCGAGTGTTACTTTTTTTCTGAATCTCTTCTTTGGGTAGCCTTGAGCATTCCTTGCAAATGTGACGGGCGTGTTCTTTACCGGAAAATCTTTCAGTGGCCAATATAGGACCACAAACCCAGCACCAATGCCGCATTATTCATCCTCATCGTAGGAAAGGTCCGGCAATCGTTTTAATTGCTGCACATAAAGCGCTTCATCAAACATCGTTTGATCTTTCATAACCGTGTAAATATGTCTCGCAACAACCGATGCGATCAACTCTTTGGCATCCTCCTTCGAATATCCCTCTGAAATCAGACGATCCAGCGTTTCTCGCGTTTCCGGCGGTTTATTCATTCGAAGCTGATTATCGACAACCTGGATGATTAATGTCTTTAATCTTTCTCCCTGTGACATATTTTCCTTTCTGCCATCACCGCAATGGCAATATTTATGTAAGAAAACCGGCCGATTGTTACAAAGCTTTAACACTAGAATGATCTTATTTCGTTCACATTTGTGATTCGTTTTTAAAATTAACTAACCTGAAAAATTCAATTGCCATGAAGATGCAAAATACTATGTTAATTGAACTCTGGTTCGACCTCGCCGGTCTCGTTTATTAAATAAATGATATACATTTTGTATGTATTTGAATTGAAAAGACTTTAAGATAGGAGACTCCAAGATTGAAAGAATTTTATCTCAATCTCACATACTAAAAAATATTGGTAATGTCGAACATAGCGTTCATCTTGCTTTTTCTTTATGCTTTGGAGTCTTGGTGGCCAATTATTCTAAAAAATTGTTCGAATTTTATAAATTTGAATGGTATGGGAGAATGCAAATGGAAATCAAAAAGCCTTCCCAGTTCGTAACCGGGAAGGCTTGAAATATCAATCCTTTTTCGAAAACGCTTCGTCAAACAATCCTTCGGGAACCGGATAATTTAACGTTTTGAGATAGTCGCACGCGTCTTTGGCGCCGTATTCGCGGTCCATGTTCGGATCTTCCCATTCGACGCTGAGCGGGCCTTGATAACCCATTTGGTTCAGTTTGCGCATAATGGCTTCAAAATCGACATCGCCGCGGCCCAGGGAGCAGAATTCCCAACCGCGACCTGGTTCACCAAAATTGAGATGCGAGCCGAGAATGCCGTTGCTGCCGTTCAAAAGCACCACGCTGTCTTTCATGTGC
>CAYPZM010000043.1:14922-17634 GCA_964414825.1 uncultured Cytophagia bacterium | reverse complement strand
ACGTGGAACACGCGATCTTCAAATTCATCCAAAAAACGCACCGGATCAATGCCTTGCCACTGCAAATGGCTGGGATCAAAATTGAATCCAAACGCTTCGTGACCTTTGATGGCTTCGAGTGCTTTATGCGTGGTCGGGATATCGTAAGCAATTTCCGTGGGGTGCACTTCGAGGGCGAATTTTACGCCGTTGTCTTTGAACACATCAAGAATCGGAATGAACATTTTGGCAAAATAATCATACCCGGCTTGAATATCTTTCCAATCGTTTGGCGGAAAGGAATAGAGCAGATGCCAAATCGGCGAACCGGTGAAACCGGGAACCACATCGATGCCCATGTTGCGCGCGGCTTTGGCGGCGGCTTTCATGGAATCGACGGCCCATTGGCGTTTTTTCTCGGGATCGCCCTTGTATTCTTTGGGAACAAAACCATCGGAACGGCTGTCATTATTGGGATCGCAAACCAGTTGCCCGGCCAAATGATTGCTGATCGCCCAGGTTTTGAGTCCATATTTTTCCAACAGCGCGTGTTTGTCATCGCAATAGGATTTGCTTTCGGCGCCCTGGAACACATCAAAATGGTCGCCCCAGCAGGCGAGTTCGAGACCGTCGTAGCCAAATTCGGCGGCTTTTTGGCACATGGTCTCGATGGGTAAATCGGCCCATTGGCCGGTAAATAGAGTTAAAGGTCTTGGCATAATCTTCTCCTTGTACATTTTTAAATGCGACGGATCAAGCCGCCGCAAAGTGTTCAATACCTTGGTTTATTTGTGGAATTTTTCCCACTTTTTGTCGCTTTTGGAGCTGGCCACAACGGTCTCGATAAACTGCATGCCCACAACGCCGTCATCGACGTTCGGGAAATCGAGGTCGAGTTCGCTCGGCTCGTTTCCGGCCAGTTTAGCGCGCATGGTGGCAATAGCATTTTGATAAACATTGGCAAACCCTTCAAGAAACGCTTCCGGGTGGCCTGCGGGAATGCGCGTGTGGCGCTTGGCGGCATCGCACAAATAGTCGTTACCGCGACGCAGAATTTGCACCGGCTCGCCCTGACGGAAAAAGTAGAGGTAATTGGGATTTTCCTGGAACCACTGCACCGCGCCTTCGGTACCCCAAACACGAATGTTGAGATTATTTTCCTGTCCCGTGGCAATTTGCGAAGAGTGCAAAACACCCTTGGCGCCATTCTCGTAGCGTAAAAGAACGTTGACGTCGTCATCCAGAACACGGCCTTCGGCAAACGCGGTCAAATCGGCGCAAAGCTCGTCAATATAAAGTCCGGTGATATAGTGCGCCAAATTTTCAGCATGGGTGCCAATGTCGCCGAGACAGCCGCCGGCGCCCGCTTGTTTCGGATCGGTCCGCCAGGAGGCTTGCTGCTGTCCTTCGAGCTCGATGCGTTTGAGCAACCAGTCCTGCGGGTATTCCACGACGATCTTTTGAATTTTGCCCAACATGCCTTGTTTGACCATCCAACGTGCATGTTTGACCATAGGGTAGCCGGTATAATTGTGCAGCAAGGCAAACACGTTACCTGACTCTTTGACGATTTTTTCAAGCGCGAGCGCTTCCTCGACATCCATGGTCATGGGTTTTTCGCAGACCACGTTAAATCCGGCTTCCAAAAAGGCTTTGGCAATCGGAAAATGCCAGTTATTTGGTGTGGTGATGGAGACAAAATCGATACGTTCGCCTTCCGGAAGTTCGAGCTCGGCTTTTATCATTTGTTCATAATTATCATGAACGCGGGAGGGATCGAGGTTGAGCGCGCGACCCATTTCATGCGATTTTTCCGGATCAATATCAAACGCCCCTCCGACGATCTCGACATGCCCGTCCATTCGTGCGGCTTTGCGGTGCACTTCACCAATAAACGCACCGGGGCCGCCACCGATCATACCCATTAAAAGTTTTCGAGTTGCATCGTCGGTCTTGCTTCCTTCAATCATAACGCCTCCAATAATTAATGAGGTTAAATGTGAATATGTAATTTCGGCAGGTAATGGCCAAGATCAACGGCCAAGCAAAAGAAACTATAGAAAAATCGCTAAACAGTCAAGACCATTTCGAAAGTTTGCACATTTTTTTACAAAGATGGCTACCGAATCCGCTTCAGAAAATATCTTGACTTTACACAATCAATCGTCTATATTTTAAAAGCCACTTAAATAACGGTGCACCACGTTTTGTCCTTGTTTTAATTGCTTTACGGACCCCCCCAAGTTCCACACGAGCAATCCGCAATCGCCCCTTCCGGATCTATTCTTTTTGGCGATTTTCTTTACAAGGCCGGGTGTACGAACGAGTACACATTAAGAAAGGATTCCTTATGGAAAAAGGTACGGTGAAATGGTTCAGCACATCAAAGGGGTACGGATTCATCACGCGTGAATCCGGAGAGGATATTTTTGTGCATTATTCGGGGATTTCTGGAGAAGGGTTTCGGTCGTTACGCGAGGGAGAGCCTGTAGAATTTGAGATTGAAGATACGGACAAGGGACCACAGGCGACTAATGTTTCGCCTGCTCAAGAATAAATTCCGCAACTTGACCCCGCTTTTTGGCGGGGTTTTTTTATTCCATTTTCACGCAAAAGCGCCAAGAATTCGCAAAGATTCACTAATTACTTGAAAGCTTTTTCACTAATCCTCTTTGCGGCTTGATGTGAGATTTTTATTCGTACAAGAGATAAGGCCGCCGCTGCCGTTCAAAC
>CAYPZM010000043.1:0-14912 GCA_964414825.1 uncultured Cytophagia bacterium | reverse complement strand
CTCCGCAACTTGGTTTCCCAACTCGCACAGATGTCGTCTACCGGCTCCCCAGCCAGGATGCCCAAACGAATGGCATCGGTCCCACACAGCAAATCAAAGTGATCGGCGCGAAAGGTAAAATTATCGGGATAGAGTTTATAAATTGTGCTTATGATATAAAATCCGGCACAAAATGAGGGCAGCGCTTCTCGATTGACAATTTCGATTTTCGCACCGTAACATATCTTGTTTTTATATTTCGGATGCGGCGCAATACCGGGCACATGTTTCGGAGTGAATGAGACGGGAGAAAAGCGGATGCCGGGAATGTTCAGGGCGTTCAGAGAATCGCAGAGTTTCTCGCCATCGATCCACGGCGCGCCACAGATTAAAAATGGCGTATCCGTGCCGCGGCCTTCGGATACATTGGTGCCTTCCACTAAACAGAGTCCAGGATAAACAATTGCCGTCTCCAGGTTCGGCATGTTGGGAGACGGCGGGATAAAGTCCAAGCCGGTTTCATCGTACCACATATCGCGCGACCAGCCTTTCATCGGAATAACCGTGAGCTGCGCCTTCAAGCCGTTGCCGAGCCAGCCTTCACCGTTAAACATATTGGCCAGCTCACCGATGGTCATCCCGTGTTCTACCGGAATCGGAGCGAGTCCGAGAAATGACGAGAATTCCATGTCCAGCACCGGGCCGGCGACTCGGCCAGTTATCGGATTGGGGCGATCCAGAACCACGATGGGGATGTCATTTTCCGCCGCCGCTTGCATGGTCTTGAACAGCGTCCAGATGTAGGTATAAAAGCGCGCGCTAATATCCTGCATATCGAAGACCAGCAAATCCACATGTTTGAGCATGTCCGGTGTCGGCTTTTTATTCGCGCCATACAGACTGAATACCGGGATGTCAGCGCGGCGAGTCGTTTCCACTGTTTCGCCGGCCGCGGCCAGGCCCCAAATGCCGTGTTCCGGGCCGAACAGTGCGGTAACATTGGCGCCGAGTTGCTGCAAGAATACGGTTGTAATGTGCTGGCCCTGGGAATTTACAGCGGTGTGATTGGTGACCAGGCCGATGCGCTGATCTTTAAACAGTGAGGAAAATTCCGAGACTCTATCGAGTCCGGTATGAACGGGTTGAGAGGAACAAAATGAGGAAAGCAAAAGAGACCAGGCGATGAAAAACCTTGCTATGCTGTCAGATTTGATCATGTTTTGATTTCGGATTTAATAATCTGCTTCTCCTCCGGCAAGTTCCGGAGAAGCTCTTCTCTCTCCCGCAAAGATAGGGATTTTGTTTTTAAATTCAAGTCTTTGATTTTCTCGTAATATTCATCCGTGCTGCAGATGTATTTGGCCGGATTGCCGGCGACCACCGAATTATCCGACAGACTTTTGGTGACCACAGCCATTCCGCCGACAATGCAGTTTTTGCCAATGGTCACGCCGGGCAAAATCATGGCTTCGTTGCCGATAAAGGTGTTGTCGCCAATGGTAATTTTGCCGAATACATCAAAATCGGGTTCCTGTTGACGGAAGACCCAGACGCCGCCGTCGTGCGTGACAAATTTAACGCCGCGAGTAATGTGAACGTGATCGCCGATGGTAATCAGGTAGGGATCGGAGCCCCAGTAGTAGGTGTAAATGCGGCAGTTTTTGCCGATAGTGGCTCCGAGTTTTCGGGCAAATTGCTCCGGAGAGTAAATCAGTTTTAGGACTGCTTCTTTTAGTCTGCTCAAGGATTGCCTCTTTCAAGCAACCCTGTCAGGGTTTCAAACCCTGACAGGGATCTTGTGTCAATCATGCTCTTCGCGCACAATACTCAAACTGTTGGGAGCTTGCGGCGGAGTTGTGTCCACCTGGTTGATGGGGCCGATGTTGACATTATCAAACCAGGCCGAATCATTGTACGAGCCAATGCCGATTTGTCCGTTTATCGGATTTGGCAATTCGTATTCAAATACTTGTTCGCCCTCGACAAATGTTGTCAGGACGTTATTTTCAAGTTCAATCGAAACAAGTTGAAAGTCGTCAAACGTGCTGCGGAACGGATATTCTTCATACAACGTGCGCTCGCCATTCTCTATGCGATGCAATTTGACATCACCCGGATGAAATTGCACGTAATGATAATTCAAATCATCACTATAGCCAAATACGATGGCATAATCTGCTGCCTCGTTGGAAATCAAATCTTCATTGCTCTTGACCTCACAGGTGACACGAAAATCGGGGCCCATCTGCTCGCTGCCGTTCACAATAGCCGCTTCGCCGATCATTTTGGTGGAATAGTCGCCATAATCCGAAGTATTCAAAAAGGCAGATTGATTGCCATCCTCGGCATACAGCTCCCAACGTTCGGGCGTGCGAAACACCCAGTTGGAATCAAAGCCGTCTTCAAAATCATCAAAAAGGCCGGAGAGCAGGGAAAAGGTGCGCGTCGTATTGTCCACAATTTTGTTTTTGGCTTTGGAGGCATCGGTAACCTTGTTGATGACCAACGCATACTCTACTCCGAGCTCCATGGGACTGGTGGTGATCAAAACGCTTTCTTCATCTTCCAAAAGCACAACACTATTAATGCTTATATTGTTATCGATGCTATAGTTGCCTAAATCCTGGGCGGAAACGGCATCCATGGTTTCGGAAAATTTGACCTCTATCTGAAACGAGTTGCGAATGCGCAAGTCCGTCACCGCCGGAGGTGTGACATCGGCAAGCGTTGAAAAACTGCCTGTGGTGGCTGAGGTGCTTTGATTGCCAGCCTTGTCCACAGCAATAAGCTCATAATCGTAGGTGGTTGATTCCACCAGGCCAAAATCTTTATAACGGGTTTCGTACACATCGGCGAGAAAGGTGCCACCACGATACACTTTGTAATACATCGGGTAGTCGCCGTCCGAAGCCGCAACCGGGCGATCCCACACCAACTCGATCGAGTTGAACGTGGCTTCTCCCATACGCAATCCGGTAGGCGGATAGGGAGGAATATCATCCGTATAGGTATTGCCGCGGCCGCCAATGTCGAACATGTACAAATCGCCGACGCCGTTATTGTAGGTGCTTCGATAGATTATTTTTGTGCCCTGTCGGTTCACCATGGCATCGGGCTGATAATATTTCATACTTTGCCCCTCGACATAATGGGAGCGATGGTGCACAAATCGCCGCGCTTCTTGCGAGCCGTCTGTGGGCACTTCAAACACTTCATCCCAAAATGGAGCCCACAGATCGTTGGGATCGTCCGACCGGTTGTGATAGCCCACGTAAATATAATCGCCATTCGTCACATAGTTACATGTTGATATGGCCATATGTGCCCACAGCGGAATGTCTTTGAGCAAGCGTTGATTGCCGTCGGATAGACGCACACTCACCAAATCTCCGGGTGTAGCGCCAATAGACGAAAAGAATTTGGGGAAATCGTGCGTGACCACGGTATAAATGACTTCATCGCCAAAATGGTCGATGCCCGGGGCCCAGTGCACAATGCTGGGGTGCAATTGGCGGATGTAATTCCAGTTCTTGTCATACAACTCGATACCGGCATATTGTTGATTCATGGCGGCATCGGTTCCCCAGGAGACTACAATGTATTCGCCACTCGGCGAAATGGCCGCATAATCCACACCCACATTACCGCCTTTGGAGCCGAGACTGCCAAGGTCGAATGTGGAGACCGTGTATTTAATGTCGTCAATCAAATCGTAGGCAAACATTTCTTTGGCATCGCCATCCAGAACCCAGTAACGGCCGTCTGCAGAGAGATCGCCTTCACCGCCGGCCGGGCCGATTTTGTCGTATTCGGTAAATTTGCGCAGGACACGATAATTATCAATATCGCGGACGTCATAGAGTCGGATTTCATTGTCTTCATACTTGTAAAAATGGTAATTGGGATTGAATGTGACGTACTCGCCATCTTTTTTAAAGCGGTCAGCCAAAGCCCAACGAATCCAGTAAGGCCGGACAGTGGTACCGTAGACACCCAGCAGTTTGATGCGCTCGCCGGTGTGGCCGTTGTATAAATAGGTGCCAATCAGCCTGGAACCGTCGATGTCGTCATTTTCCGCGGCGATAAAATAGGAACCGTCTTTATTGAAATAGGAAATTTCGCTATTTCCCACATACCCGCCGAGCACAAACTCGCCATATTTGGAATTGTCCGTGACTCGAATGATTTCGGTTCCAAACGCCGGATCGATATACGTGCTACCGGCACCGCTGGGTGGATTAAAGGTGTTGAGGTCAGGCGGCAAAATAACATCGTCGCTGACCACTCCGATCTGCTCGTCCGCTCTAGCTGCTATAACGAACAGCAGCAGACACATGCTCAGAATTAAGGTTTTTAACTTCATAATATGCTCCCGTCAATGCTTCTCCAATAGATGCCTAAATTAATGTCTTGTTCAATATTCCTAGCGAATTAGAACAAGCCGACGCATATCCTCAAAAGAATCGGCTTTGAGTTTGTAAAAATAAATGCCGCCAGCAACAGATTCCGCATCTTCATTTAATCCATCCCATACGGCGCTAAAGATTCCAGCCGGTTGTGATGCTTGGACTAGCGTACGAACCTTGGCACCCAGCAAGTTGTAGATCACCAGGGTAACATCACTTGCTTGGGGTAGTGCGTATTCGATGGTGGTGGATGGGTTAAACGGGTTGGGATAATTTTGCTTTAACACAAACGCTTGCGGCAACTCCGCCTCTTCTTCTTTCACGCTCGATACAATTTGCTCCATACGGTACACACCGCTGCCCGTTCCCGCATAAATCACTTCGGTGTGAAACGGATCAACGGCCACGGCCGGGATGTACTTTTCATCCAAACCGTTCATCCAAAGAATCCAGGACTCGCCCTGATCGAGCGATTTGTAGACGCCGCCGCTCCAGGTGCCGGCATATAGAATGTTTGGATTCTGCGGATCAATACTAATCGATTCGATCAAAAGTTCCTGCAAACCTGCGATCTTGGCAAGCCACGTAGCACCGCCATTTGTAGATTTGTAAATGCCGCCGCCAAAACTGCCGGCATAAACGATTTGCGGATTGGTCGGGTCGATTTTGATCGATGTGATTTTGGGCACAATGATGCCCACATTTTGTTGAATCCAGGTGCCTCCGCTGCTGGTCGATTTCCATACGCCCGAGGTTTCTGTCCCGACATAAATGTTGCTGGGATTGACTGGATCGACCGCAATGGTTTGACAGCTTAAATCGGAAAGGCCGGTGTTTGATGGCACCCAAGAGTCGGCCTGGTTTATACTGGTGAACACACCGCCGCCATCGGTAGTGACGTACAACACGCTGGAATTGATGGGATTCACGGCAATGTCGGTCACGCGCCGGTCGGTTAATCCGTTACGCTTTTGCTCCCACACGGTAACGCCACTGGCCTTGACGTACACACCGCTTTGCCAAACAGCCGCGTAAATTCGGCCTTGTTGCACGGGATCGGCGGCCAAGTCCATAATCGACAAATTTTTAAATCCCATGTTGATGGGCGCCCAATTTCTCCCGGCGTCCTGGCTCAAATAGACGCCACCGCCGGTGATGCCGGCATACACCGTGTTTTCCTCAAACGGATCACACAAAATCGACGATGCCGTGGCATTTTGTAAACCGGTATTGCTGGCCTGCCACACCAATCCGTACGCCGAGCTTTTGTAGACACCGCCGCCAAAGGTTCCCACAAATACATTCGAGGCCTGAGCGGGTGAAACGGAAACGCAGTTCAGGTAAACATTGTCCAGTCCGGTGTTGGCGGCGTTCCATTGGAATCCGGCATTCTCGCTCTTGTACACACCGCCGCCGTAGGATGCGGCGTACATTCGGCTTTCCAGCATAGGATCAATAACAATGTCCACAATTTGCGGCTTGTCAATGCCGGTGATGAACGGCAGCCAGCTCTCGCCTTTATCTATGGACAAAAATATGCCCGCATTGGTGGCAACCATCAGTTCCTCGGCTGCTTGACTTTTGAACAGCAGGTCATTCACCTGGAGGTTGGCGAGGCCATTGTTGATCATCGTCCAAACACTATCTTGCGGGGCGCGTTTGGCAACGCCGGCATCTAACGTACCGACAAACAAGGTGTTGTCCTGATTTGATTTCAAAATTGTTGATAAATTGGTACTCGACAACCCAGCGGTGTCCAGCAATTGCCAGGTTTGGCCGTCGTTTACGGATTCAAACAAGCCCTTGTCCGTAGCAGCCAAAAGACGGCCTTCCGTAGCAGGATCAAAATAGATGGAGCGAATACTCCAGGTTGTCAATCCGGCATTGGATTGCACCCAATTTTCGCCCTGGTCGGTGCTTTTATAAATGCCACCTACTTTTGTGCAGGTAAAAAGAGTGTTCGGTAAAGTGGGGTGAGTTTTTATATCCTGAATATGATTATCAAACAACCCGGTGCTGCTGTGATTCCAGGATTGTCCGCCATTGGTGCTCTTCCATACACCGCCTTCGCTCAGGCCAATGTAAATTTGATTGGGATTAATTGGATCAATAGCGACAACAGTAACCTCTCCTCCATACGGCCCATTGCTGATCCAAACGTTCTGTTGCGCAAAAATCGGCAGGGACAGCAATAACAGTAAAAGTATAGTACCGGTCTGTTTCATAAACAATATTCCTCCATTTCTACCACAGTCTAGTCCCAAACCATGGTGTGATTAGTCCCTCTTCTCTTTAATCTATGTGAAATCCAGGCTCGAAATACCAGCCATATAAAAACCGAATTGGTCACCAAATAACGCCTCCACATGCGTCGGGGTTCCTGAAGAAAACGGTAGAACCATTCCAGGCCATAATCTTGCATCCATTTGGGTGCGCGTTTGGTAAGGCCGCCGACAATATCAAAGCTGCCGCCAACGCCGTGAATGATGGGTACCCGCAGAGTGCTTTTGTGGCGACGCACCCATTTTTCTTTCATGGGCGTGCCCATGCCGAGGAGCAAAATATCCGGCTGTGCCGAGTTTATGTCCAGTACGGCATGTTCTTCATCTTGAAGTGAATCAAAATATCCGTTGCGATAGCCGACAATGTTCAAGCGTGGATAGTGCTGCTTTAAATTCTTGACCGTGTTGGTGATGATGTCTTGCCGGGCGCCCAACAAATACACGCGATAATCTTTTTCCGCAGAGACCTCGAACAAACGATCCATTAAATCCGTGCCATTCACGCGGCCCGGTAGCGGCTGGCCCAGCAGTTTGGACGCCCACACCACAGGTACGCCGTCGGCGCCAATCACATCGGCATCGGTGATGATTTGCTGCAATTCTTTGTCTATGCGCGCTTTGACGATTTTGGCGGCATTGACGACAATGATGTGACAGGGCTGGCGTTGGGCAATGATTTGCTCGAAATAAGCAACACAGTCGTCCAGCGTCATTTGATCGACCGGACAGCCCAGCACGTTGGAGCGCGCAAAAGGCGATGTGTTGTTTTTGGCCTCGGTGACCGGAGCTTTATCCGGCAACAGTTCGTGATAAATGGCCTCGTACGAACTCACCATAGCTGTTTGCGAAAAATTCTCCAAAGCAGATTGTCGGGCTTGCCTTTCCAAGCGTTCTCGCAATGCAGCGTCATTATAAACACGCAATATGGCGTCCGCCAGCTCTTGTGGATGCTGTGGCGGAACGAGCAAGCCGTTAGACTCGCGAGTGATGAGCTCGACATTGCCGCCGACACGGGTGGCGATCACCGCCTTGCCGAGCGCCATGGCTTCCAACAGCGAGTTGGAGCATCCTTCGACCTGTTTGGAGGTGAGGACCAAGACGTTCATCATGTTCAGCATATCCGCAACATCAGAGCGCCGGCCAGTAAAGGTAAACTGCTGCTGCAAAGTCAGCTCATTCACGCGCTGGCGCATCGGCTCGAGTAGCGGGCCATCGCCAACAACCACAAAAAACGCATTGGGCATTTGGTCAGCTACGATTTGAGCGGCGCTTATAAAAGTGAACGGATCTTTTAATTTTTCAATCCGCGCCACCAAACCGATAACAAAAGCCTTTTCCGGAATCTTGAGCTCTTGTCGAACCTCCTGTTTCGATCGAGTCGGCAAAAAGCGTTGTGGATCAATGCCATTATAAATCACCCGCGTTCGAGCTTTTGGTACGCCGCGAGAGATGGCAAATTGACGTCCGGCCTCGCTATTGGCAATAACGAGGCTTGCGTATCGCAACGCATATTTTTCAAAGAACAAGTAAAAGCGACTGCCCCATGACGAATACAGCAGGCGCGCGGTGCGCTCCGTTGCAATCGTGTAGGGCACGCCAAGTTTCTTTGCAGAAAGGATACCCAGCAGTCGAGCGGAAATGTTGTAGCATTGTACAATGTCAAAGTGTTCATGTCTGATCAACTGCATCAGGCGCTGTACAAACGAAAAATCCGGACCGCTTTTTTTATTTAAATAGACGATTTTGGTGTCGGGGATGCTTTCATAATCGGCATCCAGCTCGTTGCCTTGATAAAACGCGGCAACAGTAACGGCAAATCGAGTTTTATTCAATCCTCGAACCAGAGAAAGCAGTTGTATTTCGGCGCCGCCGGTTTTGAACGACGGAATCACGAACAAGATGCGGATGCGGGAATCATCAGAATTTGGCTGATTGTGAACTTGGCCTTTATGCATATCCGAGGGCCTTCATTTTTTCCCAGGTGGCTTTGTCAAAGCCCGGTTGGGTACCCTCGGCCACACGATGGGGCGTAAACGACCCAGCCCATTCCTGCATCTCCTTTTGGCGTTGAGTGATTAGAGGATCCGAAGAACCGACCAGATTTTTCGATTCTTGCGCATCGGTTTGCAAATCGTAAAATTCGTGTCTGCCGTCCGATGCCCGGATAAACTTGTCAGTGGCGGTGCGGTACGCGGTTAAATCGCGCAAATATTGCGTAAAGTCACGCTTCTCCAAGTCCTTGTTTCTTTGCAACCAACGGTCGATCATCGGTTCGGGATTGTAGGTCTCGGTGAGCGCTGCCTGGCGGTTTGAGCCGTTTAGGAACGACTGGCCCTGGCGATCATTTTTATATTTCCAGTCGATGTTCAAACCGTCCAGAATTGTGGGCACCAGATCATTGGTTTGTACAATTTCCAAAGAACGATAGTCCTGCTTGAACCACTCGGGAAACCGGGCGATCAGCGGGACCCTAATCAATGGGTCATACAGGCAGAAAGCATGCCAGAAAAAGCCATTCTCGCCAAACAGCTCGCCGTGGTCCGCAGTGACAAATATGATGGTATCCTCATACAAATCGTGTTCTTTGAGTAGCCGAAATAGCCGATGCATTCGCCAATCCAAATAGGTGGTTTCGCCGTCGTACAACTCTTTATAACCTTCAACTTGCGATTCGGTAAATTGAGTTTTTCCGGCAAAATAGCGCATGTGATCGAATTCCAGAAACTTGCCCTCATCCAGCCAGGTGCCGGAAAAAAATCGCCGCCGAAACGGATACGGCGGAAAATAAACCGAATGTGGCTCTTGATAATGTATGTACGTGAAAAATGGCTTGTTGCGATCGAGCTGTTTTACCCATTTTGTAAAACCGATTTCAGTATTGTACGCGCCTTTGTCGCGCTGCAGCGCCTTTTTTTCGTTAAACGTGTCGAGAATATTTTTCACTAGTGCTTTCGATTGCATGCTAGGAATTTCTTTTAATTTTTGCAGCAGGCCTCCCGAACTGTTAGGCGATGACGCTTCGCTTTTGGCTTCGGATACGCCGCGGTAGCGAAAATCATCAAATCCGGCATTGAGCCCGCTTTTGCTGCTAAGGTACAAGTTGTTGGAAAAGCAGGTGGTGAAATAGCCGTGTTTTTTCAAGATGGAGGCTATGGAATCCTGGCCGTCATCCAGATAGTAGCGTTTGTTGGTATAGCCGTGTGTGGTCGGATACAAGCCTGTAAGAATGGAGGCCACCGAAGCCCCGGTCCAATTGGCCGCGGTAAAGGCGTTTTCGTACACGGTGCCCTCGGACGCCAACGCGCTCAAATAGGGCGTGGTTTCGCGATCGTAACCATAAACGGAGAGATGAGCCGCGCGTAAACTGTCTATCGATACAAGTAAAATGTTCGGTTTTTTCATAACTAGCCTATGTTGTTGATAAACTTCAAAATGTTCAGAGCCCGTTTTTCCCACGTATAGTTCTGAACGTGATGCTTTGCTTGTGTGGCCAACTGCTCGGACAATTCGTCGTCCGCTAACAATCGTGTGATTTGTTCCGCCAAATCGCGAGCATCGCGTTCGCTAAACAACAGGGCGTTTTTTTCGTGCGATAGGATTTCCTGCAGAACCGGGAGATCGCTGGACACGATCGGTCGGTGTGCGGCCATATATTCAAACAGCTTTAATGGAGAGGTGTAGGCACTGATCTTATGATCTGCTGTAGCAGGTAATACCAAAACATCCGCCGCTTGTTGAAACGTAACAACTTGTGCCGGCGGGATAAATCCCTCAAGTTGAACATTTTGTATATTTTCTCGAGTTATAGTTTCTCGCATGCGCTGCAAATATATTCCATGTCCACCCACGAGAACAAACAGCGCATCGGGGATGTGTTTCGCTGCCTCGACGAACACGTCCGCTCCCTTGCCAGGCAATAGTTGTCCGGTATAAAGCACTATCTTTTCCTTGTTTAAATTCAAGCGGGAACGCGCTTTTTCCTTGCTGCCGCATGATTTGCTCAGCGCGGACTGCCGAACGCCATCGTGCGCTACTAGAATTTTATTTTCGTTGACGCCGAATTTTTCCACAAGCGCTTGTTTGAGCGCGTTTGAGATACAGACCAGGCCATCAGCGTGCTGGAGTAGCGTGTGGAAGAATCGCACTGGCGTTTGTTGATCTAGCGAGTGTACCTCAAAAATAATTTTGAGCGGTTTCGATAATCCCAGCCGTTGCTTTACTTTAAAGAAAACATGGGCGCCATTTACGTTGCGCGAATAGGCAATCGTCGGTTTGTCGAGTTGGCCGCGGCGGAGCAAATTTAAAACATACCACCAGGTGGACAGCAATACACTCACACCGCCAATGATCGGTATTTTAAAATGGCGATTGCCATCGACCAAAGGTTTGCTGAGGTGCAGGATGGAGGGCAGGGTTTTGATATTAAATATCGGTTCAACACCGTAAAATTCCGCGAGTTCGGCTGCTGTGGATTTGGGCGTATCGTGGTAGTGCGGATACAGCAGCGTTACATCCGTCCCTGCCTTGGCAAACGCCTCGCACATCACCATTTGCTGAATGGTGCACGCCAGTTTGGCTGGAAAGCGTTCGTTGGACAGATAAAGTAGTCGCTGTTTCTCCACTAGGCCGATGCCCCTCCCAGTTGTCTTCGAAATTTCCAAATAATGCCATAACTGAAAAGCGCGCGCATGGTGGTGACGATGAGCATGGTTAACGCCGCACCCAATACGCTGAATTGTTTCAACATCACATATAAAAGTCCGATCTCGACCAACACCATAAAAATATTCACGCCCAAATGATAGTAAAGGGCCTCGCGTTCCAGCTTACCGACGATGACGCTAGAGCCGAGATTATAAAACAGGCGGATGGTTCCGGCCAGGGCTAAAATACGCAAAATATTGGCGCCCTGGTCGTATTTGCCGTCATACAACAGATGCAAAATCGGTTTGGCAAAAATGAGCATTCCGGCCAGCAGTAAAAACGCGCCAACGCCAACGATAAGCGACAAGCGTTTGACCTGAACTTTTTTCGCGCGTCCAAACTCGGGAACCCATACATATTTTCCGGCGCGTCCTAATATGTTAAACACCTGCGATGGCACAACAGAAGCCTGGTAGAGCGCCAATGCAGCGAGGTCTAGCATTCCCGGAATAAACAGGCTGTCGAGTGAACCGATAATGGTGACCGAGGCTTGCGATCCCATAAGCAGCAAGCCGTTGGTGTGCATTTCGCGCGGCACAGGCTCCTCGCCGCGAGGAATAGTTTTAAAAGAAACGATAGCGTTTACAATTGCCAGAAAAATGATTATGGACAAGTAGGAATAAATCGCAAAATTGGCGCTGGACTGTTTAAAAAGCACCATCATTAAAACCAAAATAAAAAAGGCGCCGCGAAAGCCATTTAGCATGAGAATGGCCTGCGAGTAATTTTGACGGCTGCGTTTTAAATTGGAAAAAAACAGGGTTGCGACATATGCGAGGGTAGCAACAAACAGCGCCAAAGATTTTTGCCAACTCAATGTGTAAATATGTGAAGCAATGGCAATTCCAGCGAGTACGAGGAAAGCTCCAACAAGTACAATGTTTTTTAATGCCCGGTCCCAACGGTATCCCGTGGCATCTTTTTGGCTGAAAAAGCGCACGGTTGCCACGTCCTGGCCCCACACAGCGAGTGGCGCAATAAACAGCACCAATGTGCGGATGAGGGCAAATTCGCCAAATTCTTCGGGAGTGAGAGTGCGGCCCAAAAAAATAGTTGACAAAGAGGCCAGCAGCATAACCACTGCCAGAGCAAAGGACACGCTACCGATATGGAAGGCCATTTTTTTTAGCATAAAGGTTCCAGAATTTAATCGTGCAGCGATGCTTGACGCCGGCGATCAATGATAAACGCCGAGGCCGCAACCGCCATCATCGCGTAAAAAGGAGCATAACCGCCGGGAGGATGTTTGTCCACCAAACCATGAATACAAAACGCACAGACCCCTCCCAGGATACAAATCGAAGTGACCGACAGCAGCGGCACCGGAGATGCTGCGGTTTTTAAAAGCACGCCCACAAGTGCGATCAGCATAAGCATCATCATAAAAAAGCCGATAAATCCGGTCTCTCCGGTGACCAGCAAATACATATTATGAACCGGGCGCGGAATGGTGGTATACCGCAGCGATTCAATGGCATCATTAAACTCGCGCATGTTGACCTGGTAATTGTTGATGCCTACGCCGCCAATCGGATGTGCGGAAATGACGTTGATGGCAATTTTGATCATGGGAATGCGGCTGGCTGCCGAACCGTAATCGTCGCCATAAATTCGTTCCAAAAGCATGTCGGAAAACGCCACGCCAACCAGAGCCAGAATGAGCAGCGCTGCAATTATCGGTTTGACCAAAGATCTCATGTTTATGGCTTTGTTGCGCATCGAGAAAAAGATAAACACCACAAACGCCATCAAAAAGCCGATCCATGCACCGCGCGAGCCGGTCATGATTAATGTGATAGAGCCGAGTGAAAAAATCGCCATGCTTAGAAATTTGAGAATTTTTTTCTTTTCCACCAAAAACATACCGATGCTCAGCAGCAGCAGCGACTCCATATACGTGGCCAATTTATTGGGATGACCGAGAGTTCCCATGACTCGCCACATGGAGGCATCGCCATCGGGGTCGGGCGCGGCTTCGCCAATAAATTCTAATCCCAGGCGGCCGCCTTTTAATATTTGAAGCCCGGCTATAATACCCTCAAACGCAACCGTTCCGATGAGCGCCCAAACCGCCAGGCGCAAGTCGCGTTTGTCGCGAATGTTGTTGATCAAAACGAAATAGAGGAGAAACACCTTGAACATGCGCAGCACTTCCATAAACGCCAAATCGAGTCGTGGCGCCCACAGCATGGAGAGTGCGGCAGCTTCAAAATAGAGGATAGCCGGCACGCTTATTCGGGCAAAGAACACAGTGTATGGTTTGTCTTTGGTGGCGATCTCGATAATCCAGATGAGCAACAAGCCGACGAGAAAAATATCGGTCAACGTAATTCCCGCGGTTGAAGCTCCGGCTTGGCGCTCGAACGTGTGCATAAAGTTGATGTCAAAATGAATCGGAATGGTGAAAATCGTGGCGACAATCAAAAATCGGCGTAGATCTTGGATGAGCAGTGTGGCAAAGGGAAATGCCAGGCCGAGAGCAATCACAAAAAAGACCTTGTTTGGCATGTCAGCAGCATAGGACATAACCAGGCCAACGCCAGCGCCAATCATTAAAAAAAACAGCGATTGCACTGACCTGTTTTTGGCTGAAACGGTCAACATGAAATGTTTACTCGAAATGGTCCAGTGGTTGTAATTTTTTACGCCATGCAGGAGAGATATCAGGCGACGCCGCTGATGTCTGTAATGTGGCGTCACCCAGGTTTGTTTTTTTTACTCGCAAAACAAGTTTGTGATACACATACCAAATGCCCACCGATGTGAACATGAGTACATACGGCTCAATGGGGATGCGGTACCGCACTTCGGCATAGATGAGCGAATATCCAAGCGTCATGGCCAAAATGGTAAACACCAGCAAGAGCTGATTCCAGCGCAGCGGGTGGCCAATGAACAAGCCAACAAGCGCAAACAGGAATATGGGCGCCATTGTAATAATGCTCAACGTTTGTACAAGCTGCCACAAGCTCGAGCCGGTTTTAACCATGCGCTCATCCTTTTGCTGAACCTGTTTTTGATACGCCATGGATTGGGTATCCAAACGGTCGGGATAGAGCGCCCAAAAGTGGGCCATTTCGCTCAACATATACTGGGCCGAGCGCACCGGATGTTTGATATAATTGCTGAGAATATTGCCAACCTTGTCCTTGTCCGTGCCGTTGGGGTGTTGATTGAGATAATCGGTCGTGTCTTTAAAGCCATTGTTGATGCGATCTTTTTGTGCTTTCAAGTCATCGAGATTAGGGAATGCTGTATGCGGCACGGGTCGAACTAGTGTGAGTCTGTTGTACTTTTGATAATTTCGGATGGTCCAGGGCGCCAACACCGCTATGGTGGTAATGGCAAAAAGAGCAATCCAGATCAATTTTTGCGAAAATATCTGGCCGGAGCGCAGCAGCATCCACAGCATCCAAAATGGCAGCACAAAAAACATGGATGGGATGGTCAGCGTCGCCAGTCCGGCGAACACTGCGCTGAGCATCAAGAACCAGATTGATTTTCTCTCCTCGGCAGCCAATAGTGCCAGGATCGAACCGGC
>CAYPZM010000042.1:0-21546 GCA_964414825.1 uncultured Cytophagia bacterium | reverse complement strand
GTACGTGCCCAATGAATTTTTGGCCGAATTGGCCCAACAAAATGAACGCATACTGTTTGGCGCATCGGTGCATCCGTATCGAGTGGATTGGGAGGAGCAGCTTGATTTTTGCCTCGAAAATGGAGCGGTTTTGTGCAAATGGATTCCCTCATCCCAGCAGATCGATCCGTCGAATCCGCTGTGCGATCGTTTTTATCGCAAACTGGTCCAGCACAATTTGCCGCTGTTTTGTCATGCTGGTCCGGAATATACCATTCCCACTTCGTGCGAGCAGTATAATGAGTATAACAATCCCAAATACATGGAGCGAGCTCTGGACATGGGCGTTACCATCGTTTTTGCGCATTGTGCTCTGCCTTATTTTGGCGAGTTGGACACGGCGTACCAGGATGATTATGACGAATTCCTGCGCATGATGGATCAGGCGGATTTAAACAACTGGAACATCTATGCGGATTTGTCCGCTACTGCCACAACTTTTCGCGCCCTCTATATGGATGATATAGTTGAAAACATTCCGCACGAACGGCTGTTGTTTGGTTCGGACTATCCCGTTCCGGCGTCGTTTCTCAGTTATAATAAATTTACAGGTTTTTTTAAATGGCTTTGTTATTTGATAAAGGAAGTGTTTACATTTGGCAATCCTCTGGATCGCAATTTCAAGATCATTGAGGGGATGGGATTTGATCCGATTATTTATTCTAATGCTGAAACATTATTTAGCCAAATCAAGCGGACATCAAAATCAACAGGAATGAATAAAGGGGAAAAGACCTAATCGTTACCATGCGATTTGAGGCGCTGTTTTTTTCAATCGTTCCCCTGCATCTGCAGCCACTGAATCCCGATAATGGATTTGGCATCTTGAATGCGACCCGATTGCAGCAGTTCAAACGCTTCCTGAAAAGCAAGCAAATGAATGCGAATATCTTCCTGTTCGGACAACAAGCCCCCATGTTGTTTATCAAAATCCTTCAAATTAGTATTCAACGCGTACAAATAAATCCGTTCCGATGTGCCGCCTGGACTGACAAAGAATGCCCCAATGTCGCGCAACTCATCTGCGGAGGCCTTTATGTGAATTTCTTCCTCAAGTTCACGAAGCAGACATTCTTTGGGCTCCTCATCGCGATTTCGACTGCCTGCCACCAGCTCTAAAAGCCAGGCGTTTTTGGATTCTACGGTATAAACAGGGTAACGAAATTGTTGAACGAACAGAACCAAGTGCGCTGAAGCATCATAAATCAGGGCAGCTACGGAGTCGCCGCGGTAAAAGTTTTCGCGAACTACTTCATCGCTCATGCTGCCATCGAACATTTCAAATTTTAGGCGGCACTTTTCCAATGTAAAAAATCCCTTGTACTCCTGGGTAGTTTTTTTTATTTCGACTTTCATGATTTCTTTTCTTTGATGATTAATCGATTTCGGTAATAGAAAAATTGTAAAAGCATCATAACAATAAAGACACCACTAGCTATCCAAAAAGATTCTGGTTTTGCAATTAAAGGAATAGCTGCGAATGCCAGCGAATCGATAAACAAAATCAATATGGCCGAGTAACAAAAAATCGTATCAACTTTATGTAGTTTGAAATCCTGCAACGTTTCGCTCGTCCATCGAAAAGCCGTTTTCTTTAATTCCAAATCGGATAGTTTTGTATCGTAGTAATCTTTGATCCGGTTCATGCATTTTGCGCTATCATACCAGGCCAAGCGCAATCGTATCAATTTGAGTAAATACAAAACGCCAATGAGAAATAAAGTGAATAACAAACCGCTCAATACAATTTTGGACAGGTTTGGCGGAAGCAGGGTGCTTTGGTCAAACTCCCCTTTTAAAAATGCAACAATAGCATTAAGAAACAAACCAACGATGAGCAAAAAATAGTTCACCATTTTATGCCGATCATCCATAGCTTGCGAAGCGGTTTCGCGCGCGTATTCAAACTCCGCAATGAGAATGTCGTTAGCATTCAACTCTGCGTTTATCTCAACCATAATTCCCTCAAGTTTATGATTTCGTTTAATCAATCTAAAAAGAGTTGTGCAGTTTTCCAACAACTATTCAGGAATGTTTGGAATCGGTTTGACTGTTGGATAATCTTTAACTTTTTTGTACATTTGCCCTCAACAATATGGAGAAGTAATGTTAGAGCTGGTTATTTTCGATCTCGATGGTACACTTGTAGATACAGTTACGGATGTTCACATTAGCCTCAATTTGGCGCTGAAACAAATAGGTTTACAGGAAATCAGTTTGCAATCCGCAAAACGTGCCATTGGTCCGGGGCCGGATGAGTTTTTAATTCACGTCCTGGGAAAAGAGAATATGCATCACGGCGAAGAGTTTCAGCAGGCGTTTCGCCCCATTTATTGGGAGCGCTGCACCGATCACGCCATTCCGTTTGAAGGAATTGTGCCGCTTTTAAATTCCTTGCGCGAAAAGGGAATCAAGCTGGCTGTAGCTACCAATAAAGCTAAACGCGGTACCGATCCCATGCTTAAGGCGCTACATCTCGATGACTATTTTGATTTGATATTATCCCGCGACGATGTCGAGCGCCCCAAACCTTTCCCCGATATGTTGCTCAAAGCCTGCGAGCAATTAAACGTATTTCCTCGCAACGCCTTGATGGTGGGCGATACGGATAACGACATATTGGCGTCGCGCGACGCCGGCGTAAAGAGTTGCGTAGCGTTATGGGGCTATTCGTTTCATTTTGGCGAGTTGCTGGAACTGGCGAACTATTCTGCGGAACATCCACAAAACGTCTTGGAACTGTTCGAAAACGAATGGGTGGAGCATGTCTAAAGAAACGTTTTTACCTACGTATAAAGGTTGTTTGGTGTGCGGCGAACCGGAAATCAATCCGAGTACTCTGAACTGCCGCTTTAAAATGACAGACAAGGGTGTTGAAGTGTCGTTTCAAGCCGATGAGCGCCAGGCCGGCTACAAAGGCGTGGTGCATGGCGGCATCATCACCGCGCTGCTGGATGAAACTATTGGCTGGTCGGTTGCCGTGGAACGGAAGAAATTGTTCGTGACCGGAGAAATAACCGTGCGCTTTGTAAGGCCGTTGCCGGTTGGTTTGCTGGTTACGGTTTATGGACGACCCGTTGAACATAAATCACGCTATTCAATCGCAGAAGGCGAAGTTGTCGATGCTGACGGTGTTGTGTACGCCAAAGCATCTGGAAAATTCTTTCTCATGCGCGATCAGGACTCTATTCAAATAAGCCAATATTTGACTTTTCGCGATAACGATGTACAAATTTTTAACGAATCATGAATATACTTGGGATTTCTGCATTTTATCACGACAGTGCTGCTTGTCTGGTGCAGGACGGCCACATTCGCGCCGCTGCGCAAGAAGAGCGTTTTACGCGCAAAAAGCACGATTTTAGTTTTCCCATGTACGCCATAAATTATTGCTTGGATGTGGCACATCTCACCATTGAAGATATTGACACGATTTCCTTTTACGACAAGCCGTTTCTCAAATTTGAACGCATTTTGGAAACCTATCTAACGTACGCGCCGCGAGGATTGCGCTCTTATTTGATGGCCATGCCGTTATGGATCAAGCAGAAATTGTGGATTCCCGACTTTATCCGCAACAAACTCGATTTTGACGGAACCATCGTTTTTCCGGAGCATCACGAATCGCATGCTGCCTCGGCCTTTTTTCCGTCGCCTTTTAAAGAAGCCGCATTTTTAACTATGGATGGCGTGGGCGAATGGACGACGACATCGTTTGGCGTGGGTCGCGACAATTCTGTGGACATTCACTCCGAGCTGCATTTTCCGCATTCTTTGGGATTGCTCTATTCCGCATTCACCTATTACACGGGTTTCAAAGTCAATTCCGGCGAGTATAAAGTAATGGGCCTGGCACCCTATGGCGAACCCAAATATGTACAAACCATTTTGGATCATCTCATCGACTTGAAAGATGATGGCTCGTTCAAAATCAATATGAATTATTTTAATTACGGCGCCGGCCTGACCATGACGAATAAAAAGTTCCACAACTTGTTCGGTGGCCCGCCTCGCAAACCCGAAAGTAAATTGACACAAAAAGACATGGATTTGGCGCGCTCGGTTCAGGAAGTTACTGAAGAGATTATGCTACGCGTTGGCCGACATGTGTTTCACGAAACCAGGCAAAAAAATCTCTGCCTCGCAGGTGGCGTCTCTTTAAACTGCGTCGCAAATGGCCGCTTGCTGCGCGAAGGTCCGTTCGAAGATATCTGGATTCAACCTGCTGCAGGCGATGCTGGTGGCGCACTCGGAGCTGCACTTTTTGCCTGGCATGTGGTGGAAAATCAGCCGCGCACGATTGAGCCGGGAGATTCACAATCAGCTTCGTTGCTGGGACCCGAGTTTTCGAACGACGAGATTGAATGCTATCTCAAAGAAAAAAATATCCCCTATATCAAGCTATCGGATTCCGACTTGATAACCATTACAGCCGATTTAGTCGCTCAGGAAAAGGTCATCGGCTGGTTCCAGGGTCGCATGGAATTTGGGCCGCGCGCGTTGGGAAGCCGCTCCATCATTGGCGATGCGCGCTCGGGGCATATGCAGTCGCGAATGAATTTAAAAATCAAATTTCGCGAGAGTTTTCGACCATTTGCACCGTCTGTCCTCGAAGAACGCGTTTCCGACTATTTTGAGATCGATAGAAAAAGCCCCTATATGCTGTTGGTTGCCGAGGTTAAAAACTCACGCCGGCGCGAGATGACCTCGGATGAAAAAAAATTGTGGGGAATTGATAAACTAAACGTTACGCGATCCGATATCCCGGCAGTTACGCATGTAGACTATTCAGCGCGCCTGCAAACCGTATCCAAAGACAAACATGGCCTCTATTATGAGCTCATCAAAACATTTGCCGACAATACCGGATGCCCGGTGATCATCAACACGTCGTTTAATGTACGCGGCGAACCTATTGTGTGCTCGCCACAGGATGCCTATACTTGCTTTATGCGCACAGAAATGGATTATTTGGTGATGGGAAATTTTATTTTGGACAAAGCCGCCCAGCCGGAATTCAAGGAAGAGATCGACTGGAGGCATCAGTATGAGCTTGATTAGGGACGTAGGCGACGGGGTGGCAAGTTTGCAACAAAGTCCGCGTGATTTGAAAAAATTTGGTCTCACCATGGCCATTGTGCTGGCAATACTGGCGACGCTCATTTTTCTTTTTGGCAGTCATCCGGAGCGGGCGCTCTGGCTGTCAATACTCTCCCTATTGTTTCTCCTGTTTGCTATTCTATTTCCTCTGCTCCTAAAACCGTTACATACCTTTTGGATGGGACTGGCCTTTTTTCTCGGCTGGTTTGTATCGCGAATTTTGTTGACGATTTTATTTTTTATGGTTATCACGCCCATTGGTTTACTCTTGCGTTTGTTTGGCAAAGACCTCCTTAATTTAAAAATTGAAAAAGATAAAAAGAGCTATTGGATTCGGCGTCAATACAAACCATCGCCAGATTCATATGAAAAGATGTTTTAATCTTTTTAGCAAACAATTTCCTCATTTCAATGATAGGTGCCACATAGTTATCAACATAGTTATCTGGACAAGTGCAGCAAATCACTGGACAAGATGTAAATCTACTGTGGAAAAACGTCTTTATACTCACAAAACCGGCATTGCCTTCCCACATCCGGTGATAACAGCAGCTTTATCCACAGCCCATTCACATGAGTATGTGAGTAAAGATAGCGCAATTGCCTTGGAAATATGAGATTTAACGAATATCTGCAAGGTTATAAACATATCAACAGCCCCTACTATAATAAACTCTTTAATTAATATATAATATATTATTAAATAGATAAGAAGATTTATGATGTCATAAAATGTAACCTTTTTGCGTTTTGTTCCGTACCTCTTTAGGATGTTCTTGAATGTTGAAACTTCCAACTTTTCTGCCTGATGTCTTGTTCTTTTGACCAATATCTCGCTATAACCTTTTATTTAACATTTCGGAGGTCCTCATGGGATCAATGAGTAGACGACATTTTCTAACAACGGCTGCGGTGGCTGTTGGCGGAACAGCGGCACTGGGGCGTATTGTACCTGGAACCTGGTTGTCCTCGGCGCACGCTGCTCCGTTTGGATTTTTTGAATCCGAGTTTGCCATTAATGATGCCTTGTGCAAACGAATTCTGGACAAAGCGTTATCCAAAGGTGGTGATTTTGCCGATCTCTATTTTGAGCACACCATTTCCAACTGGCTTGTTTTGGAAGACGGCAAGGTAGATCGCGCTTATGGCAGCATCGATTTGGGTGTAGGAATTCGTACGGTAAAAGGCGATCAAACCGGATACGGATTTACGCAAGAGCTTACCGAAGAATCCATGTTGGCGGCGGCAGCAACTGCGGCAACTATTGCGGATGCCTCGCCAAATCCCGCTGCAAAATCGTTTATACAATTAAAAACTGAAAATTATTATCCTCTGAATACGCTCTTTACGCAAGTTCCTTTGGAAAACAAATTGCCGCTAGTTAAAGATGTAAATGAAAAGTGTTTTGCCAACTCTAATTTGATTATCAAGGTCAATGCCACCATGCACGATCAACAAAAACGCATAATGGTTGTGACCAGCGATGGTATCAAAGCAGAGGATTTGATTCCGCGCAGTTATCTGTCCACATCGGTGGTGGCCGAAAAGGACGGCAAGCAAGAGCGTTCTGGCTGGAATTTTGGCGGACGCCAGGATATCTCGTACTTTACGTCCGACATTGTAAACAAACTCGCGAGTGAGGTTGTGAATCGTACCGTAATTTTGTTTGACGCCGTTCAACCCCCTGCCGGAGAAGTGCCCGTGGTCTTGGGTCCCGGAGTAACCGGCATTTTGTTACACGAAGCTATCGGTCATGGTATGGAAGCCGATTTTAACCGCAAAGGCATTTCCACCTATGCGACCATGATTGGCAAAAAAGTCGCCGAACCGTTCGTCAATATTGTTGATGAAGGCATTACCCCGCGCCAACTGGGTTCGGTCAATGTGGACGATGAGGGCACGCCCGGCCAGAAAACCATGCTTGTTGAGAATGGAATTTTAACCAGTTATCTGCACGATAAAATTTCCGCAAAACATTACAACGTCAAACCGACCGGAAATGGTCGCCGTGAAAGTTATCAACACTATCCCATTCCGCGTATGCGCAATACTTATATGCTCTCTGGCAATGCTACGCCACAAGATGTCATTAAATCCGTGGATAATGGCATTTATGTTGAGGACATCAGCAACGGTCAGGTTAAAATTGGCGAAGGCGATTTTGCGTTTTATGTCTCCCAGGGCCGCAAAATTGAAAACGGTAAATTGACCGTACCGATCAAAGATATCAACATAATGGGTAATGGCCCCAAAATGCTGCAAAATGTGGTGATGGTGGCCAATGACCTGCAACTACACGAAGGCGGCACGGGCGCGTGTGGCAAAGATGGACAGTCCATGCCCGTATCCTTTGGCTTGCCAACGTGTCTGGTAAAATCGATGACCGTTGGTGGCGTTCAAACACAAGGAGCATAATTATGAATAAAGAGATGATAGATGTATGCGAGTTTGTTCTCAAAACGGCCAAAAGTGCCGGGGCCGACGATTGCAAAGTTGGGTTTAACAAACAACGGTTTGTGGAAGTGCAATATCGTCAACACAAGCCGGAAAACGTCAAGGAAGCGACGACGCAAGGACTTGGTGTGGAAGTATTTGTAAACGGATGCTATTCTTCACAAAGTACGTCGGATTTGCGCAAAGATGCGCTAAAACCGTTTATTGAAAATATGATCAGCACGGCCAAGCTGTTGGAAAAAGATCCGTTTCGAAGTTTACCGGATCCGCAATATTATAAGGGCCGTGCCAACATCGATCTCAAATTAATGGATCCAGGATACAAGCAGATTTCTCCGGAACAACGTCATTCCATGGCGCGAGAGCTGGAGGATTCTTGTTTGCAAGCTGGCGGCGACAAGGCGATTTCGGTCACATCGCAGGTGTACGACAGCTTTCACGAAGAAATTGTTCTGACCAGCAATGGATTTCAAGGTGATAATCAGTCGACTCTTTGCTATGCCCTGGCCGAAATGACGGCACAAGACGAGGGCGATCGACGTCCGAATGGCTATCACTATGCTGTACACCGCGCAATGGAGAACATGCCCGCTTGTGATTTAATTGGCAAAGAAGCTGCCAGACGTACCATGGAATTGATGAGCGGAAAAAAACTAAACACTGAGACCCTGCCGATTATCATTGAAAATCGAGTTGTGGGCCGCGTATTAGGTGGGTTTATGCAGGCAATGAGCGGCTACTCGTTGCAGCAAAAACGCTCGTTTTTGTTGGATAAAAAGGGCCAAGCGGTCGGCAGCAACCTGTTCACCATTTTAGATGATCCCCATATCGTCCAGGGCCTGGGTAGTCGATTGTACGATGGCGATGGATTTGCCACGAAAAAGCGCAGCATAATCGAAAATGGCGTGCTAAAAAAATATTATATTGATTGGTACCGCAGCCGCAAATTGGGGGTGGAGCCCACAACCGGCGGCAGCTCGAATTTGATTATACCACGGGGAGATCGGTCTGTGGCTGCTATTATGAAAGATTTGGGACGTGGTATTCTCATTAACGGATTTATTGGCGGCAACTCCAACTCGAATACCGGCGATTTCTCCATCGGCATAACCGGCACTTTGTTTGAAAATGGAGAGCTCACCCAGGCGGTTGCCGAAATGAACATTGCCGACAACCATTTAGAGTTCTGGAAAAAACTCGCCGAGGTCGGTAACGATCCCTGGGAATACAGCAGTTGGCGAACACCAAGTTTGGTGTTTAACGATATTGTAGTTTCCGGAGTTTGAGAATCAAGCCGCCTTTTGGGCGGCTTTTTTTGTCTAAAATCCGCAACGCAGACTTTCCAACTCGAGCATTTTGTTCGTGCTCCTCACGACATTAATATTCTACTTTCTATTGAAAATCAATGGAATTTTTCTTTTGACTTTAACGTCTTATATTTTTAAGATTTAAAATACACAAAATAATAGGAAAGTTAAAAGATGCCAAAACGAAAAAAGCGTATCATCGAACCGTTTTTGACCGTTGTGGAAAACGTCGGTAATGCACTTCCGCATCCGGCAACGCTCTTTTTTCTATTTTCTGTGTTTGTAGTGATACTCTCCTGGGTTGCCAGTTTGTTCGATCTTCAAGTGACGCATCCCGGTACCGGCGAACTTGTTGAACCGCTAAATCTGGTCTCGGTTCAAGGATTGCATCTCATCATTTCCAACATGGTGAGTAATTTTACCGGATTTGCGCCACTGGGCACCGTGCTTGTCGCCATGCTCGGCATTGGTATTGCCGAGAGCAGCGGACTCATTTCGACCGGTTTGCGATTGCTGGTCATATCCGCCCCGCGCCGCCTCTTGACCTTTGTGATGGTCTTTGCCGGAATTTTGTCCAACACGGCCAGCGAAGTCGGTTACGTGCTATTGGTGCCATTAGGCGCGATTATTTTTCTTGCCGCCGGTCGGCATCCCATTGCCGGAATGGCTGCGGCGTTTGCCGGCGTGTCCGGTGGCTACAGCGCCAATTTACTGCTCGGAACCATCGATCCGCTCCTTGCCGGGCTTTCCGAAGAGGCGGCACATATCATTCAACCCGGTTACCAGGTCAATGCCGCAGCAAATTACTATTTTATGTTTGTATCCACCTTTTTTATTGCTATAGCCGGTACCTGGGTTACAGAAAAATTGGTAGCGCCGCGTTTGGGTGAATATAAAGGGGATGAAAAACCCGAAGAAATTCGGCCTTTGACCAAAGACGAAAAACGTGGCTTGTGGTTTGCCTTGGGTGCAACTTTGTTTTTCTCGGCGTTTATTTTGGGAGGATTGGTCCCGGAAACTGGTTATCTGCGCAATCCCGATACAGGCAGTATTTTGCATTCGCCTTTTATGGATGGCATTGTGGCGTTTATTTTTCTGGGCGCTGCTCTTAGCGGAGTGGCCTATGGCATTGGCGCAAAAACCTTCAAGAGCGACGCCGAAGTGATGAAGGGCATGGGCAAAGCCATGGAGACCTTGGGAATTTACATCGTCTTGACCTTTTTTGCCGCTCAATTTGTCGCTTATTTCAAGTGGACCAATTTGGGGTTGATCATCGCAATTGAAGGTGCCAATTTTCTAAAATCTTCCGGGTTGGGTCATATTCCGCTCATGCTGACGTTTATTCTACTTTCCGCGCTTATCAATCTGTTCATGGGCAGTGCATCGGCCAAGTGGGCGATTATGGCGCCGGTGTTTATCCCCATGTTTATGTTGTTAGGTTATTCGCCGGAATTGGTGCAAGCCACCTATCGCGTGGGCGACAGCGTCACCAATATCATTTCCCCAATGATGTCCTATTTTGCACTGATCGTAGCATTTATGGAAAAGTACGACAGAAAAGCCGGCATCGGCACGGTCATTTCGACTATGCTGCCGTACACATTTGCTTTTCTGATGGTGTGGTCGGTGTTGCTTATTATTTGGCTGCTAGTAGGAGCGCCCTTGGGCCCGGATGCGCCACTTTACTTGCCGTGAGTGCTGATTGTTCGGTTACAGAGAAGCCAATAAATGTTCGTGCAGGGCACCATATTGGTTTTGTTTCTTAGCATTTGACATTGGCACAGTGGGTTACTATCGAGTCTTCGTGACAATTGAATTTTTCCCGCTAATTCAAGACGACTATTTTGACGAGCTAGTTGGATAATCCGAGCCTCGAGTCTGTAAAGGCGAGTAAATAAAGACTTGTTTTGAATTGTTATTGAACTTGAGTTGAACATCAAACCTGCATCGTTTCCGGAGCAAACGTGGGCGAACACGCTTTATATGAATTAGCAAGTATTATTGTTTTAGGTATTGCAGCACAGTGGCTGGCTTGGCGCTTACGGTTTCCTTCCATACTTTTCCTGCTCATTTTTGGATTTATTGCCGGGCCTCTGACTGGCTTTTTACATCCCGATGAACTTTTGGGAGAATTGCTCTTCCCCGTCGTTTCCATATCTGTGGCCGTTATTTTGTTTGAAGGCGGTCTCACCTTGCGTATGAGCGAACTTAAAGACGTGGGCGTCGTTGTGTTTCGACTCATATCTCTTGGAGTCCTGGTTACCGCAGCGATTGCCTCTGTAGCCGCTTATTATATTCTAAAGATGGAGCTTCGTCTGGCTATTTTGCTCGGCACCATTTTGGTGGTTACCGGCCCAACCGTCATTGGACCCTTATTGATGCACATTCGGCCCAAAAAACGCGTTGGTACTATCCTAAAATGGGAAGGTATTGTCATTGACCCGGTTGGAGCCATTCTTGCCGTACTCGTGTTTGAAGCGATTTTGGCCGGGCAAATAGAGCAGGCTTGGTCGGTAATCTTGCTCGGAATTCTGAAAACCATGTTTTTTGGCGGAATTATTGGTTTTGTGCTGGCACAGTTTCTCGTGTTTTTGCTGCAGCGGTTTTGGGTGCCCGATTTTCTTCAGGAAACCGTGGCTCTTATTCTGGTGATTACCGCATTTGTCCTGTCCAATATATTCCAACCCGAATCCGGCTTATTTGCGGTTACGTTAATGGGCCTGGCACTTGATAACGAAAAAGTCAGTATCCAGCATATTGTAGCGTTTAAGGAAAATTTGCGCGTTATGATCATATCCAGCTTGTTCATTTTGCTGGCTGCGCGCATTCCCTTGAGTGATTTTAGCCAGTTTGATTTGAATAGCGCCCTCTTTTTGGCTGTGCTAATTTTTATCGCTCGCCCACTTTCCGTGCTCGCTTCGACCGCCGGTTCGGATTTGAGTTGGCGCGAACGAGTCTTTATATCGTGGTTGGCGCCACGCGGAATTGTTGCTGCAGCGGTGTCCTCCATTTTTGCGTTTCGCCTGGCCGAAACCAATATTCCAGGAGTGGATATTTTGGTGCCTATGACGTTTTTGGTTATTGTAGTAACCGTCGCTATTTACGGGTTAACTTCCGGTCCCGTAGCAAAATGGCTCGGCGTCACACAATCGGATCCGCAAGGGTTGCTCATTATGGGCGCGCATGCCTGGGGACGCGCAATAGCCAAAATTCTAAAGGAGCATCAGTTTAATGTGTTGCTTATCGACAGCAATCGTGGCAATATTCTCCAGGCTCGCATGGAGGGCATTCCCGCCCATTACGGCAGTGTGGTTTCCGAACACATTGTCAATGAACTGGATCTGGAAGGCATTGGTCGCTTTTTGGCCCTCACCTCAAACGACGAGGCCAATTCTTTAGCGGCGTTGCATTTGTCGGAAATTTTTGAAAAAGTCGAGCTCTATCAACTGCCACCCATTCGAGATAAGAGTCGCGAAGAGGACAGCTTTATCCCCAAGCATCTGCGGGGTCGATTTTTATTTGATGAACAAACCAATTTTAATACGCTGAACGATGCTTATATAAATGGTTGGCGGGTAAAATCGACAAAATTGACAAAAGAATTTGATTATGAGGCGTTTAAATCGTTTTATAAGGATCGCGCCATTCCCATGTTCTTGATTATCGAGCCGAAAAAGATGATGGTGTTTGCAGCCGATACAACTTTGGAGCCCAAACCGGGGCAAAGCATTATTGCTATGGTTAAAGAGCAAGAGCAAAAAATGTCAACTAACCAAGGAGATCATCGTGAATAAGCAAGCGATAGTCCGAATCATCAATACGGCTGCGTTAATTGCGGTGGTGGTGACTAACTATCTCGCCAATGCGATCCCGTTTAACGGTCAGACCACCGGAGAAATCTCCGACCGATTTGATGTCCTGTTCAAACCCGCGGGATATGTGTTTTCTATTTGGGGAGTGATTTATCTGGCATTGCTGGCATTCGTCGTTTTCCAGTGGCAATCTCCAGACAAAAACGACCGAATTGAGCAACGCATCGGATACTATTTTGTGCTGAGCTGCATGGCCAATATCACCTGGATCTTTAGCTGGCATTATGAACAGTTCGCGCTTACTGTTTTATTGATGCTTGTGCTCCTCTTTTCATTGATTAAAACCTATCAACGGTTGCAGATTGGCATAGGAACCCCATCAACAGCCGTGCGATGGTTTGGCCATGTGCCTTTTAGCCTGTACTTGGCGTGGATTTGTGTTGCCACACTGGCCAATGTCACTATTTTTCTCGAACATCTCGGCTGGAATGGATTCGGATTGTCCGATGGCTTGTGGCTGGCTTTCCTCCTTGTTCTCGGCTTGATTTTAGCGTTTCTTTTCGTCACCCAACGCCGGGACGTGCTATTTGCTTTGGTATTTGCCTGGGCTTTTGCCGGAATAGCGGTACAACATGCAAATATGGAGTGGATTACGATGGTAAGCTGGAGTGCGGCAGTAGTAGCTTTCGTTTTGGCAATTATTGGATTGTTTGTCAAAAAGTAGTATTGATTGAGTTATGGAACTATATTTCTAAAATGGAAAGGGATAATATAGACTACTTTAAGTCCTTTGGAGTACATTGACTGTGTCGATGTATGAATTGACACAGTCAACTCATCCCATATCACATTGATTATAAAGTCCAATCATGACTTGATAAAATCCAGCTATTCCACTAATGCAACTTTGCGCACGCTTTGCCGTGTATCGCTTTGGCAAACAACAATATATATTCCACTACTGACCTGACTTCCCGCATCATCCCGTCCATCCCAAACAAATTCAAAAGTGCCGGATTGCAAATCCGAATTCAAAAGTGTGCGCACGTGACGGCCCAAAATATCGATCACTCGCAATTGCGCATGACCGGGATGGTTTAGTGAAAAACGAATCGTTGTAGAACTGTTAAACGGATTGGGATAAATCGAGCTCAGTCCGAAATTGTTGGGTGCTGACGCTTTGGTTTCTACGTCGCCAATGACCTGATTCGGATATCCCGGAGTACCAAAGCCAAACGAGGCCATCCAATGTTGTGGATCCGAATTGTCGAGAAACGGGTAGCGCAGGGCAAGCGTAGCGCCGTGGCCATCCGGTTGCCGCGGCCAGGGCGAGGTATTTTGAAAGGAGAGAGAATCGATAACCATCCCTTCGGCATTGCGCAGGATGATGGTATCGCCATTGTTATTCAACCCGAAGGATAATGGTCCATACACCGGGGTTGTAACATTCCAATATTCCTCAAATGCATTTACATCCCGACAAACGACCACAAAGCCCTCCGCTTCAATAATTGTGTTTGCAGGAAACATAAAGGCTTCGTTGGTATCATCGTCCACAATCGTCCAGCCCGATACATCCAGTGACGTGGATAACGGATTGTACAGCTCGATCCAATCCTCGGTATCAAAATCCGCATGTGCGTTGTAATTGATTTCATTGATCACCAAACTCTCATCGGAACCAGACTCTTCAAATCGGGCAGTTAGCGTCACGTCGTCTTCCAGCAGCAGTGTTGCGCTTGGTGTTTGCAAGTCCAATTCCTGCCAACCCGTGAAACGATAACCCGGCTTGGGCAATGCAATGAGCTCAATCGGCACATCCAAAAAGTAAAGCCCTGACCAGGGATGGCTATCCAAATAGAGCGAATTGAGCTTGACCACGCCGGCTCCCTGAGGTTCCACATGAAGCGTTATCGCGGCCAGTCCGCCCAGATTAAATTCATCGATCATGTGATCCTGCACATAACTCGGTCTCAAGTCCAGAAACGTTTCGACAACCTCGGTATTGCGACGCCACTGAATCGTTGATCCGCCCCAGCGCCGTAAATGCTTGGAAATTTCAGGTGAGATCGTATCGTGCACGTTTTTGAAAATGTTCAACGTGGTTTCAGTTGCAAAAATGGTGTTGAGAAAATCCGCGGAAATATTGATAAAGCGATTTCGAAAATCTTCATTCTCCAACATCTTGCGAAACATAAAGGTTGATTCCGGCGGATTCGGCCAGGAGGGACCGTTTTCCTCGCGATAATAGGCAATGGTATTGTCCTCATACCCATCCGGCGCATAGTGAAAATTGGGGATAAACAGCCGCTGACCAAACGAATGATCCGTATCGTACAACAGCCAGCGATAACGGCTAATTTCTTCGCGAGGCCGCCAGAATTTGCTGTTGTGGCCCGGGCCATCGTGATTGGCGAAGAAAATTTGCACGGCCATATAGGTTAAATAGTTATCCACATCCATTTGCGTTTCCACGTAACGGGCGTACGCGTCGTTGCGTAAATTATGCGCTTTTAGATAATCGATGAGCGCGTTGTAATCCTCGGCGTCACCTTCCACAACGAGCGGATACAAGGTGTGGTAATCATCCAAAATATCCACATTGTCCGGATTTACGCCATGATGATGTGCGAGGTAATCCTCGTTCAGTTTTTCACGCAAGCTGTAAATGCCCCAGTACTCGCCATTTATGTAAGCATGACACGGACGATACGCTTGAAAGTCGAGATTTATGCCATACAACAGCCGAGCCGACAATCCATCACGAAAATGCACGCCGCCCTCGTTTTCGGTATTGTCGCTGCCGGCATTGCGCAAAAGAAACGAATTGAATCGTGTGATCGGATAATCGGGAAAGAGCGGATAATTGAGCTCCTCTTGCCCGTAATCGTTGCGCATAAACAGAGCAAACGATTTTTGCGGCAGCTTGCGCGTGGTCTTGCCAAACATTTTGATGCCTGCCTTGACGGCAAATCCGCGCCGCCCATCCGGTTCGAACAATTCGAGATGCACCGGTCGTTCCCAATCTTCCCAATAATTGGCCGGTGGGCCTACGGGATTGTCCGGGTAGCCGCCATACGCCGTGCCGTTGCCTTTCACATAAATGCCAATATCGGGATCAAACAGATTGTCCGGGTGCGTGCTTAGCGAGACCACGGGCAGGCTACTGGGTTCATTGATAAAGTAGGTATGGGCGACCACCTTGCTCGGCAACTTGCCCAAAGTAAATGAACGGGCCTTGAGAACCATCGTTTGGTTAATAGCAATGGGAGCGCTAAATTTTGGAGAACGTGCATTGGGATCGGAGCCGTCTGTGGTGTAACGGATTTCATCAACGGACTGACCTGAGCTAAAATCAATCTGTTGTGACGCCGAATAAAATCCGCCGGTTTGCGAAAACTGCGGCGACGCACTATAGTCCGTTGCGGGCTCGGTTTCGTTGCTGGTATTTGGCGTAGGTTCGTTATAAAATGCCCAGGTTGAGCTGCCATCCGGGGAGCGGCCATAGGAAATATCCACAGCCAATGGTGGGACGGTCAAACTATCCACAATAATACCTTGAGGATTTGAGAAGAATAAAGTTTCTCCTTTGGATGTGATTTTAAAGTTGGTGTGCAAGTCGTAGGGAGTTTTGCGGTCTTTATCCGATGCAAAAATCAACAAAAATCCATGCGAGGGAATCTCGATATTGGGAAACGTCCATTTGCCTAAATCATCGCGGGAGTCAGATAGCGCATAGGCGTTTAAATTCAACGACGGTCCCGGATTGTAAATTTCAATCCAATCGGGATAATCGTTGTCCGCATCCTGATGGGCCGAGTTGTTGAGGGACATGACTTCGTTAATGACTGGGACTTGAGCCAGAGCAGAACCAAACGTCAACAAAAGGATAAAAACTATTTTCATAAACGACCACTTTGCATGAAAATGAGCTTTGGGGCGGGCTCAAGTTCAGATCAACACGTCCGTAAATTTGCGCTTTCGAGCCTGGCTTATCCCAAAAACTATTACAACAAAAAATGGCATAATGAATTTCGACTATGCCATTGGAAAAGGGTACAAAATATATTTTATTCAGTCAATGAAAAAAATGACTTGCCTTTTAGTGCGAAAAACTGACATCAATCCACACCAAACGGTGATCCGAAGCCTGTTCCGCCAGTTTGTGGCCTTGGGCTTCACTTTCCGCATCCGGCCAAAACACGCCGCCATCCACAATTTTTAATTGGTTACTGGGCAGAACGTAATCGATACGCGTGCGCCGGCCGCTGCCAAACTGTGCTGTATATGTTTTTTGCTGCGCGATGGATTCGGGTCGAGCTTTGTCAACAGCTCCTTCATTTATGGTAAATGGTAAAGTGTCCTGAATGTGCGGATGCTGCAATAATTGACCGACGGCGGTGATGTTGTCGTACGTCACTTCGTCGTAGGGAGACGCATTCAAATCCCCGGCAATGATAAAAGCCTTCTCCTTGTCAAATCCGCCGCTTTTCCCGTTGTCATCATAAAGACTCGAATGGTTGTTGATATAGTCCACCCAAAACTTGATCTCGTCAAAATTACGCCGGCCGTTGCGGTCTTCCTCGCCATCAAACACTGGCGGCGTAGGATGCGAGACAAATAGATGCACTTGATTCTCGCCGACATGTAGGGGCACATCCCAATGCGACTTGCTGGACAAGCGGAAAATTTCTTTGGCTTCATCCGAATAGTATTCCTGCGGAAGATGATTTCCGGGCAAATCCTGCCACAAAAATGTTTGAAAGGTGCGCACGTTAACCGAATCAATCGGAAATTTGGACAGCACGGCCATGGAAAATTGTCCGGGATATTCGCCGTATCCAAAACAATCGTTGCCGTATTCGCGCGTGCCGATGTGTGAGGAATCGGCGACCAGGCCATCGTGGTTCAAATCCAGGCCCGTGAGAATGCCGGTGTTGCACGGCGCCGCAAACACATGCGCATAATGGATTGGTTTTTTACCTTGATTAAGATACGCCTCGACAAATCGCCGCGCATTTTTCGCCAGATACTTGGGGTATCGGTAATCGTGATCGATTTCATTGATCACCAAAATATCCGGCCGCACCGATTGAATGATTTTGGCCGCAGCTTTCATTTGCTCATGTTGACCAACGCTGTTTTCCATGTCCGTCAATTTTTCGGTAGAAAGCTCCCAAATGTTAAACAGCGCAACGCGCACGGGTTGTTCTGCATACGTAATCATAGCACTCATCATTAGAAATAAAATAAACAGTTTGATCTTCAACGTATTTTCCTCAAGTTGGAGTTACAAGGGTTTAATGCGAATATCTTTAAAGCGAATTTTCAGCTCGTCGTTTTTGTGGATTTGCAAAGCAATGTGGCCCTTCATGCCAACGTTATATTTTTGATGCACAGCATCGTTCAGCACCCCGTCACCATCCCACTGCATAACCGTCACACCGTTCAGTTCGGCTTGCAGTTTTGTGCCATGCGCGGTAATGGTCAGCTCGTTCCATGATGGTTCGTCGTCACTCATGTACATGCGGATGCCGTCCACCGCCATGCTGCTGTCCACCCAGGCATCCGCGGGAATTTCGGGATAGAGCCAGCGTTTGTTGTCGCGTGTTTCATCCCAAATCATGCCGGTGCGCCAAGGACCAGGGGGATTAATGTCGACTTGCGGCCCGTCGAGCCATCCGGCCTCGTCATCGTATCGGCTGCGGATTTGCACGCCGCTGTTGCCGGGACTGTCTGCAAACGCCTGGATTTTCAAATAAAGCACAAAATCGCTGTACTCGTTTTCTGTCATCAGCCACACGTAATCGTGATCCGGCTGGCCCAGCGAATTGGCCTCAATCGTTCCATCCACAATTTTCCAGAAGGCTTTTTCCTGGTCTGCCGGAACGGCCTTGACCACCCAGCCGTTTAAATTGTGTTTATTGAACAGGGATTGCCATTCGCCGGTTTCGGCAAGCAGATTCCCGCACAACACGAAAAAAATCATAAAAAGAACTGATTTCATGATGCCCTCTTGTTTTTTATATTGTGGCCAAAGATATGAAAAATTTTCATATACTATAAAAGAATTTCGTGAATTTGTTCAACTTTTGCAAATGATCATCACATATAGCGCGAACATCAATAAACGATATATAATTTTCAACAAGTTACGCCGATATTTTAGTATCCTTTGGCATGCTTGTTGAACAAACTCTCGTGCTAATTGGCTTTATTAAAATTTTAGGGAGGAGTCATGCGAACGTTTTTAATGTTTTTGTTGTGTCTGTCGGCCGCCGCGTGGGCGCAATTTAGCACCGAAGATTACGCGCAATTCCTGCGCGACAATGCCGACCTATCCGCGAAAGCCATCATCGACCGCTACCAACCCGACTCGCCGTTTTATAATTCCCGCACGGATGCATTTCAAATTACAGATTTTGCTTATCTCGATTCGATCAAAATCAAATACCGTTTGACGGATGATGAGCTCGAGTCTTTGAAAAACAACCATTTTGTCGTCTCCGAGCGTTTGAGTTATGATTGCTTTGGCCGCGCTTTGCATCATATTTATGAAAACGATGTGCCTGTAATGGTGACCAGCGACGCCATTTTGTACGCTCTGCATTTTTCCTACGACCGCATTTTGTTCGATATTGAAAAAAGTTTGCTCGAAGGCAAATTGCACCGCGTGCTGGATGGCTTGTATCGCTCATTTCCGGAATTGGAAAAAAAGTACGGATCGATACGCGGGATGTCCGAGCCGCTGAACGATGTGGATGTTTACATCACCATGGCAAAGTCGTTGCTGGATGAGCAGATCGCCGCTTCGTTGCGCGGGCAGCGGGAAACCATCAATGCGCTCTGGAAGGCGGTTGAAGGCGAGCAAATGACCTTTATGCCGCTGTTTTCCGAGCGCAACCGCAAACTCGATTTTAGTCAGTTTACCGTGCGCGGCCACTACACCAACGAGTTTTGGGGATCAAATGGCCAACGCCGCACCTTGGGCAACTATTTTCAGGCCATGATGTGGCTGGGCCGCATGGATTTTTATTTAACGCCGCCGCCCGTCGGGCCGGACGAACAGCCGTGGTCGCGCGAGGAGATTCGCCGCATGGTCATCGGCTCGTTGCTTTTGAATGAGCTGCTCGACCTTTCCGGCGCGTCAAGTGACTTGCAGGATATTGACAATGTCCTCACCTTTATGGTGGGTGAAAGCGACAACTTGACGCCCAATGAATTGTCCCGCGTAGTGGCGAGCAAAAATATTTCGCCCACTGATATGTTTGACGATTCAATTTACGACTCGTTGCAGCGCGAGCTGCTCTCTCAAGTCAATTACGGCCAGCGCATCATGTCGGCGTTTTTTATCGTGGACCCGTTTTCCACAGAGCCCGATCCGCTGCCGGTGTCGTATCGGCTGTCGGGCCAGCGTTTTATCCTCGATTCCTACATTTTGGCCAATGTGGTGTATGACCGCATTATTTATCAAAACCAAAAAATCTGGCGCCCCATGCCCGATCCGCTGGATGCCATGTTTGTGCTGGGCAATGACAATGCGCTGCCGCTGCTGCGCGACGAGCTGCAAGAGTACAAATACGCCTCGCAACTGGAGGCGCTGCGCTATTTGGTCGATGCGTATGACGACGAATTTTGGAGCGAGTCGTTGTACAATGTTTGGCTGCAGAGCATTCGCCAGCTCAATCCGTCGCAGCAGCGCGGGGAGGTGCCCTATTTTATGAAAACCGTGGCCTGGCAGCAGCAAAAGCTCAACACGCAGTTGTCGTCGTGGACGCAGCTTCGCCATGATAATTTGCTGTACGCCAAGCAATCCTATACCGGCGGCACGGCCTGTTCCTATCCGCATTCTTATGTGGAGCCGTATCCCGGCCTGTATGCGCAAATTGCGCAATTTGCCATCAAGGCGGAAACGGAACTGCTGCCACTTGTTGATGGAAACGGCTGGGAAGTGTCGATGCTGAAACACTATTTTCCGAAATTAAAAGAGGTGATGCTCAAGCTGCAGGAGTTGGCGGAAAAAGAGCTACGCGGCGAGTTGTTTAACGAGGAGGAAACCGACTGGCTGCAACGCATGCTGTTTATCGACGGCATGAGCGGTTCGCCACCGTTTTCCGGCTGGTATTCGGATTTGTTTTATCGACTCGAACAAGTGCCTGGTGAACAGTACGAAGGTCACGATTACCTGGTCGCCGATGTGCATACGCAGCCTACGGATCAGTTTGGCGGCGTTGTGGGACATGTTTTGCACGTTGGCGTGGGCAAGGTCAATCTCGGCATTTTTCTGGCGAATTCCCCCTCAAAAGATTTTCAACCCATGGCCTATATGGGCGCGGTCATGTCCTATTATGAAAAAATTACCGAAAATTTCAAACGCCACACCGACGAAGAGTGGGCCGATTTGGTAAAAGCCGACAACCTGCCCGAACGCCCCTCATGGGTGAATGTCTATTTGGCGGATGCCAGAGGCAATGCCCGGCCGGGTGGCCGCGAGCTGCCCGGCGTTCCGTACACAGCAACGGGTATCGAAACGGAAACGCCGCAAGAATTTGTTCTGCTGCACAATTACCCGAATCCGTTTAATCCCTCTACCGCCTTGACCTATCAATTGGCGCAACCGGAGCACGTGACCCTCGCCGTGTACGATGTGCTGGGCAAACAAATTGCGCTGTTGATTAACGGGGTTCAGCAACCCGGAAGCCACAACGTCACCTGGAATGCCGGCGATTTGCCCAGCGGCGTCTATTTTGTGCGCCTGGTTTCCGAGAGCCAACAGAGCACGATCAAGATGATGTTGGTGCGGTAGTAGTGTGGGATTGCATCCCACAGGATTG
>CAYPZM010000041.1:0-21591 GCA_964414825.1 uncultured Cytophagia bacterium | reverse complement strand
CTGTGCGCGCAAACCAAAGTACGGTTCATGGTCATGTCTTGCTCACTCCTATTCAACGCGCCTTTTTCGAACGCTCCATTGAAAAGCGGCACCATTGGAATCAATCGTTGTTGCTTGAACTGGACGAGCCGGTAGAGCCCAATACCCTGGAGCGTATTGTCGAATTTTTGATGAAACATCATGATGTGTTTCGATCAACCTTTACGCAATCCGAGGCCGATTGGACGCAATATATAGCGCCCGAGGTGGACATCGTACCGTTTTCTATGTTTGATTTTTCGGACGTACCGGAATCCGAACAGCTTGGACGTTTTGAATCTGCTTGTTTGACATTGCAAACCAGTTTGGATTTGCAAAATGGCCCACTTTGGAAAGTGGGTTGCTTTCGATTTGGAGCGCATCGAAAAGACCGCTTGTTTATTACGGTTCATCACCTCATTATCGATGCCGTCTCCTGGCGTATTGTGCTTGAGGATTTTTATACCTTGTACCAACAACATCTCGGCAAATCGCCTCTGCAGTTGCCTGCAAAAACCACCTCTTTTCAACAGTGGTCTCAAAAACAATACGAATTCGCCCAGCATATTGGAGCTGAGGCAATCGACGCCTGGTTGAATCTGGAAGCACAATCTCTGCCTGTGTTAACGGATAAAAATGTGTCGGATAACACCGCGTCTCGTATGCAAGTCCTGGATTTTAAATTGGATGCAGAAACTACAAAACTTCTTCTGCAAGATGTGGCTTATGCGTTTAATACTCATATTATTAAAGTGTTGATTACAGCCCTAACGCAAGCGGCCAGGGCGCTGTATGACACGCCTGCTTTGTATTTGATGCTTGAAGGGCATGGACGCGAAGACATCTCGGATGATGTGGATGTCTCGCGCACGGTGGGGTGGTTTACGAGCATGTTTCCGGTTTATTTTGATCTTGAAGATATTAACGGGATAAAAAATCAACTTTCCGTTGTTCATACAACATTGAACGCGTTTTCTCGAAATGGAATGGATTACGGAATGCTGCGATACCTTCACAACGACGCAGGCGTGAGAGAGAAAATGAGACGCATTCAAAAACCACAACTGTGTTTTAATTACCTGGGTCAGTTCGATCACGATACCACGTCACGTGGAATTCGCGTGTTGCCTTTATTAGCTGGGGCAGAGATATCTCCTGATACAGAACGAGAATTTTTAATTGATGTCCATGCGGCTGTTCGCGAGAAAATCCTGTGCGTTCGAATTGCTTACGCCAATCACATTTTTTCAAAACAACTGATAAACAGTATGGCGGATCAGTTTTGTACGGCCCTTGAAGAAATCGTAAATGCTGCACGATTTCACCATCCGAACAATGCGGATGACGAATATAAAAGTCATGAACATACTGACATCGATACGATTATGAATGAACTGGAAAGTTGATGTATGACGAACGATAGAGCTAAAAATATTCATGCCATTTACCCTCTTTCGCCCATGCAACAGGGCATGCTGTTCCACAGCGTCTACAACGAAGAGCAAAGCGAATACTTTGAACAATTTACTTGCAAGTTGCAAGGCGAATTGAATGTATCAGCCTTTGAGCGGGCTCTTGAAGCGATTATTGCCCGCCATTCTGTACTGCGAACAGCATTTGTGTGGAAAACAGTAAAATCCATGTTACAAGTCGTGCACAACCAAGTAGAGCTGCCGTTGCAGCACATGGACTGGTCGGAATTTCCGGAGGATGTCCAAACACAAAAGCTGCACGAGCTGCTCGAATCCGATAAACAACAAGGCTTTAATTTGGCCAAAGCACCGCTGATGCGTTTTTTCCTCATCAAGCTGGCGCCGCAATTGTATCAATTTTACTGGTCGTTTCATCATCTGCTTACCGATGGCTGGTCTTTGCCCATTGTGCTGAAAGAAGTGTTTACCCTGTACGAAGCCAATGTGGCCAATATGCCGCTGCAATTGCCGCCAGCGCGGCCGTATCAGGAGTATATCAAATGGCTGCAAGCGCAGGACATGGACAAGGCCAAAGAATTTTGGCGCGAGTTATTAAAAGACTATTCTGCGCCTATTCAGTTGATGAGTGATCGCGTTTCGGCTGCCGAACTCGAAGGTAAACCTGAATATCAAAAGCTAAAGCACGAGTGCTCTCCACAGCTTTCAAAACGATTGACCGAATTTACGCGGCAACAGCACATCACCATGAACACGTTGGTGCAAGGTGCCTGGGCTTATTTGCTGCATCGCTATTCCGGGGAAAAGGATGTTGTGTTTGGCGCTACGGTTTCGGGTCGCCCGCCCGCGCTTCCGGATGTCGAGCGTATGGTCGGCTTGTTCATCAACACGCTGCCCATTCGGCTGCAGATCGATTCTGAAAAGAATGTGTCGGAATGGTTAAAATTGCTGCAAGCGCAAGCGTTCTCCATGCGCGAATACGAGTATACGCCGCTGGTCGAGATTCATGGCGTCACTAAAGTACCGCGCGATCAGGCGCTGTTCAACAGCATTGTGGTGTTTGAAAATTATCCGGTCGATCGCTCCATGCAGGAGCAACAAGCCAGTTTGAAATTTCTCGATTTTAAAAGTTTTGAACGCACAAATTATCCCTTCACCCTGGTGGTGGGGCACACCGACACGCTGGTTCTCGAAATTGCCTATGAAAGCAAGCGTTTTGCCGAAGGTACAGTTCAACGCTTTTTACAGCATTTGGAGCGCATCCTCATTGCATTTATGCGGCAGCCGCACCAATCTATTGCTCAAGTGCCGATTTTGAGCGACACGGAGATCGAAGCCATTACCGTGAACTGGAATCACACGCAGCGAGATTTTGATCGCCAGGCCTGCATCCATCAGCTTGTTGAAGCACGGGCAGAACAAACTCCGGATGCACTTGCGCTCAAATTCAACGAACAGACCTTGACGTATAACGAGTTTAACGCTCGCGCCAACCAATGGGCGCATTATTTGCACGAAGCGGGTCTTCAGCCAGAAGATCGTGTGGCGATTTACCTGGAACGCTCCATAGAGATGATTGTGGCTATTTTTGCCGTGCTCAAAGCCGGCGGTGCTTATGTGCCCATCGATCCGAATTACCCGCAGGAACGCGTTAATTATATTCTTCAGGATTCCGGCGCGCGCGTTTTGTTGAGCCAGGCGTCGCTGCTGGGGAATATTGTGTCGAGCGACGTTATCAAAATTGATATGATTTCACAACAAACTCGGGTCGACTCGTATCCCCAAACGAATCCTGATCAGGTAACGTTTTCCGAAAATCTCGCTTATGTGATTTACACCTCCGGTTCCACAGGCAAGCCCAAAGGCACGTTGTTGCAGCATCGTGGCGCTGTAAACATGGTGGATACCTTTGGTCGAGTTTACGAAATTTACAAATGCGCCAGAATTTTGCAGTTTGCTTCTCTTGGTTTTGATGCCTCCGTTGCTGAAATTTTTATGGCATTGACGCACGGAGCGGCGCTATATATCGTGGATCGCGAAACAGCGATATCTGCCGAAAAATTATACAACTATATTCGCGATGAGCAAATCTGTAAAATGACGTTGCCGCCGTCAGTGCTGGCAGTGATGGAATCCGACAACCTGCCGAACCTCCATGTCGTGGTTTCTGCTGGGGAGGAAGTGACCACCGACGTCGCTAAACGCTGGGCCCAGGGCCGAACCTATATTAATGGCTATGGCCCCACTGAAAACAGTGTTGGAAGCACGTTTTGTAAAATCAAACCGGGTGAACGTGTTCCATCGCCCATGCCCATTGGCCGACCGTTTGATAATGTTCGGACCTATGTGCTGGATGAACACTTGAGCCCTGTTCCCATTGGCGCCGCTGGTGAATTGTGTATTGCCGGTGACGGTTTGGCGCGCGGTTATCTGAATCGCCCTGAACTGACGGCCGAGCGTTTTGTGCCCGATCCCTTTACCGATTTTCCCGGCAGCCGCATGTATCGCAGCGGCGATCTTGTGCGTTATTTACCGGATGGCAATGTAGAATTTCTCGGCCGCATCGATTTTCAGGTTAAAATCCGCGGTTTCCGTATTGAACTCGGTGAAATTGAATCGTTGCTGGGTGAATATCCGGCCCTGCGCGACGCGGTTGTGCTGGCCAAAGAGAACCAGGGCGGACAAAAAATGCTGGTCGCTTATTATGTGTCCGAGAATGGCAATTCCCTGGATAGCCATGAACTACAAGATCATATTCGTGCTCAACTGCCCGATTATATGGTGCCGCAAATCTTTGTTCCCCTGGCGGAATTTCCCTTAACAACCAATGGCAAAATCGATCGTCGGGCCTTGCCTGAACCCGATTTTGAAGAATTTGCCGCTTTGCGCGAGTTTGTGGCGCCGCGCAATCCAACTGAAGAAATCCTTACCGGTATATGGCAAGATATTCTCAAGCTCGAACGCGTCGGTGTTACGGATAACTTTTTTGATTTGGGTGGCCACTCGTTGCTGGCCACACAACTGGTGTCGCGCATTCGTGATGCATTTTCCATTGAGCTGCCATTACGACAGTTGTTCGATGCGCCCACTATTGCGCACACTGCTTTGCTGCTTGATCAAGAAAAATTAACCGAGGGTCTTTCTGTTGCCCCTCCTATACAACCACGCGAGCGTGAGGGCGACATCCCATTGTCGTTTGCGCAACATCGGTTGTGGTTTCTCGATCAATTGGCACCCGGACAAGCGTTTTACAACATTCCCGGTGCGTTTCGGTTGTCGGGCGATTTGAACCGGCAGATGTTCCATGCGAGTTTGGCGGAAATTATCAAGCGACACGAATCGTTGCGGACCACGTTCGACAAAAAACGTGGCGAGCCCTTTCAAATCATTCATAATTCCTTTGAACCAGCGATTCAAGAACACGATTTTAGCAATCTGCCGGAATCCGAAAAAGAGCAGTCAGCATTACAGCTAGCCGCCACCGAAGCACAAACCGCCTTTGATTTAGCAAAAGGGCCGCTGCTGCGCGTTCATCTGGTCAAAATGACCGACCAGGAGCATATTGTCATATTTAATATGCACCACATCATTTCCGATGGCTGGTCCATGGGCGTGTTGGTAAGCGAGTTTGCGCAATTGTATGAAGCATTTTTGCGCGAATTACCGTCGCCGCTTCCGGAGCTTTCCGTTCAATATGCCGATTATGTTTTGTGGCAACGCGACTGGCTGCAGGGTGAGGTGCTGGAACAACAACTCGAATACTGGAAGTCGACTATCGGCGTCAATCCGCCGGTTCTTGAGCTACCATTTGACAAGCCGCGACCGTCCGTGCAGACGTTTCATGGCGATTCTGTGAACGCCATGTTTTCCAAGTCCTTGCTTGACCGCATTCAACTCTATTGCCAAAAACAGGGTGTCACGCCGTTTATGTTTTTGCTGGCGACATTCCAGATGCTGATGTACAGGTATTCCGGTCAATCCGAATTTTTAGTGGGTTCGCCCATTGCCAATCGGACCCAATCCGAAACCGAGTCGTTAATCGGCTTTTTTGTCAACACGCTGGTTTTTAAAGCGGATTTTACCGAATCCATGGATTTTCAATCTTTCGTTCGCCAGGTACGCGAAATTACGTTAAACGCTTATGCGCATCAAGATATCCCGTTTGAGCAGCTCGTGGAAGCGCTGCAACCCGAACGCGATATGAGCCATTCGCCGTTGTTCCAGGTGGCATTTATGCTGCAAAATGCGCCGTTTGAGCAACGCGAATTGTCGGGATTGACTATCAGTCCCGTGGAGGCGAGCAGCGAGACGGCCAAGTACGATCTTACTGTAACAACGGTGGAAACCGAAACCGGCCTGGCGTGCTCGTTTGAATACAATGTCGATTTGTTTAACCGGTCAAGCGTTGAACGAATGGTGCAGCATTTCCGCCAGTTGCTGGAAAATGTTTTGGTTAAACCCAAAGCGCCGGTTGCTTCGATTCCCTTTATGAGCCCTGAAGAAGAAAAGACTCTCTTGTCTGGTTGGAATGACACCACGGTTGCCTATCCCGATTCTCATTCCGTGCACGGTTTGTTTGAGGAATGGGCAGCAAAACAGCCGCAGGCGGAAGCAGTTCGCTTTGGCGAATCGTCCTTTTGTTATGACGAATTGAACCGGCGCGCCAACCAATTGGCGCGGGCTTTACGAACTCGCGGAGTGGGACAGGATGACATTGTCGGCATCAGCATGCACCGCTCGCTCGATGTGCCGGTGGCCATTTTAGGGATTTTGAAGGCCGGGGCAGCGTTTTTGAGCATCGATCCGACTTATCCGAAAGATCGCATCGCCTATATGCTTGAAGATTCTGAGCTTCGCATCTTGTTGACGCAAGAGCGTATTGTTGATGTGTTGCCCAAGCACTCTGCGGAGACAATCGTTATGGACCGCGAGTGGCCGGACATCTCGAAAAAATCTGCTGAAAATCTAAATATCGATACAACGCCCGAACAACTGTCGTATGTCATTTATACATCGGGTTCCACGGGTAAGCCCAAAGGCACGCTTTTACCGCATCGCGGTTTGTGTAATTTGCACCGTGCTCAACGTGCTGCGTTTGACATTACTCCCAATTTTCGCATGCTGCAATTTGCGCCCCTTAGTTTTGACGCCTCAGTGTGGGAAACCGTGATGGCCCTGTTGAATGGTGCTTGTCTCGTTTGCACCGATCAAGAGACGTTGGCCAGTGGACACGGCTTGCGCGATGTGATTAAATCGCAACGAGTAAACATTGTTACATTGCCGCCTTCGGTGTTGTCGGTTATGCCCGAGGACGAGCTGCCCGACTTGAAAACCATTGTCACTGCCGGCGAAGCCTGTTCGCTAGAGCTGGTAAAACGCTGGGGCAAAGGACGTCAATACGTCAATGCCTACGGTCCCACAGAAACCACGGTGTGCGCCTCCTATTATGAAACAAGCGTAGATGATGAAAAAGCGCCGCCCATTGGCAAGCCGCTGCAAAATTTTCAGCTTTATGTGTTGGACAAGCACTGGAATCCTGTACCAGTGGGAGTGCCCGGTGAATTGTGTGTCGGCGGCGTAGGACTGGCGCGCGGCTATCACAAGCGTCCCGACCTCACGGCGGATAAATTCATTCCCGATCCGTTCAGCGGCGAGGCGGGCGCTCGACTGTATCGCACCGGCGATTTGGTCAAATATCTGCCGGACGGCAATATCGAATTTCTCGGCCGCATCGATCACCAGGTCAAAGTCCGCGGCTTCCGCATCGAGCTGGGCGAGATCGAAGCCGTCATTTCCAAACAGGCCGGCGTGACCGACGTCATTGTCCTCGTTCGCGAAGACAGTCCCGGCGATCAGCGCATCGTCGCTTATGTGGTCAGCGACCAGGAGATCAACGTTGCGGACCTCAAAGCCGGCTGTCGCGCCGATTTGCCGGAATACATGATCCCGTCAGCTTTTGTGGTGATGGATGAATTCCCATTGACACCAAGCCAAAAAATTGATCATCGGGCGCTGCCCAAACCGGAACTATCGCGCGACGAGCTGGCCAGCGAATTTGTCGAGCCGAGAAATGATATTGAAAAAAAATTGGCGGCCATCGTTTCAGACTTGTTAAAAGTTGATAACGTCGGCATCCACGACAGTTTTTTTGAACTTGGCGGTCATTCGCTGTTGGCGACGCAATTTATTTCCGAACTCATGGACACGTTTGAGGTGGACATCCCGCTCATCACCGTGTTTGAAAAACCAACCATTGCCGATCTGGCGCAGGCGATTGAACAGATCCAAAATGACGGCGACGCGATAGAGCATCAACGCATCGAACAGGCGGATGAAGAAGCGATTGATTTGTTATCCGACATGGATGGTCTGTCTGACGAAGAACTGAAACTCTTACTCGATGAAGGTTAAGCACATAACGTATGGCACTTGATTCAAAGACACTGAATTCACTCACGCCGGAGCAGCGCAAGAGCCTTGCTGAAAAACTAAAAAACAAAGCGGCGGAAGTGAAATCCTATCCCATGTCGTTTGCGCAGCAACGCTTGTGGATGCTCTTTCAGCTTGATCCGCAGAGCGCGGCGTATAATATTCCGATGACCGTGCGCTTGAGCGGCGCGCTCGATGTTGATGTTCTGCAAAACGCGATAAAAGCGCTCATGCAGCGTCACGCGGTGCTGCGCACGCGATTCGCCACCATCAAAGCAAAACCCATTCAAATTGTTGTGGCCGAAGGAAAATTTGATTTTGCCTTTGAGGACATCCGTGACCTCCCGGCAGATGAGCAGGAAGGCGTCATTAAACAACATTTTCAAACTGTTGCGTCAACGCCTTTTGATTTGACAAAACTGCCGCTTTTTCGCGTGCGTTTGTATCAGACAGCGGAAACCGAGCACGTGCTGCTCATGAACATGCACCATATTATTTCGGACGGCTGGTCGGTGCAGATTTTTGTTTCCGAATTAACGCAAAATTATATCCAATTGGCCAAGGGCGTCACGCCGCAGTTGCCGACGCTCAAAATTCAGTATGCCGATTTTTCAGCCTGGCAGCGCAAATACTTGCAGGGCGACACCCTCGATAAACTTGTAAGTTATTGGACGCACAAGCTTGCCGGTCTCGCACCCGTTCTCGATTTACCGACAGATTTTACTCGTCCGGTTGTTAAAGGGTCGCGCGGTGGTTCCCGAACCCATATCATTCCAAAAGAGATTCAATATAAATTGAAGGCCCTCATTGAAAAGTCCGGCGTCACGCCATTCATTTTTTATCTCGCCGCTTTTCAAGCCTATCTTTATCGGCTGACCAACCAGGACGATATCGCGGTCGGCACCCCCATTGCCAATCGCAATCGTAAAGAGATTGAACCGCTCATCGGTTTTTTCGTCAACAGCCTGGTCATTCGCGGGCTCATGGACGGCACGACCTCTTTTATGGATTTTTTGCAAGCGACCAAAAAGACGGCGTTCGAAGCGTATGCTAATCAGGATGTGCCGTTTGAGATGGTCGTTGAAAAATTGGCGCCGGAACGCGATATGAGCCGAACACCGCTGTATCAGGTCTCTTTTGCTTATGCGGAAAATAGCTCGCACTCTATCGAAACCGATGAACTGACATTGACGCCGTTTGAGATTGAGGGCGAGACGGCCAAATTTGATCTTACCGCTTCCGTCACCGCGAGTGAAAACGAATTGGCCTGTACACTTGTGTACGATGCCGATCTTTTTGAATCCGCCACCATCGATCGTATGCTCGATCAGTTTCACGTCCTGTTGAGCGATATTGCCGTCAACCCGCAAAAAGCGCTGCAGGATTTATCTATTCTCTCGGAACATCAGGTTGACGCTCTGTTGAGTGACATGAGATCGGCGCGGGCGGATTATCCGCAAACGCTGCTGTTCCAAAGGGGCATAGAAGTCTGGGCTGAGAAAACGCCCGAAGCTGTTGCCGTGAGTTTTGAGAATGACACGATATCCTTTTTTGAAATCAATCGGCGAGCCAATCAGATCGCGCATTATTTGCGTGCACAGGGCATCAGACCGGAGGATTTTGTCGGACTTTATATGGACCGCTCAATCGAAATGATCGTGGCCATTGTGGCGATCATCAAGGCGGGCGCGGCGTATGTGCCGTCGGATTCCAAATATCCCAAAGAGCGCCTGGCGCTCATGTACAACGGTTGTGCAAAAACGATTTTGACACGGTCCGATGTTCGTGATCATCTTGATGACATTGACGATTCCATCCCCATTCTATCGCTCGATCGTGACCTGTCGTTGTGGGAGAAAGAAAGCGACGAAAATCCGCAGAACGTGACGCAGCCGCAGCATCCGGCATACGCCATATTCACATCCGGTTCGACCGGCACGCCAAAGGGCGTTGTGATTCAGCACGATAGTTTGTTGAACCTGGCGTATAATTTAAAAGAAACTGTTTATGATGCGCTGGATGTCGAGCAGGCCCGTATCAGCCTGAACGCGCCGCTGGCGTTTGATGCTTCGGTGCAGCAGGTTGTTATGTTGATGTTTGGCCATGGCCTCTATATCGTGCCGCAAGATTACCGGGCTGATGGCCGCGCTTTGCGTCAGTTTGTCGCGAGACATGAATTGCATGTCGTTGATTGTGTGCCGTCACAACTCAAGGTGATGATTCAGGAAGGCTTCCTCGACGATGACCTGTGGCGGCCGCAGGCCATGCTGCCCGGCGGCGAGGCGATTGACGAGGTAATGTGGAACGCTATTGCGGCATCGGACATCCGGTTTTACAACATGTACGGCCCAACCGAATGCACGGTGGATTCAACAATTTATCCCGTCCTGCCGGAACAGAAAAAGCCGGTCATTGGCACGGCGGTAAAAAATGCTGATTTTTACGTTCTCGATCCACGGCAAAAACTGTCGCCCGTTGGCGTCCCGGGCGAGCTCTATATTGCCGGCGCCGGTTTGGCGCGCGGCTACCTGAATCGGCCGGAACTGACTGCCGAGCGATTTGTCCCCGATCCGTATAATGAATCTCCCGGCGCCCGCATGTACAAAACCGGCGACCTGGTTCGTCTGTTGCCGGATGGGCAGGTCGAATTTCTCGGCCGCACCGATTTCCAAGTCAAGGTGCGCGGCTTCCGCATCGAGCTCGAGGAAATCGAGCACGCCATTCGGACGCATCCGTATGTTCAGGATGTGTTGGTGGTTGTGCACCAGGATAGCGCCACGGCAAACTCGATCGTCGCTTATGTCATTCCTGAGGATGAACAACTTGATACGGCCACAGTACGCGATTCGATTCGCGGCCGTTTGCCGAATTATATGATTCCGGCCGCCTTTGTTCTTTTGGAAAAATTCCCCTTGCTGCCAAACGGAAAAATCAATCGGCATGCGCTGCCAAAACCGGATTATGCGGAACTGCAGGAGCAGTTTGTCGAGCCGTCGACACCAACGGAAGAAACGCTTGCCGCTATTTTTGCCGAGGTGCTGGAACTCGAATCCGTCAGCGCACGCGCCAACTTTTTTGAAATTGGCGGCCACTCGCTTTTGGCAACGCAGGTGTTGTCCCGCATCCGACAAGTCTTTAAACTCGATATGCCGCTGCGTTCGCTTTTCGAGCATTCTACGGTTGTCGAGCTGGCACGCGCCCTTGATGCGGCGCTGCAGGATGATAGCGGTCAACAGCGGCCGCCGATCACGCCGGCTCCTGACGACGTGACGCCGCCGCTCTCCTTTGCGCAGCAGCGCATGTGGTTCCTCGACCAACTGGAACCGAAAAATCCGCAATACAATATTCCCAGCGCCGTTCGCATGCGCGGTGACCTGGATATCGATATTTTAACCGCTTGTCTACAAACCGTTATTGATCGCCACGAGGTCTTACGCACGGCATTTAAAACTGTCGATGGCACACCGCAACTGACAGTGCTCGAACAGTTTGTTGTACAGATTCCGATCACCGATATTTCAGACGAAAAGAACAAAGAGGCACGCGCGCAGGAACTGGTGCTTAAAAACGCCAAAGCCGGATTCGATCTCGGCACAGCGCCGCTATTCCGTCTCAATCTCATCAAGCTGGATGAGAACGATTATATCCTCGCCTCGACCATGCACCACAGCATTTCAGACGGCTGGTCGTTCGGCATCTTGATTCGCGAAGTGGGCCAGTTATACGACCGCCTGCGCCGAGGCGATGACACGCCGCTGCCACCGTTGCCTATTCAGTATGCCGATTTTGCGCACTGGCAGCGCCACTGGCTGCAGGGCGAGACACTCGATGAGGAAATCGATTACTGGCGTAATCAGCTTGGCGATAGTGAAAATGTGCTCGACCTTCCGACGGACCGCAAACGGCCGTCGTTCCAAACCACACACGGCGCGCATTTAGCCGTCCGGTTTTCTAAAGAATTGACGGACGCGATCAATGGCCTGGCCGGCGGTGAAAATGTCACACTGTTCATGACATTATTGGCCGCCTTTCAAACCCTGCTGTTTCGTTACACCCACCAGGATGCGATTGCGGTGGGTTCGCCCATTGCCAACCGCAATCAAACGGAAACCGAAAATCTCATTGGCTTTTTTGTCAATACGCTGGTGTTGAAAAGCGATTTGTCCGGCAATCCGACGTTTCGAAAAGTGCTTCAGCGCGTCAAAGAAGTCACGCTCGGCGCCTATGCGCACCAGGATGTGCCGTTTGAAAAACTGGTCGATGCCTTGCAGCCGAACCGCGACACCAGCCATACGCCGCTGTTTCAGGTGATGTTTTTATTGCAAAATTTGACCGGCACACGTTTGCCGTTTAAAGGCGTCGAATTTGAACAGCTTGACATTGAAACCAATACATCGAATTTTGATCTCACATTGGTTTTGGAAGAACATCGCGGACAACTGGTCGGTTCGTTTGAGTACAATACGGATTTGTTTAACGAGTCGACGATCCGGCGCATGAGCACGCATCTCGAACTGCTGCTGGAAGCGGTGGTGCGTGATCCCGATGCGTCAATTTCGGATTATTCAATCCTGCCGCCATCGGAAGAAAAACAATTAGCCGAATGGAACGATACAGCGGCCGACTTTGACATGCGGTGCATTCATCAGCTCATTGAAACGCAAGCGCAAAAAACTCCGGATGCCATCGCTGTGAAATCCGGTGATAAACAGCTCACCTATGCTGAACTGGATGCGCGCGCCAATCAACTGGCACATTATCTCATCAATCAAAAAGTCCAATCGGATGATCTCGTCGGCATTTGCATTGATCGATCTTTGGAGATGATCATCGGTTTACTGGGCACTCTGAAAAGCGGCGCCGGTTATCTGCCGCTCGACCCAAACTATCCGTCGGAGCGCATCGAGTACATGCTGGATGATGCAAACGTGTCGCTCTTGCTGACCGAAGAGAAATTAAAATCATCGCTGCCGGACGAAAAAGCAAAGCTCGTTTGTCTCGATAGTGAATGGAATTTAATGAAAGCCGAGCCCACGGATAATCCACACGTTCCGGTTGATCTCAATAATGTGGCCTATGTGATTTACACCTCCGGTTCTACCGGACAACCCAAAGGTGTGCTGGTAACGCACGAAGGCGTGGTGAATCATAATAATGTCATTCGTCACGATTTTAATCTCACGCCAAATGATAAAGAACTGCAGTTCTTTTCGCTGAATTTTGACGGCGCAGTAGAAGAAATTTTCCCGACGCTGATGAGCGGCGCGACGCTCGTTTTGCGTCCTCCCGGTGTTGTCATGGCGGTGGATGAATATCTCGACATGGTGCAGAAGGAGCAGATTTCCTTCCTCGATATGCCGACGGCTTACTGGCACGAGCTGGCGTACGAGCTGGATACCTATGAAAAGGAATTGCCATCCTGCGCGCGATTTTTGTTGACCGGCGGCGAGGCGGCGTCCCCCGAGCGTTATGCGCAGTGGAAAAAACGCGTGCCGGAACACATGCAGTGGATCAATACTTACGGCCCGACCGAGGGGACGATCATCGCGACCATGTATAATCCGGCGCAGAATCCGTCGCATGACATGAACAACATGCTCATCGGCAAACCGCTGTCAAATTACAAAATATATATTCTCGATGCGAATCTCAATCAGACGCCCATTGGCGTGCCCGGCGAATTGTGTATCGGCGGCGCCGGCGTGGCGCGCGGCTATCTGAATCGACCCGAGTTGACCGCTGAAAAATTTATCCCGGATGCCTGGAGTAACAAAGAAGGCGCTAGAATTTATCGCACCGGCGATCTGGCGCGCTGGCGGCCGGACGGCAACATCGAGTTTGTCGGTCGTGTCGATGACCAGGTAAAAATTCGCGGATTTCGCGTCGAGTTGGGCGAGATCGAATCGCAATTACGACGGCATCCGAACATTCGCGAAGCTGCGGTGGTGGCGCGCAGCGATGGCAGTCAGAAAAAGCTGGTCGCTTATTATGTCGTCGAAAGGGAAAAGGAGATGTCTGCGGCCGACCTGCGCGAGTTTCTTCAAGAACATATGCCGGATTATATGGTGCCGCACGCACTTGTGCCGTTGTCCGAATTGCCCAAAATGATCAGCGGTAAAATCGATCGCAAAGCCCTTCCCAAGCCGGAATACGAGGATGTAAGCGCTGAAGACGAATCCGGCGAACCTGAAAATGAAATTGAAGAACAATTGCTCGAGATTTTCAAGCAAGTGTTGGGGCACGATAGCATCAGCACCAAGCGTAGCTTTTTTGAGCTTGGCGGCGATTCCATCATGAGTATTCAACTCATCGCTAAAGCCAATCAGGTCGGCATCCGACTCACAGCCAAGCAGGTATTTGAGCAGCCAACCATTTCCGGCCTGGCAGCCGTCGCTGGTCAAGGGGCCGCCATTGTGGCCGAGCAAGATTCTCTTCAAGGCCCTGTCGAGTTGACACCCATTCAATACTGGTTTTTTGAAAACGAGTTTGATTCTGAGCATCATTGGAATCAATCACTGCTGCTGAGTGTTAAAACGCCCCTGGATGTTGAGGTGTTGCGGCAAACCGTGCAAGCCGTGGTCGAACATCACGATATGTTTCGTGCCCGTTATGCGCTCGATGGCGCCTGGAAGCAACAGATTCTGGCCACAGAAGAAAACGAGCTGCTGCAAAAATACGATTATTCCAATCTGGCTCCACAACAACAGTCACAGCAAGTTGAAGAAACCTGCGCCGAACTACAAACCGGTTTTCATTTGGAAAACGGGCCGCTCGTTTGCTTTGCCATTTTTGATCTGGGCGAAACCAGCCGCTTGTTCATCTCTGTTCACCATTTGGTCATGGATGGCGTGTCCTGGCGAATCTTGCTGGAAGATATACAAACAGCGTATCGACAGGCCAGCCTGTCGCAAGAGATATCGTTGCCGGCAAAAACGACGTCGTTTCAATATTGGGCAAAACAGTTGCGCGAGTTTGCTCAAACCCAAACGGTAAAAGACGAACTTTTATTTTGGACAAAATATGAGCGGCAATTGGTAGCAAAATTACCGGTGGATGTTCCGAATTCCCGAAATAGAAACTTGGAAGCCGACGCCGAAAACTTGAACGTATCCCTCTCGGTCGAAGAAACTCGCAGTTTTCTGCACGAATTGCCCAAGAGGTATGAGGCGCAGATGAATGATCTGTTGCTCACGGCATTTGTGGAAGCCTATGCGCAGTGGAGCGGCAATCGATCCGTGCTCATCAACATGGAAGGCCATGGCCGAGAAATGTTGTTTGATGACGTTGATATTTCACGCACAATTGGTTGGTTTACTGTATTGTATCCCCTGTTTTTAAAGGCAACTCGCGCGCAGCAAAATGGCGAGGCGGTTCAATCCGTCAAATCGCAGTTGCGCGGTGTGCCGAGAAATGGAATCGGTTATGGTTTGTTGCGTTATTTGTCCGATGAGACCATTCGCCAAAAACTGGCAGCTATGCCCCAGGCAGAGATCAGTTTTAATTATCTGGGTCAGTTCGATAAAATCCTGGATAAAAATTCTCCGTTTGAACCGGCATCCGAAAGCAAAGGGCGCGATCGTTGTCCGCGTGCTCAGCGGGACAATCTCATTGACATTACGGCGAATATTGGCGGCAATCAATTGCATGTGAATTTCACCTATAACAAAACCATACACAAGCAAGAAACCATACAGCGGCTGGCCAATTTTTATAAGAAAGAGCTGCACAAGCTGGTTGCAACGGATAGAGAGAGCGAGAAAGAGAAACCATCGCCCCAAGCCAAATTAACAAAGCTGGACAAACGACAACTGGGTAAAGTGTTGGGGCAATTGAATAAAGGCAAAGGAAAGTCGATTTAATGAATACGGAAAATATTCAAAATATTTATTCACTATCTCCCATGCAGCAGGGCATGCTGTTTCATAGTATATTTTCGCCTGTCACCGGGACGTATGTGGAACAAACCAATTTGAATTTGAATGGACCACTCAATGTGGATGCGTTTGCCCATGCGTGGCGTACGGTGGTGCAGCGCAATCCGATTTTGCGCACCGCATTTGTATGGGAAGGCGTGGATGAGCCGGTGCAGGTGGTGCTAAACGATGTCGACTTTGATGTTCAATTTGAGGATTGGCGAGACAAATCCGAACAACAGCGTGAACAGGACTTGAATGAAAGACTGCAGCAAGATCGCCAGGCCGGATTTGAGCTCACAGAAGCTCCGCTTATGCGCGTGATGCTGCTTCAAATTGAAAATACCACATTTAAAATGATCTGGTCGCATCACCACTTGCTGCTGGACGGCTGGTCGCAACCTTTGCTGTTGGGTGAATTGTTGGCGTTTTATAATGCATATGATAAAAACATCAGCCTGGATTTGCCGAAGCGGCCGGAATATAGCCATTATATTGATTGGTTAGAGTCGCAAGATACGGCCCAGGCAGAACACTATTGGAAAGAAACACTGGCCGGGTTTACAACGCCGACGCCGTTAATTGCCGATTATTCGATAAAGCAAAATACCGATTCCTACATCACAAGCAAAATGATGCTAAGCGATGAAATGTCGAAAAAACTTTACGACCTTTCCCGGAAAACCGGAATTACGTTGAACACGTTGGTGCAAGGTGCGTGGGCATTGCTGTTGAGCCGTTATAGCAACGAGCGCGATGTGGTGTTTGGCGCGACCGTTTCCGGTCGGCCACCCGAACTGCCCGGTGCTGATATGATGCTGGGGCTATTTATTAACACCTTGCCGGTCCATGTGGATGTGTCTCCGAAACACACAGTGACCTCGTGGCTGAAAGATATTCAAGCGCGTGGTGCAGAAAGCCGTCGATTTGAGTACAGCTCACTCACGCAAATTAAAAAATGGCTCGGCCTCCCCGGTGATCGCTCGTTATTTGATAGCATTTTGGTGTTTGAAAGTTACCCTATGGACGAGTCCGCTGCAGCCACCGACCATACCATCACAATGTCGAACAAGGAACACTTTTCTCGCACCAATTTCCCGTTGACGTTTGTATGCTCGCCCGGCGAAACCATTGGTTTTGAGATCGCTTACGAAACGGACAAATTTTCCGCCGAGCGGATCGCGCGAATGTTTGAGCATATTAAATGGATATTATCCTTTTTTGCAAAACATCCGGAGAGCTCGCTGGACACGTTGCAGCTCTTAACGGAAGCAGAAAAGAAAAAGATTTTTCATGATTGGAATGGCCCTCGAGTTCAGTTTCCACAGGACAAAACCGCGCACCAGATTTTTGAAGAAGCCGTTAACGCCTATCCGGATCAGACCGCTCTGTATTTTCAAGGTTCTTCTCTCACCTATAAAGAACTCAACGAACGCGCCAATCAAACCGCGCGATATCTGCGTGAGCTTGGGGTTCAGCAAGAGGTCCTTGTCGCTATTTGTATGGATCGTTCGCTGGAAATGATTGTCGCATTGCTTGGCGTTCTCAAAGCCGGGGGCGCCTATGTGCCGATTGATCCGAATTATCCGGATGATCGAATTGAATACATGCTTCAAGATTCCAGGGTCTCTCTTCTTTTAACTCAAAATGCATTAAAAGATCGTTTTGACTCGTTTGCGGGCACTATTGTGGGTCTGGATAGTGATTGGCAAAACATAGAAACGAACGATCGAACCAATCCGAACTATGTGGTAGAACCGGAAAATCTTGTCTATATTATTTACACTTCTGGCTCCACGGGCAAACCCAAGGGCACGCAATTGCAGCATCGGGGGTTGGTCAATTTTATTCAGGCCGAAGCCAGGGCCTTTGGCGTTACGTTGTCAAGCCAAATTTTGCAGTTCGCCTCATTCAGTTTTGATGCGTCTGCCGGCGAAATGTTTAAAGCGTTATTTTCCGGCGCAACCCTGCATATCGTTCCAAGGGAAATATTGCTCTCCGCTAATGATTTGGTCAATTATTTGATCGAGAAAAAAATAAATATCGTTACCCTTCCGCCGTCTTTATTGTCCTCGCTGGAGGATGTGGAGTTGCCCGATTTGCATACGCTGGTCTCTGTGGGCGAAGCGTGCGATTGGTCCCTGGTACAACGCTGGTCCAATGGACGAACCTTTATGAACGGCTATGGGCCTACGGAAACCACGATCGGCGCCATTTGGAATCCGATAAACGAGCGCGATGTGAACACGCCAACGCCGCCAATTGGGCGAACGATTGATAATTATAAAGTGTATCTTTTGGATCACGATTTAAATCTCGTGCCGCCCGGTGTTCAAGGCGAAATTTATATCGGCGGCGTCGGACTGGCTCGCGGCTATTGGCAGCGCCCGGATTTGACGGCTGAACGATTTATCCCCAATCCCTTTGACAACGCACATGGCGAACGGCTTTACAAAACCGGTGATCTCGTGCGCTACCTGCCGGATGGCCGATTGGTGTTTGAAGGCCGTTCCGATTTTCAGGTGAAATTGCGCGGTTTTCGTATCGAATTGGGTGAGATTGAGGCTCGTTTGGACGATATGCAAGACATTCGCGAATCTGTCGTCATTGCGCGTGAAGATGGAGCACAAAAATATTTGACCGCTTATCTGATCCCGCAAAATAATTTGGAGATTGATACGGCGCAAGTGGCCGGACGTTTGAAAGAGAGTTTGCCGGATTATATGGTGCCTTCCGCGTTTGCGGTTTTGGACAAGTTTCCACTGACGCCGAACGGCAAAGTGGATCGAAAAGCCTTGCCGGCGCCGGATTTATCCGACCAAGTTTTGTCCGATTATGTGGCGCCTCGAACGCCTACCGAAGAATTAATTGTTACTATTTTTCAGGATGTTTTAAATCTCGACCGTGTCGGCATCCACAACAGCTTTTTTGATTTGGGCGGGCACTCGTTGCTGGCAACCAAGCTGCTCAGCCGCTTGCGTGAAGCGTTTAATGTTGAACTCCCTTTGCAGGCCGTGTTCGAAGCTCCTGTTGTTGCCGAACTATCGCTTAAAATTGATCAGCTTGTTACTGAGGGGGCGGGATTAGACGCGCCTCCGATCACACCGCGATCACAGACCGAGAATTTACCACTGTCATTTGCCCAGCAACGCCTCTGGTTCCTCGATCAGCTTGAACCAAATAGTCCGTTTTACAACATTCCCATTGCGCTGCGCTTGCGTGGTCATTTGAATACGGATGCTCTGCAAGACAGTATCAATGCGCTGGTGCAGCGGCACGAAACCTTGCGCACCACGTTTGAAACTGTGGATGGCTCGCCTCGGCAACGTATTGCAGACACATTGAATATTCCGTTGGATGTTCACGATTATAAAGATTTGTCTCCCGAAGAAAAAGAAGAACAGGTACAATCCATTGCCGGGAAAGAGGCGCAAACGCCATTTGATTTGGCACAAGGCCCGTTGTTACGGGCTCGGCTGTTAATTTTGGCGGATGATGAATACGTAATCCTGTTCACCCTGCATCACATCATTGGCGATGGCTGGTCGATCAACATTCTGGTGCGCGATATTGCCGAATTGTATCGCGCCTTTGCCGCTGCCGATACGCCCAACCTCGCTGAACTACCCATTCAGTATGCGGACTTTGCTATGTGGCAGCGCCAAGTGCTTCAAGGCGAGAATCTGGAAAGGCAGCTCGGATATTGGCGCGAGACCCTGGTCGGAAGCCCGCCGTTATTGGAATTGCCGACCGATTTTCCGCGTCCCCGTGTACAAAGTTTTAGCGGCGACACCTTAACGCGCATGTTGCCCAAAGAGCTCTCCGAGGCGGTCAAAGCATTCAGTCGCCAGGAGGGCGTCACCTTGTTTATGACCTTGTTGTCAGCATTTTCGGTATTGCTGTATCGATATTCGAATCAAGATGATTTAAATATCGGCACCCCGATTGCCAATCGCAATCGTTTGGAAACCGAAGGCCTCATTGGCTTTTTTGTCAATAACCTGGTTTTGCGCTGTCGATTTGATACCAACCCCACGTTTCTCGAATATTTGCAAACTGTACGACAAAACGCGTTGCAGGGTTTTGCACATCAGGACATCCCGTTCGAAATGCTGGTGGAAGAGCTGCACCCGGATCGTGATCTGAGCCGCAGCCCGCTGTTTCAAGTCGTTTTTGTTATGCAGAATACGCCCATGAGTGGGCTGGAGCTGCCGGATGTGACCATCGAGCCGGTACAGACAGAAAGCAACGTGGCCAAATTTGATCTGTCTTTGGAAGCAGCAGAGACGGAAAACGGATTGTTTTTTCAACTGGAATACAATACGGACCTGTTTCTGCCGGAAACGGCTGAACGTCTGTTGTATCACCTCGAATTGTTGCTCAAAAACGCGCTCACCGAGCCGGAACAGCTCGTGTCCGAAATTGATTTTATCCCGGAGGGCGAAGAGCAACGCATTTTGCGCGAGTGGAACCAATCCGACGTGCCATTTGATGAACAACATTGTGCGCATCAAATTGTGGAACAGTTTGCTATCAAGCAACCCGATACGATTGCTGCCACATTTGGCGATTCCTCTTTGACGTATGGGGAGTTGAATGAAAAAGCCAATCAATTGGCGGTTTATCTGCACCAAAATAAAGTCGATCGCGATACTCTCGTGGGTATTTCAGTCAAACGTTCGCTCGATCAAATAGTGGCGGTTCTAGCGACACTCAAAGCCGGTGCCGCGTTTGTGCCCATCGACCCAACGTACCCGGACGAGCGCATCGCGTATATGCTGCAAGATTCCAATATTCCCGTGTTGCTGACGCAGAAAGAGATTGTTGAACGGCTGCCCGAACACGGCGCTTTGACCTTTTGTTTGGATAGCGATTGGGAACAGATTGAAAATTGGGAAACCGAAAATCCCGGCTTTCCGGTTTCACCAGCGAATTTGGCGTATGTGATCTATACCTCGGGCTCCACCGGCAAACCCAAAGGCACCATGCTGCAACACCAGGGCATGCTGAATTTGGCCGCCGCTCAGAAAAAAGTTTTCCACATCGAGCCCGGCACGCGTATTTTGCAATTTGCTCCCATGAGTTTTGATGCTTCGGTGTGGGAAACGGTGATGGCTTTGCTGAATGGCGCCACGCTTTGTCTGACTCATCAGGAAAGTTTGACTACCGGCGATGGCCTGCTGCATATCCTGCAGCAGCAGCGCATTAATGTGGTGACACTGCCGCCGTCCGTGCTTTCAGTCGTGCCCAAGACCGATCTTCCTGATTTGCACACCATCATCACCGCCGGTGAAAAATGTACCGCCGATTTGGTGGACCGTTGGCTGGACGGCCATCAATATTTCAACGCCTATGGCCCCACCGAAACCACGGTCTGCGCTTCGTGGCATTTGTGCGACGGCAGTTATCCGCAAGGTCCGCCTATTGGTCGCCCCATTGACAATGCAAAACTCTATATTTTGGACTTTAATTTTAATCCCACGCCCATTGGAGTGGCCGGCGAGCTGTGCATTGGCGGCCCAAGTTTGGCGCGCGGCTATTTGAATCGGCCCGATTTGACGGCTGAAAAGTTCATCCCGAATCCGTTTGCCGATGACGGTTCGCGACTGTACCGCACCGGCGACCTGGTGCGTTATTTATTCGATGGCAATATTGAATTTCTCGGTCGTATCGATTTTCAAGTCAAAGTGAGGGGTTTCCGAATTGAGCTTGGAGAAGTTGAATCGATTCTGGATGATCATCCAGCTATCAAAAATGTTATCGTGTTGCCCAAACAATTGCACGCGGATGATACGCGTCTG
>CAYPZM010000040.1:0-21767 GCA_964414825.1 uncultured Cytophagia bacterium | reverse complement strand
CACTGCCGGCTTTTAACTGGGCTTCGATACAATTGGGCCACACTTGATTCTCACCCGAACAGTGCAACAGCACACCGGAATTGGTCGGGTTTTCCACCCAGCGCCATTCCACGTGCAGCTTGTAATTCGAGTATGTTTCATTGGTGCGCATATACCCGTTGGGAATGCCAACACAATGCACGGCACCGTCTTTGATGGACCATACAGCATTCACATCCACGCTATCGCCAGGAATGAATAGTGACCAGTGAGCCAAATCAGTGCCATCGAACAAGACGATTTTTTCGGCTTCGGCTTGCTGCTGTTGCGTACAGCTAACCAGAGCAACAAAAATAATCAAAAGTGCTGCAAAATGCTTCATAACTCTCTCCTAATTGTTAAGGGCTGAAAACCTTGAATTGTCTGAAGGAATGTTGTTTAATTGTAAAAAACAATGACTTGAAATACAAGGAAAAAGTGCATGCTTGGAATTGCAAAAGTAGCGAGTGGCAAAACAGCCTTGGGTTCCCTAAATATGGTTTGGGAACCCAAGGCTAACAAAAGTAAGATTAGTGAGTTACAAGATCGTCCGAAATATCTATTCCGGCGCGGCTAAATGTCAAGCGGACGGATGTACTGGTTCCATTACCCGCGTCGGATAAAATCTAGTGCGATCGTGTATGGTGAAACACTGAACTTGTTCGCAAAAAGCCAAGGCAGAGCTTGCGCACAATTCAGGAATGACTACAACAACCCGCGCTTTTTCAGCAGCGGTTGAATTTCCGGCTCGCGTCCGCGGAAGCGTTTGAACAGCACCATAGGATCTTCGGTGCCGCCGCGTTCCAAAATGTTTTCGCGAAAAGAGGTGGCGGTCTCTTGATCAAAAATGCTGGTCTCTTTGAACGCCTCAAACGCATCGGCATCCAAAACCTCGGCCCAAATGTAATTGTAATAACCGGACGAATAACCGCCGGAAAAAACATGCTGAAAATAGGTGCTGCGGTAACGCGGAATGATTTCGTTGATTAATCCAATCTCATTCATAGCTTTATCTTCAAAAGCATTCACATCCTGGATGGTTGTGGAATCGGTGCGCGTGTGATACGCCATATCCAGGTAACAGGCCGCCAAATACTCCACCGTGGCAAAACCCTGGTTAAAATGGCTGCTCCTCTCGATTTTCTCCACCAATTCATCCGGAATCGATTCCCCAGTTTCATAATGCTTGGCGTAAGATTTGATCACCTCTGGCTCGGTAGCCCAATTTTCCATAATTTGCGACGGCAGCTCGACAAAATCACGGCGCACGTTAGTACCGGCCTGGCTGGGATACGTAGCATCGGAAAGAATGAGATGCAACGCATGCCCGAATTCGTGGAAAAAGGTCAATACTTCATCCAGCGTTAACAACGACGGCAGCTCGGAAGTGGGTTTGGAAAAATTCATCACAATCGAGACGATAGGCGTGATCAGCTCGCCATCCTTGCGGTATTGGTTGCGAAACTCGGTCATCCAGGCGCCGCTGCGTTTGCTGGCACGCGGATGGAAATCCATATACAGCAAGGCCTGGTACGACCCATCGATATCTTTGATTTGATACACGGTGACGTCCTCGTGATAAACGGGAACATCCGGCAGAATTTCAAATGTGAGACCATAGAGCTTGTTCGCTACATCAAACACACCTTGCTTGACATTTTCGAGCTCAAAATAGGGTTTTAAAACATCGTCGCTAAGATCAAACTTTTGCTGACGAATCTTTTCAGCATAATACCACCAATCCCAACTGGCCAGATCAAATTCCTTTTCACTAGCGTCAATCAACTTTTGCATATCATACGCTTCGGCTTTGGCGCGGTTCAAAGCCGGCGTCCACAGTTGATTCAACAAATCAAAAACATTACCGGCATTTTTTGCCATGTTATTTTCCAGCACATAATCGGCATGCGACTCGTAACCGAGCAGGTTGGCACGTTGTACACGTAGCGCCGCAATTTGTTTGATAATATCTTTGTTGTCGTTCTCATTATTGTTGTCGCCAATGTGCATCCACGCTTTGTACAATTCTTCGCGCAGCTCGCGTTTGGGCGAGTATTGTAAAAACGGAATCCAGCTCGGTTTATGCAAGGTGAACACCCATTTGCCTTCGAGATCGTTTTCAGCAGCCGTTTCCGCCGCTTGGTCAATGAGCCACTGCGGCAAACCCTCAAGATTCAAAGAATCCTCAATCACCAGTTTGAAATCATTGGTTTCGGCCAAAACATTTTGCCCAAATTTTAATGTAAGCATGGACAATTGCTCATTAATGTTGCGCAGCTCCTCTTTTTCCGCATCCTGCAAATTGGCACCGTTGCGCACAAACGATTTGTATGTGTCTTCCAACAGGGTTTGCTGTTCAACATTCAATTCGAGATTCTCTTTTTGTTCGTACACCGCTTTCACGCGCTCGAACAATTGCGGATTCAAGTTAATGTCATCGTAATGCCTGGAGCGCAACGGGGACACTTCTTTGGCGATTTCTTGAATAGTGTCGTTGGTATGGGCGGAGTTGAGGTTGTAAAACAATAGCTCGATTCGTTGCAGCCGCTCGCCACTGTAATCCAGCGCAGCAATGGTGTTTTCAAACGTCGGTGCCTCGCTGTTGTTAACAATGGTGTCGATCTCGTCCTGTTGCTGTTTCATGGCCTCTTTAAAGGCCGGCATAAAATGCTCTTCATCTACCTGCTGAAAGGGGGGGACGCCGTATGGAGTATCCCAGCTCGTCAGCAATGGATTATCGGTTTGTTTAGAACAGGAAACCATAATCAGTCCTATCATCACAAGTAAAAGTACATGTTTTAACATAGAATCTCCTCCATTTTTTAACGTTAAATATAAAAAATACAAAGATAAAAAGCGCGAAAAATATTTATTTTGACATATGCCTCCAGCGAAACTTGCACATACTTTGATCGTAGTAGGGCACAATTTTGAACACAATTTCAAAAGGATAGTTTCATATCAAATAAAATTTGCATATTTGCCAGAAAAACGATTCGAATTTCCCAAATATTTCTAAAATATGTGCCGCTGATTGCAGAGGAGAAAATGCAACCCTATTCTTTAAGAAACGATCAACAACATTCTGAAAATTTTTACAAACAGTTAACATCTTTTACCGATTATGTGCTCAAAATGGCGCAGCCCATGATCGGTGATATTCTCAAACATTATCAACGCTTTGTATGCGAAAATGAGCTTGAATTTTTGCGATCCCGAAATGAATATTTGATCGAGTTTCTCGCGCTCGGTGTGTATTGGAATACCTATGCAACCCGCGCGCAAACACGTGCCAAGTGGAAACAGAGGGTTCTGCAAAAATTATACAGTACGCGTCGCACCTATCCGCGCCTCAAACCGCATGTGGATCGCTTGCGCGGCCGGCTGATGACGGCCTGGATGACTAAAGAGCCCCGTTGCACGATCGAGGTTTCGTTGGAAAATGTCGAAAAGCTATTGCATTGGTTGGATGCGTCGGGTGAATTTCACGAGGAAGTGGATCGATTAAAGAATTGGAACGCCTTTTTTCAAACCCAGGCCGCATCTACAGTTACTCGCTATATGAAATCGGCGAGTCATTTTGCTAACTGGTTTGCAAGCGAGGCTCGCAAGGAGCTCGGTGTCTACACACGCGGTGTGGACTCTTTTTTGTTGAACCAAAAAGTGCTGTATAAAAATCGCGAAGATATTTTGTTCACCGGTCGCCATGAGGCGGAATATCATCTCAATATGGTGTGTGCTGAAATATTAAATCGGCAGTTGCAACACGATTTCGAAAAATGCAAACGACGCGTGGTGTTGTTGCCGACCTGTATGCGGCTAAAGCCGGCACACGAATGCAAGGCTAAACAAAATGGCTTGGATATTGAATGTACCGGATGTTCCAAAGAGTGTCGCGTCTTTCAACTCACACAGACGTGTCGTCAAGTCGGCGCCGAAACGCGCTTGATCCCGCATTCGTCTCGCTTTACCGAGTGGTTACAGCGATACCAGGGCGATAAAGAGATTGGTCTGGTGGGCGTTGCTTGTGTGTTAAATTTGCTCACCGGCGGATATGAAATGAAAAATTTGGGCCTGGCCTCGCAATGCGTGTTCTTGGATTATTGCGGCTGCCAAAAACATTGGGATCAAAACGGAATCGCTACAGATTTGAACGAGCATCAATTGGAGCGCGTTTTGAGTCAACACAGCAAAAGCCAACGTTTCATGTCGCAGCTTGCGGCGCTGCTGGATTAGTTCTATTCACGTAAAATTAATTTGTATATTGTCGACATTATCCTCAAATTATCCTTTAAAACATTGGCTGTTTCATTAAAATCGCTCAAAGGTTTTAATGGCGCAAATTTATCAAACATGTCTGCGCCCATTTTTACCGAATTTGGGTTTTTACGTAAAATACATTTTAACATTCCAAAGATTAGCTCATGATTAATGTAAATGATCTTTCTTTTACTTATTCCGGCAACGCGCAGCCTACAGTAATGGGGATGTCATTTGACATTCAGCCCGGCGAAATTTTCGGCTTTCTCGGTCCCTCCGGTGCCGGCAAAAGCACCACGCAAAAGATTTTGAACGGAATTTTAAAACGCTATCAAGGATCGGTGCGTTTGTTCGATCTCGAAATTCGCGAATCGGATCGTTCGATGTACGAAAAAATTGGCGTGGCGTTCGAGTTTCCCAATCTTTATTTAAAATTTACCGCGTTGGAAAATCTCAAGCTGTTTCGCTCCTTTTATCGCAATAGCACCGAAGAGCCGGAGCATCTACTTGAACAAGTCGGATTGTTAGATGATAAAAACACGCGCGTTGCTGCGTTTTCAAAGGGTATGCGCATGCGTCTGAATTTTTGTCGCGCCTTGCTCAACAAGCCGGAGATTTTGTTTTTGGACGAACCGACATCCGGCCTCGATCCCATGAACGCTCGCCGCGTGAAAGAGATCATTCTCGCTCGAAAACAAAACACGACCATTTTTCTAACCACCCACAATATGACCGATGCTGATGAATTGTGCGACCGCGTTGCATTTATTGTGGAGGGTCGATTGGTCGTCATAGATTCGCCGCGCAATCTCAAGCTGCAAAACAGCTCCAAAACCGTTACAGTCGAATTCCGTTCCAACGGCCGAACCACAAAACGCGAATTTCCGCTAAGCGATATCGGCTCGAATCGTGAATTTTTAGATCTGCTCAAAACCGCCCCAATCGAAACCATTCATACAGGCGAAGCGACTTTGGAAGATATTTTTATAAAAGTAACCGGTCGCAAATTGATATGAATCGCCGTCTGGTTACAGTTGTGGGATACGACATTTTATTCCAGTTTCGGAACGGATTTTATCTGGTCTACCTGATCATTTCAGCAATGTATATCGGCATTTTATTCAGCATTCCCGAATCCCACCGCTTGCTGGTGGCGCATGCGCTGGTGTTTTCGGACACCTCCATTCTGGGATTAACCTTTGTTGGCGCCCTGTTGCTGTTGGAAAAGCAGCAGAATATTTTGTCAAGTCTGTTTGTAACGCCCTTAAATTTGCGCGATTATTTAACCGCCAAAGTGATTTCCCTCAGCCTGCTGGCGCTTTTGGCCAGCTTGGTTATTTTACTGGTGCCGAATGGATGGGTTAACTCATTCGGGCTCGTTGTTGTTGGCATCCTGTTGGGGTCTTCATTTTTTATATTTCTGGGCATTGCCGTCGGAGCGCGCGTCACTTCCATGAACGGCTTTTTATTTGGCATTGTGGCCGGTACGCTTATTTTTACAGTACCCTTACTGGGATATTTGGGAGTTTACGATGCCTGGAGGCTTTACCTGCTGCCCACGCGCGCCACGCTATTGCTGTTTGAATCGACGATGCGCAGCATCTCTGCCGCTGAGCTGCTATACGCGTTTTCAACTTTGTTGGTCTGGAACGGCCTGGGTGCCTGGCTGGCCGTGTGGAGTTTTCGAAAACACATTTTAGAGAGGTGAGTTGTGACATTTCAGGAGATTTGGCTGCCGTATACCATTTCGCAGATTGTGTTTGTCTTTTTACTGATCGCCAGTTGGCGCTGGTTCCGCGTGGCGCGCATCTTGTGGATCGTCATTTTCCTGGCCGCCGGCATTTTTAACTGGAATACGGTGACTACCGAGCCGCAAGTCTATTTGATGTATGCCGACAGCGCTGTGTTGCCGTTTTACATAAATTTTATCCAGGGTGCGTTTGCCGACAATCCGCAGATGTATGTGGTTCCCATTGCCATTGGGCAAATCCTCATTTCTTTGCTGCTGATGTTTGGCAAGCCGCTCTTCACACTTGGAATTTTCGGCGGCATTATATTTTTGCTGGCCATTATGCCGCTCGGATTGGGGTCCGCATTCCCGGCCACGTTAATTGGCGCGATTTCGCTATTTATTTTAGGCCGGCAAGAGCGTCCACAACACATTTTTGGTCGATGGTATAGGAAACAGACATGAGCGTCCTGACTCAAATTGGCTCGGATTTTCGCAACATTCGTCGCGATCCCATGTTGTTTATGGCAACGAGCGCACCGGTGCTGATTTTCCTTTTGTTATTTTTCGGATTCCCGGCGTTGAACACATTCCTGCTTAAAACATTAAATGCATCCATCGCCGAATATTATGACTTTGCCTGCGTGTTTATGCTTTCCCTCATTCCGATGATGTTTGGAATGGTCTATGGCTTCATTTTGCTGGATGAACGCGATGAAGGCCTCATCACCTATTACAGCATCACGCCGCTGGGTAAAAGCGGCTATTTGCGCATGCGCATGGCTGCACCCGTGCTGTTCAGCGTTGTGGTCATTCTGCTATTTGTTCACTTGCTCAATTTTGACAATGGTTTGCTGTGGTGGAAGCACATTCCACTCGCCTTGATCACTGCTCTCCAAGCACCTATCATGCTATTGTTTCTCGCCGGATTTGCAGAAAACAAAGTCGCGGGAATTGCTATTTCCAAAGGCTTTGGATTGCTGTTGATGGCCATTGTCATCGATTATTTCATCCAATCCCCCTGGAGTTTGCTCGCCGGCATATCGCCCCTGGTCTGGAGCGCCCGCGGATTTTATGCGCAAGAACCGCTGGAAATCTTGATCTATGTGATCGCTGCTCTGGCCATCCATTCAATTTATCTGATCCTTTTGTATAAAAAGTTTGTGCGTTTTGAAAAATAATTCGAGTGATCAGATTTCTCAAAAGTTTGAACCAATCAAAAGTCAAGGCCGAGCCAGTGCACATGACTATATGTATAGATATTTTTGCCAAGCTATTCATTAAAACTCTTTTTCAAAACTCACTTTGGCTTTGAATCTGAAATTCTTATATTAGCCATCCGTTTAACTTGAATACGTCGTGAAATTCTGCTGTTGGTTCAAGAAAGGATAAAACGCTGCCAGGGACACGACTGTTTGACATTCGAGAAAAAATTTGATTTGCCTCAAAGAGTTGTTGGCAGTCTCATTTGAAACCTTGAAAATTAAACGAATCACCTATGTTCAAAGCCATCTTATTCGACCTCGATGACACGCTTCTTCGCAACGACATGACCAATTTTGTCGATGCCTACTGGGATACTCTGTTGCCGAAAATGCTGGAGATTTATCCCGATCATGATATCAAATACGCCGTCAATCGCGCCACGCAAGACATGCTGCTGGCCAAGCGGTCGCGAAAAACTTTGCGGCAGGTGTTTATCGAAACCTTTGAATCCATCACCCAGCTCGAATTTGCCAAAGTAGAGACGATTTTCCTCGATTATTACCAGCGCGAATACCGCGACGTACAAAAAGTCACAAAACGCGTCCCAGGTGCGATGGATGCCTTGTACGCCGCGAAATATCTCACCCAAGAGGTGGTTCTCGCCACCGTGCCCATCTTTCCGCTGGTGGCGATCGAAGAACGGCTGCGCTGGGCCGGTATCGAGGATTTCCCATTTTCATTAATCACCTCATTTGAAATGATGCACGTCAGCAAACCGAATCCACAATATTACCAGGAAATCGCCGATATGTTGAGTGTGCCCACCAACGAGTGTCTGATGGTCGGCAACGATCATCAGGATGATATGGTTGCGCAACAAGTCGGCATGAAAACCTTTTTGGTGGATGATTATGTGCGTCGCGAGGAGCGACAAAAATATGAGCCTGACTTTCACGGTTCCATTCGAGATGTTGCTACTTTTTTAATCGAGCAGAAAGCCTCCTGAACAGTGTGAAGTGGCTATCAGTTCCGAATAAAAAACGGCCGACCAACGCAGTTCATTATTTTTCTGGCTATTTTTCGAATCATTTAATACTTTACCGACCGAAAAACTAGTCCGGAAAACCTATGCGCCTATTTTTCTTTATTGTTTCCATTAGTCTTGTAATTTTCGCAACGTGTTCCAAGCAGACCGTTCATGTTACTCTTTCGGTTACGGCCGATGTCCCCGCCGGTGAACATGTATTTATAGCTGGCACTTTGATTCGTGAACAAGAATGGGAACGTCGCCACCGCAAGCTGCAGCAAACCGAACATGCAACATGGGAAACTGTGCTCTCTCTGGAACGTGGCCGTGAGCTGCAATTTAAAATCACCCGCGGAGATTGGCGCACCGAGGCTGTGGATTCGTCTGGTTTCGAGCTGGATAATTACCGCGTGGTGGCGAATTCCGATACTACGGTTCATATTAACGTGCAACAGTGGCGCGATCAGGTGCGGGTTCCGACCGTGCTTTCAAAATCCCGCTTGAAAAATAAAGGCTGGCAAGTTGAACTGTGGGAAAATTGGAAATTTCATGCCGGTGACGATTCCGCGTGGGCTCACCCGGATTGGGACGATCAAACCTGGATCACGGCGGATACGCAACTTCCAGCCGAATCGGCTCCGGCCACCTGGAACGGTTTAGGCTGGTTTCGCCTCCAATTTCAAGCAGATTCCTCAATTGTCGGATTTCCTCTTTCATTGCACATGTTCTTGCGAGGAGCTGCCGAGTTCTATCTCGATGGCCAAAAGCTTTATTCCATCGGTCACGTGGCAGCTACAGAGGAATCTGAGCGTCATTATTGGGAGCGCGATCCCAAACCGCTGTTCATCAATACGGCGGGTACTCATGTGCTGGCGGTGCGATATTCCAACCACCAAAAATCACAGCACTTTTTTCCTATCAACGCAGATGGGTTCACGCTGTGGATCGGGAATTTGGATCAGGCGATTGAAGCGCGCACCAGCACAGTTCGCACCGCTTCCAAACGCCAATTTATGTTTATGACTCTGCCTCTCTCGTTTGCGATTGTGCATTTTTTGTTATTTATATTTTATCCCCAAAACAAAAACAATCTCTATTACGCCTTGTCCATGCTCGGATTTGCCGGAATGGTATTCTTTGGATTCCAGGAAGTGTTTATCACCTCTGTCCGTCATATCCCCGCTATTATCATTTTTGAACTGTGTTCCACCATCATAGCCATCTCGTTCGGTATGCTGACGGTCTATGCCACAGTCTATAAAAAGCTTCCCAAAACTTGGTTCGCCCCATTCCTCGTTTTGGGACTCGCAACTTTGGCGACCTTTGTCCTTCATCTTCCCTCGGATGTTTTGCAAATTGTCATGTACGTCGGTTTGGCTGCGGCAATTTTGGATATGAGTCGCACCACTATTATATCGCGAAAAAATAACAAAGAGTGGGGATGGATCATTGGCGGCGGTTTTACGGCCGCGCTCTTGGTGTTCGCTTATCAAGTGCTGATCGAGGTGGGCATACTGCGCCCCATCGGCGGGCAGTCCCTCGTGTGGATGTACGGCATTCCGATTTTGGCGGTGTCCATGTCCATTCACATTTCGCTGAACTTTGCGCGCACGCATCGGGAATTACGCACACAATTGGTGCGCGTCAAAGAGCTCTCGGATGCCGCTTTGGCACAGGAACGCCGCGCCAAAGAGGAAGAAATTCAACGTCGTCTGCTGCAGGCCGACAATGCGCGCAAAACCGAGGAGCTGGAACAAGCGCGACAACTGCAGTTTTTTATGCTGCCCAAGACCGTACCTCAGTTGCCGCATCTCGAAATCGCGGTATCGATGCAAACTGCCACCGAAGTGGGCGGCGATTATTACGATTTTTTCGTACAAAACGGCACTCTTACGACCGCCATTGGCGATGCCACCGGACACGGCATGAAGGCCGGCACCATGGTCGCGGCCATTAAGAGTCTGTTTAGCGCCCAGCGCCAGTTCGAGCAGCCGGAAACAGTTTTGGCCGAGTGGTCCGGGATCATTCGACAGATGAATTTGGGCAATCTTTATATGGCCATGGCATTGTTGCGCATTGACAAGCACCGGCTTGTGCTGGCCAACGCGGGTATGCCGCCGGTGTTTATGTATCGTGCCCAAAATAAACGTGTGGAAGAAATAATATTAAAAAGTATGCCCTTGGGCGGGGCCGCGCAGTTCGAATATTCGTCTATATCTCTAAATGCTAATCCAGGGGACACGCTGCTGTTGATGTCCGATGGTTTTATTGAACTGTTTAATGAAGATAAAGAAATGTTTGACGAGCGCGCCAAATCGACATTTCTCTCCGTTGCCCACAACTCGCCTCAAGACATTATCCAACACCTCAACGACACCTGCCGCTCCTGGCGCGGTGACCGGCCACAACATGACGACATCACCTTTGTGTTGATAAAATTTACATAAATAGTGTCCAACAGAGGAACCATTCTTTGTTCGTTTGGTTTTAATACTAAATTTACACCTCCTTAGGGATCCTTTCATCTTTCGAGGGAGACAGAAAATGAAACAAACCTCCATGTTGTTGCTGGTTATTGTGTGTGTGCTGTTCGCTAGTGGACAAGCATTTGCTGTAAGCGACGCCTCCGTCCTCACCCTGCTCATCTCACCGTCACCACAAGCCAATGCGATGGGACAATCGTACGGATCGCTTTGGGCGGATGATCCCGCGAGTGTCGTATACAATCCGGCCGCGGCGGGACTGTATGCACAAAAGTTTTATGCCGGGTACTCTTTTTATCCGGACAAAATGTATTGGTTGCCGCAGTATGGCGGTGATTTGTGGTTTCAGAATAGCGCCTTAAATCTTGGCTTTAATTTGCAAACCGTTAGCAATATTCCCGTGAGTATTGGTTTTGGTTATCAAGCAGCCAAGCTCAATCTAGGCGAGCAAATAAACAGCGATGAACAAGGCAATATAATTGGCCTCGTGAATACCTATGAAAAGTACTCCACGCTCACCTTTTCCGTTGCGGTAGAGTATTATCTGCGCGCCAGCTTTGGCTACTCGACCAAGCTTATTGACTCCAAAATGGCGCTTTTTATCGATGGGGCGGAATTCAGAGCACAACCCACGGCGCACGATTGGGGCTTGATTGTGCAAGCGCCGGTGTTTGACATTTTAAAAAAGATGGACAATCCCGTTACAATCCATCCGAATATCCTGCCTTTTTTCGCGCCCGGATTTTATTACAGCAAACGCAATATTGGCGATGGGGTCACGTATCGGGAGGGCATCGATCCGGATGCGCTGCCGCGCGAAGCCTATATTGGCATGAATCTCGAAGCGGGATTTCGCTATCATAAACACGATTCGCAATTTGACATTCTGCACTTCCGCTGGAGCCGGGAAATGGAAGATCTGCTCGTCAGTCGCGACATTGAGGGGAATTGGGAATATCTATCGGGCTTGAACGACATCAAATTTTGGGACAACGTTTTCCTCGGTAAAGCCAATGATCTCGCCATCAAACATCAGGGCTATCAAATAGGTTTGGCGGATGTGGCGTTTTTCCGGCGCGGATTTTATGAGGATATTGAAGGGCGCGTGGTATTCCATTCTCGCGGCTACGGCGTTAATTTTACGCAGCCGTTGCGTATTCTATCAACATTGCTCGACTATAAATATAACAATCAACTGCTGAACATTTTGCTCAGTTTGGATGTCGAGTATCACGAATCAGAGTTCGATTTTGACAGGCAGACCCATCCATTCATGGGCACCGTCTACAAAGGCGTGAGTGTTCATTTACGGCAATTTCAACTCTAATTTTATTAGCTCGTTACCTAGCTCCGCTTGACTCAACAAGAGGTCACGCCAGATTGCCGGAAATGGTCATGTCTGTATTTATTTAGATTCTATATTTTTAAGTGACCTCTTGTTAAGGAGCTTTCGGACATTTTCGATAGTCTGAGAGTTCCAAAAAATCCCCTTTCTGCTTTTTTCTTTCCCGAATCCTGTTATATTCTATAGATCAATATAAAAATTATTTCAGGAGTTTTCATGCGCAAACTAAAATGGGGCATTCTCAGCACCGCCAACATTGGCGTCAAAAAAGTCATTCCGGCCATGCAACAAGCGGACTATAGTGATATTGTGGCGATTAGCTCGCGAGATTTGAGAAAAGCGCAAAGCGTCGCAAATGAACTGGGCATACCCAAAGCCTACGGCTCATACGAAGCGTTACTCGCCGATCCGGATATCGAAGCTGTTTATAATCCTCTGCCCAACCATCTGCACGTGCCGCTCTCTATTGATGCACTCAAAGCCGGCAAACACGTGTTGTGCGAAAAGCCGATCGCCTTGGATACGGCAGAGGCGGAATCGCTTTTGCAAGAATCAAAAAAATACCCGAATTTGAAAATTATGGAAGCGTTTATGTACCGTTTTCATCCGCAATGGCGCAAGGCCAAAGAGCTGGTGAAATCCGGTGAAATCGGCGAGCTGCGCACCATCCAGACGTTTTTTTCCTATTACAATGTCGATCCGGAAAACGTGCGCAACAAAGCCGGTATCGGTGGCGGCGGCTTGATGGATATCGGCTGCTATCCTATTTCACTATCGCGTTTCCTCTTTGATGCCGAACCCATGCGCGTGCACGGAATAGTAGAGTTTGATCCATCGTTTAAAATTGACCGGCTGACGTCGGCAACATTGGAATTCAAAACCGGCACTGCCACATTCACCGTGGGCACGCAACTGGAACGCTACCAACGGGTGCAGATTATGGGAACCAAAGGTCGTATTGAAATCGAAATTCCATTTAATGCGCCGCCGGATGTACCGACGCGGTTATGGCTGCAGCAAGGCGGCAACACGCAAGAAATCAGCTTTGCGATTCGAGATCAGTACGGCATTCAAGGCGATGAATTTTCGCTGGCCGTATTAAATGACACGCCGGTGCCGACACCGCTTGAAGATTCAGTTGCCAATATGAAAGTGATCGATGCAATACTGGAAAGTAACAAGACCGGCGAATGGCAAACACTAGTACACGGGAACAACGCATGAAATTAATGATCGGTATTCTCTGCTTCTGTGCATTATCTGCGAGACTTTTCGCGGAAACAAACGTGCCTTTCAACAAAGAGCCCATTGCTACATTTTCTATTGTCGGCTACGATCCCGACACCGAAGAACTGGGCGTGGCTGTAGCGTCGCGATTTTTTGCGGTTGGCTCGGTAGTGCCCTGGGCCAAGGCCGGGGTTGGCGCTGTGGCTACGCAGGCATACGCCAATACCTCATTCGGCTGGCGCGGACTCGATTTGCTCGAACAAGGCGCCACTCCCGAACAAGCCATGGAGATTTTGTTGCGTAACGATGATTATCCGGAAGGCCGTCAGGTCGGTCTTGTTTCGGCAGATGGCAAATCCGCCACCTTTACGGGCGAAGGATGCAACGCCTGGGCCGGCGGTCGCAATGGGCCGAACTATGCATGTCAGGGCAACATCCTCACCGGCGACGATGTGGTGACAGCAATGGAGGACGCGTTTCTCAACACAAAAGGAACTTTGGCCGATCGATTGTATGCCGCATTATTGGCGGGTGAGGCCAAAGGCGGCGATTCGCGTGGCAAACAATCCGCGGCGTTGCTGGTTGTAAAAGAAGGCGCTGGATATGGCGGCTATACCGATCGCGCCATTGACGTACGAGTCGATGATCATCCCGAACCGTTCAAAGAGTTGGGCCGATTGCTGGATTACGCGCAAATGAATTACGCCTGGAACAAAGCCTGGACACTATTTTCCGAGGGCCGGGGCCAAGCCGCTTTGGAACCCATGGAACGCGCCGCCGCGCTGGCGCCGGAGACACCGGAAGTCTTGTATGATTTGGCAGTGATTCGATTAGCCGCGGGCCATCCTGATGCTGCCTTGAATGCGTTAAAGCAAGCCATCGATTTGAATCCCAAATTGAGGCATCAAGCCCGTGTCGATGATGATCTGGCAGGTTTGCGAGACACGGAAGAATTTCAACAGATGGTAAATTAGATGAACTTTTGGGACGAACGTTTTAATACCGACCATTACGTTTACGGCACGCAGCCAAATGAATTCGTGCACGAAAGCGCCGGCTTTATTCCCAAAGGACGTGTGCTTTGCCTCGGCGAAGGTGAAGGCCGCAATGCCGTATATTTGGCACAACTGGGCCATACCGTAACAGCCGTAGATTCTTCCGAAATTGGCTTGCAAAAGGCAGAAGCTCTGGCCCGGTCCCGAGGTGTAGAGATCGAAACATGGCTTATCAATTTGGCGGATTTTGTCATTGAACCGAACGCATGGCAAGGCATTGTTGCCACATTTGTGCACTTGCCGCAACCGTTGCGCGCGCGAGTGCATCGCGACAGTGTAATAGGTCTTGCTCCCGGCGGTGTCCTCATTCTCGAGGCATTTTCTCCAAAACAGTTGCAGTACAAAACCGGCGGGCCACCGCGTCTGGAGCTACTTATGGATATACAAAGCCTCAAACAAGAATTTAGCGGACTGGAATTTCTTGTTGCTGAAGAATTGGTACGAGAGCGAAAAGAAGGAACATTTCATACGGGAGATGCAGCGGTAGTGCAGGTTTTGGGAAGAAAGCCATAAAACCTCGGAGGTTTTTGAAAACCTCCGAGGTTTGAACGTCTATAGCGGATTCCCGTCCGCATCAATATAGTTGATATTTTCGAATCCTATCGCCTTGATCGGTTCTGCAATCTGTGACTTGTCACCCACAACAACCCACACGAGATGGTTTGGATCGACCACTTTTTTAGCGATACTCTGCACATCGGCAAGTTTCATGTTTTTGATTTCCGCAGCATAATCGTTAAAATAATTATCGGACAAATCATAGCGCACAATCTCCACCACCGAACCGGCAACATCGCCTATCGTTTCCCATGATCCTGGCAGACTCAATATCTCGTTGGCTTTGATTTTCTCAAACTCATCCTGAGTGGGCGGCCGAGTTGTGGCTACCTCGGTCAATTCTTTTTTGATCTCCACCATCGATTCGGCTGTTTTATCCGATTGTACCGGCGCGTACGTCAGATAGGGACGTTGCGCTTTGGCATCAAGAATAAAACTGCCGGCGCCATAGGACCAATGTTTATCCTCACGAATGTTCATGTTGATGCGCGAGGTAAACGTTCCGCCCAAAATATTGTTCATCACCTGCAGTTCTTCTTCGTTGGTTAAAGCACGAGGCGGAGCGAGGTGTCCCGCAAAAATAATCGATTGCTGTGAGCCCGGCCGGTCCACGATAAATACGTGCTCGGAAGTCTTGGGCTGCACTTTGGCGATGTTTTTACTTGGCACAGCAGCTTGTTTCCAGTTTTTAAACAGCTTTTCGAGAACCGGTTGGATCTCTTCCATTGTCACATCGCCAGTCATGACCAAGGTGGCGTTGTTTGGTTTGAACCAGGTGGTGTGATATTCGACCAAATCCGCGCGCGTCATGGAACTCACCGACGCTTCCGTACCGCTGCCGGTAAACGGTAGCCCGTAGGCGTGATCCTGGCCAAACAACAGTCCGGGAAACACGCGAAGTGCCATCTGCATGGGAGTTACCTTTTCGCGCTGAATGGCGGCAAGCGTTTGTTTTTGCAACCGTTCAAAATCGGATTGCGGAAAAGAAGGATTCAGCACAACATCTGCAAAAATATCGAGCGATTCCTGCAAATTCGCCTTGAGCGCATTCAAATAGACAGTGGAGATATCCAAATTGGAGCCAGTGCCGAGATTTGCACCCAACTGGGCGAGCTCTTCGTTAATCTCCAACGATGTGCGCGAAGTGGTGCCTTCATCCAACATGTCCATAGCCAAACGACTGGTGCCGGGTGAACCAAGCAGATCCGCCGCATAACCGGCGTCCACCAACAGACGAAAATCCACAACCGGAATCGAATGGCGTTCCGCCAAGACCAGTTTTAAACCATTGGACAATTCTGCACGCTGCAGTTCCGGAAATTTTGCGTTTGGCGGCGTGCCGGCATCGGGCAGTTTTGATCGATCCACATCGGTTTCAAGGGTCGTGTATTCGGGAAATGGATGAATTTCCAGCATAAAATCTCCACTGCTCAACCATTTAGCAGCGGTTTCCTGCAAATTTTTTGCTGTCGCATTTTCAATATTGGCGAGCGTGGTTTTATAATAGTCCGGGGTGCCGCCGTAGACCGTATTTCTTGCCAAAATTTGTGCTTTGCCGCCAAATCCGCCAATGCTTTCGATACCCCTAATGAATTGTGCTTTGTATTGCGTTTTTACACGCTTGAGCTCATTTTCGGTCGGACCTTCGCGCAGAAATCTTTGCAGCTCTTCATCCAATGTTTTTTCCACCACAGCCAAATCAACATCAGGTTTGGCCGTGGCTTCGACCTGCAGAATACCGGCAATTTCGAACAGATACAACGAGGCTGACACATCAGTGGCTACTTGGTCGTCATACACCAGTCGTTTGTAAAAACGAGACGTTTTGCCGGATGCCAAAACATCACTTACGAGGTTGAGATAATCGCCCTCAATAGAGCCCCATTGTGGAACATTCCAGACGCGATACAAGCGCGCCTGCGGCACGCGATCCTGCGCCACTTGTCGTGTGGTTTCCGTACGTTTGTCTATCCATTTCTCATGTTTTGCCACTGGCGGGCCCGATGGAATACTGCCAAAATAGTGCTTTACTTTTTCCAGTGCCACTTTGGGTGTAATATCTCCAGCCACAACCAGAACCGCATTTGCAGCGCCATAGTAGGTTTTAAACCATTCGTGCACATCCTCCAAAGAGGCAGCGGTCAAATCTTCCATGGAACCGATGGTGGTCCAGGAATAGGGGTGGCCTTTGGGGAAAATGGCTGTAGTGATGATTTCATCCGAAATCGCATACGGCTGATTCTCGTACTGACGTTTTTCATTTTGCACCACGCCGCGCTGTTCGTCCAGCTTTTCCTGTGTGACCGCGCCGAGCAAATGGCCCATGCGATCCGATTCCATCCACAAGGCAACATCCAGCGCCGAAGTCGGCACATTTTGAAAATAATTGGTTCTATCCAGCCACGTAGTGCCGTTCAAGTTAGTGGCGCCGACGCGTTCCAATGCTTGAAAATAATCGTCATCAAAATTCTCAGAACCGTTGAACATCAAATGCTCAAACAAATGCGCAAATCCGGTTTTTCCTGGCTTTTCGTTTTTTGAGCCCACGTGATACCAAATATTTACTGACACAATGGGCGCTTTATGATCCTCATGCACAATCAAGGTGAGACCGTTTTCGAGGACAAATTTTTCATAAGGAATGTCGATTTCCTGGGCATGTAACCCTTTTCCGCTGAATATCAGTAAAGCAAGACATACTACCCAAACAGATTTGGCCATTTTCGCCTCCTGGTCATCTTTGAAATTAATTACTGAATTGTGATTCTTAGTCATGGATAACTAAAAAATTTTATGCGGTATTCCTGAGAGTTGCGGGAATAGATGTTGTGCGGCATGCAGAGAAGCGATGAATCGTGTCCTTGCAGAGTTGAGAGTTACGTATCGCTACGCTGCTTTGGCCGCCAACTCGCGTTTCAAAAATTGTCCGGTATAAGAATCCTTCACGTTGGCAATCTCTTCCGGCGTTCCCGTGGCAATGATGCGACCGCCGTCATCGCCGCCTTCCGGACCCAGGTCAACGATATAATCCGCGGTTTTGATCACATCCAAATGGTGCTCAATCACCACAACGGTGTTGCCACTGTCCACCAGCCGGTTTAACACACTCAACAACATGTTGGTGTCCTCAAAATGCAAACCCGTGGTCGGTTCGTCAAGAATGTAAAGCGTTTTGCCAGTGCTACGTTTTGAGAGCTCGGTTGCCAGTTTGACGCGCTGCGCTTCGCCGCCGGAAAGGGTGGTGGCCTGCTGACCGAGTTTGATGTAACCCAAGCCTACATCGTACAAAGTTTGCAGTTTGCGGTTGATGGCCGGGATTTTTTTGAAGAATTCCAGCGCCTGCGAAACAGTCATGTCCAGCACATCGGCAATGGATTTGCCCTTATATTTGACCTCCAGCGTCTCCCTGTTGTAGCGCTTGCCCTTGCACACTTCGCACGTCACATACACATCCGGCAAAAAATGCATTTCAATTTTAAGGATGCCATCGCCTTCGCACGCTTCACAGCGGCCGCCTTTAACATTAAAACTGAACCGTCCCGGTTTGTAGCCATGAATTTTGGATTCCGGCAATTGCGAAAACAGGTCGCGAATCGGGGTAAACAGTCCCGTATAAGTGGCGGGATTGGAGCGCGGCGTACGGCCAATGGGAGATTGATCGATATCGATCACTTTGTCGATAAACTCAAGGCCTTCAATCGTTTTGTAGGGCAGAGGTGATTGTTTGGCGCGATAAAAATGTTTGTGCAGCGCCCGAAAAAGCGTTTCGTTGATCAACGTGCTTTTTCCGCTGCCGGAAACGCCTGTTACGCAGACGAATGTAGCCAATGGAATTTGAAAATCCACATTTTTTAAATTATTTCCGGTAGCGCCGGTCAACAGCAACGAATGGCCGTTACCAGCCCGACGTCCCTGGGGTAGTGGAATGCTGCGCCGACCCGCCAAATAATCGCCGGTGATCGATTCCGGGACTTGCGCCACTTCATTGGGTGAACCGGCAGCTACTATGTAACCCCCTTTTTCGCCGGCGCCAGGACCGAGGTCAATCAAATAATCGGCTTGTTCAATGGTTTCCTGATCGTGCTCGACCACGATCACAGTATTTCCCAAATCGCGCAAGCGCATCAGCGTGGCAATTAATCGCGAATTATCACGCTGATGCAATCCGATGGATGGCTCGTCCAAAATATACAGCACGCCCACCAATTGCGAACCGATTTGTGTGGCCAGGCGAATGCGTTGCGCCTCGCCACCGGAAAGCGTACCGGCATTACGATCCAATGTCAGATAATCCAGTCCGACATTTTTTAAAAATCCCAAGCGTTCGCGAATTTCTTTCAGAATTTGATGCGCGATGTGCTGTTCGCGTTCGGTCAGCTCGATGATGTCAAAAAATTGAAACGATTCCTTGATCGACATTGACGTAACGTTCTGAATATTCTTCTCACCAATGCGCACAGCCAATGCCTCTTTCCGCAACCGTGCGCCGTGGCATTCCGGACAGTTGATTACATTCATATAGCCTTCAATCCATTCGCGAATATATTGCGAATCGGTTTGATGGTAGCGGCGCTCCAAATTGCCAACCACGCCTTCCCATTTGGTGCGAAAGGTGCCGGTGTGGCTACCGCTACGCGATTCGTAATCAAAAGCAATTTCATCTTTGGTGCCGAACATCAACGCCTGTTTACACTCCTCGGAAAGCTCCGCGTACGGCGTATTGATGTCAAATCCAAACGATTCGACCACGCCACGTGCAATCGTGATGTACCAGCCTTCTTTGAGCTGCCCCCATGCGGTTATGGCTCCTTTTGCAAGAGGTAATGATGCATCGGGCACAATTAAATCGGGATCAATCTCCATTTTCGTGCCCAGGCCGTTGCAAGTGGCGCAAGCACCATACGGCGAGTTGAACGAAAACATTCTCGGCGCCAGTTCTTCGTAAGAAATGCCGCAGTCGATGCAAGCAAAATTTTCGCTAAACAACAGTTCGCGTTCGCCAGCCACATCAACCAGTAAAATTCCACCCGCCAGGTTCAGAGCGGTTTCTACAGAGTCGGTCAAGCGGGATTGAATGTCCGGTTTGACCACCAGGCGGTCGATAATGATCTCAATATTATGTTTTTTCTTTTTATCCAGGGTGATATCGGACTCCAGGTCGAGAGTGTCACCATCCACACGCACGCGTACGTAGCCGTCTCGTTTGGCTTCGGCAAACACATCTTTATACTCGCCTTTTCGCCCGCGAACTATGGGGGCGAGAATCTGAATGCGAGTTCCTTCCGGAATCTTGAGAATATTATCGACAATTTGCTGCACCGTTTGCCGCTCTATTTTTTTGCCGCAATTGTAACAATACGGTGTGCCCACGCGGCTGAACAAAAGGCGCAAATAGTCGTAAATTTCCGTAACGGTCCCCACCGTTGAACGAGGATTTTTTGCTGTAGTTTTTTGTTCGATGGAGATCGCCGGCGACAAGCCTTCAATATAATCGACATCCGGCTTTTCCATTAGCCCGAGAAATTGCCGGGCATAAGCGGATAACGATTCCACATAGCGGCGTTGGCCTTCGGCATAAATTGTGTCGAATGCCAGCGACGACTTGCCCGAACCGGACAGGCCGGTAATGACGACCAATTTATAGCGCGGGATTTCGATATCAATATTTTTTAGATTGTGTTCGCGCGCACCTTTAATAATAATTTTGTTTTTATCGGACATGATAGCTTGAATTCCCTAAAATAATCGCAATTATTAAAACCGGTTAATATAAAAATCATTCCTGTCAAAGTAAAATGTTTCGTTTATACGCATTATTAATTTGGCTGATAATTTTTCTTGCATTCGATCCTGTAAATTCTTATTGTGAGCTAATTAAATAGAGGCGCCTGTTGTAAGAGTAATTCTGCTTCAAGATAGCGGAGCTGTGCAGAACGAAAGGACAACGGGCCGAAGCGATAAACGACCGCTGCGTTTGTCGTTGGTTCGGTCGTAAACAACGGCAGAACTGTCACGGGTGCCCCACCTGTGGAGCGCTATTTAATTCTAAACAGTCTATTCCAAGTAAACAATCTCACCTATACGTACTGTCTCGTGTGAGTATGTGCTCTTGATAGGTTTCAACTTTCCGTTTTTGTACGATTCGCGTGCAAATGATTTGGGTGCAAAATTCGGAATCGACAATTCGAATCAATCCATTTAACCCCAACTTTGGGAGCAGACATGAATACGTTTACACAAGAGATCCTGGATATGGTAAAGGCTAAAGACCCGGCCCAACCTGAATTTTATCAAGCCGTAGAAGAAGTGGCTGAATCGATCGGACTAGTGTACGAGCGCTTTCCGGAATATCGTTCGGCAAAAATTTTCGAACGCATTATCGAGCCCGAACGCGTCATTATGTTTCGCGTGCCTTGGATGGATGAGCAAGGCGACATTCACATCAATCGCGGTTTTCGTATCGAAATGAACAGTGCTATTGGCCCGTACAAGGGCGGATTGCGGTTTCATCCCTCGGTTAACCTCAGCATTCTTAAATTTTTGGCGTTTGAACAGGTATTTAAAAACAGCCTCACCTCGTTGCCCATTGGTGGCGGTAAAGGCGGCTCGGATTTTGATCCGAAAGGCAAAAGCGACAATGAAGTAATGCGTTTTTGCCAAAGTTTTATGAGCGAGCTGTATCGCCACATTGGCCCCAATACTGATGTCCCGGCAGGCGATATTGGTGTAGGCGGACGCGAGATTGGTTACTTGTTCGGACAATACAAGCGGCTGCGCAACGAGTTCACTGGCGTGCTCACCGGCTAAGGCATTAACTGGGGCGGTTCCCTCATTCGGCCGGAAGCTACGGGTTACGGTG
>CAYPZM010000039.1:7482-22087 GCA_964414825.1 uncultured Cytophagia bacterium | reverse complement strand
ATACGCGTGCTTGGTAAGGAAATTGCAGGATATCCTCAAAGAGCGTAGTAATATCTTTAAAGCCAATACCAGGTTTGGGAAAATCCGGCACATTGCGAATTTTTGCAGCTAAATCCATTTCAGCAGGTTCCTTTAGTCAATGATTCGAAATCTGTTAAATTCATTTTGAGGCTCTTGCCATTCAATATCTACAGAATTCACGTCTGCTAGGCGCGGACCTTGGCGCACGTGGTCAATAAAAGTTTGAATCGTTGATTTATCGCCTTCAACCAAAATATCCACCAAACCATTGGGCATATTTTTTACTGTGCCAACTAGATTCAAGCTTTGAGCTTGCTTTGATGTGAAAAAGCGAAATCCAACTCCCTGAACATTACCAGAGATAGTGATATGTGCTCTACTCTGCATTGCATTCCTCTTTTTATGGAGTCAGTCGATACATAGTCCGTGGAAATGGAATGGTTTCTCGAACATGTGGCCGTCCGCAAATCCATGCCACGGTGCGTTCAATTCCCAAGCCAAAGCCCGCATGCGGCACCGAACCATATTTTCTGAGATCAAGATACCAATTAAAAGCTTCTTCAGGCAAGTCGTGTTCACGGATTCTCGCCAATAATGTATCATGATCGTCTTCGCGTTGCCCGCCGCCAATAATTTCACCAAAACCTTCGGGAGCAATCATGTCAACGCATAAGGCACGATCCGGGCGCTCCGGGTCATGTTTCATATAAAACGCTTTAATTGCCGATGGGTAATGGCTAATCATCACAGGTTTATCAAAAGCTTCAGAAATAATGGTTTCGTCGGCGCCACCAAAATCATCACCCTCTGTAAACTCGGCACCTGCTTTTTTTAAAATCTCGACAGCTTCATCATAGGTGATTCTCGGAAAGGGTCGTTTAATGCCTTGCAGTTTCGAAATATCGCGCTCAAGGATTTCTAACTCGTCTTGACGGTTTTCCAGAACACGTGTTACAATAAATTCCACCATGCCTTCAGCCAGATCCATGTCTTGCTTCAAGTCACAGTATGCCACTTCTGGCTCAATCATCCAAAACTCGGTCAAGTGTCGGCGGGTTTTGGATTTTTCCGCTCGAAAGGTGGGGCCAAAACAGTACACTTTACCAAACGCCATGGCCGCGGCTTCCATATACAGTTGACCACTTTGGGTGAGATAAGCCTTGCCGTCAAAATATTCGGTTTCAAACAAGTTGGTCGTGCCTTCGCAGGCGCTGGGTGTAAAAATCGGAGCATCCACTAGCGTAAAGTCGAGTCCATCGAAATAATCGCGTGCGGCTTTGATAATTTCATGACGTATGCGCAAAATCGCATGCTGTTTGGAAGAGCGCAGCCATAGATGGCGATTATCCATCAAAAATTCAATTCCATGCTCCTTGGGAGTAATTGGATATTCTTCCGCAACATTGGCTATTATTACATCATTAGCCTGGAGCTCGTAACCGCCTTTGGCCCGTTGGTCTTCGGCAACCGTGCCGGTAACCTGAATGGAGCTTTCAAGAGTTAAGGTTTGGCAGGCTTCAAACACTTCGGGAGCAACATTGCCTTTAAACACGACGGCCTGGATAATTCCGGTACCGTCTCTTAACATAATAAATTGCAGTTTTCCCTTTCCGGTTTTGTTATATACCCATCCGGATAGCGTAACTTCTTTTCCTGCGTGTTTGCCAATTTCATTAATATAGACATGTTCTGCCATGTTGAATTTTCCTCTTTGCTGTTTAATGAATAGTCTCTGATCAAATTAACATACCGGAAATAGGATTGCCTGCGGGATTTAATACCAAATTTCCGGCTTGACCTCTCGAGTCATTAAATCCTCCAAGGCTTGCTTTGGATTTTTTTGCTCATAGAGAAGAGAGAACACCTCCAGACAAATGGGCATCTCTACATTGTGCTCTGCAGCCAGTTTGACAGTGGCCTTGCTGGTACGAACGCCTTCGGCGACCATGGTCATTTCCGAAAGCACGTGATCGAGCGTTTTGCCGCTACCAATTTGTTCGCCAACATAGCGGTTGCGACTGTGTCGGCTCATACAGGTGACGATCAAGTCTCCCATTCCGGAAAGCCCGGAAAAAGTTAGCGGATCGGCACCCAGTTTTATCCCCAAGCGCGACATTTCAGCTAATCCGCGCGGTTGTAGCGCCGCTTTTGTATTGTCGCCAAATCCGGCTCCATCGCACACACCGGCGGCGATAGCAATTACATTTTTCAAAGCGCCGCCCAATTCAACTCCTGGCACGTCTTTGCTACGGTACACACGAAACGTTTTGCCGCTCAAATTTTGCTGTACGAAACGTGCGACAATCTCATCTGAGGAAGCGGCAACTACTGCAGTGGGAATATTTTGGCTGACTTCTTCTGCATGGCTTGGTCCGGAGAGCACGGTATAGCGACTAAATACTGATTTTGTAAGCTCCTGCTCGACAATTTGTGAGATACGGTTAAGCGAATCCGTTTCCAATCCCTTGGCACAATTTATAAGAATGGCGTTGCTCAAATCATATTTTGCCAACTGCTGCAGCACATTTCGAACAACATGCGACGGAACCACCAGCAAGATGAGAGTTGTATCTTGAACGGCTTGCTCTAAATCCGCTGTGATATTTATACCTGAGGAAATTTTAACGTTTTTAAGAACTTTTGGTCGAACTCGCTGTTCTTGCAATTGCAGCGCGACGTTTGGATCAAACTCCCACAAACGAACAAGGTGCCCCCTTGAAAAACAGTGATTTGCCAAAGCAATTCCCCAACTTCCGGCACCCAAAATTGCAATATTGATGCTGTTGCTGGTATGCATCAGTCCACATTTCCGATGGTTACAGGGTGCTCGCCACGTTGTTGAAGATGTGTGAAAATATCCTCGTGACTGGATGGCGATACAATAAACACCAAACCCATTCCCATATTAAATGAGCGCCGCATTTCCGAGTCGCTGATTTCTCCGTATTCTTGTATCAGCTTGAATTCAATTGGAATGTCCCAAGCGTTCCATTCGATATTCAGTGTTTGATCCGGCTGCAATAGACGCTTTGTATTGCCCTCAATGCCGCCGCCGGTAATATGGCTGATGCCATGTAAGCCTTGATGCGATCGTATTGCCGTGATAGGTTGCCGATAGCTTTTGTGAACTTTAAGTAAAATCTCTCCCCAAGTCCCTTGCAAATTTTCATCTTCTTGTGCAGGATCTATAGATTTTATTTCAAGTAAAACTTTACGAGCCAGAGAATAACCATTGGTATGTAATCCATTAGAAGGCAGACCTATTAAGGTATCGCCTTTGGTTACTTTTTTGCCATCAATAATGCTATCCCGATCAACCAGACCGATTATTGAACCAGCCAAATCATATTCGCCCGGGGCATAAAATCCCGGCATTTCCGCGGTTTCGCCACCGATAAGCGCGCATTGGTTTTCTTTGCAGGCAATGGACATGCCTTTTACCAATTCTTTTATAATTTCCGGTTTCAAATTCAACGTACCGATATAATCCGTGAACGCAACCGGATCGGCACCGCTGGTCATAATGTCATTTACGCAATGATTCACCAGGTCCTGACCAACAGTATCATGTTTGTTCAACATAAAAGCCAATTTCAATTTTGTACCGACGCCATCGATGCTGGTGACAATGACGGGATTTGGATACTTTTGCAAATCAACTTGATAAAATCCAGAAAACAGGCCGATTTCATTTAGAACATTTGCATTAAATGTCGATTTTGCCAATGCCGCAATCTGCTTCGTCGATGCTTCAGCCGCATCAATATCCACACCGGCACTTTTATAACTGACGCCCAATGCTATTTCCTTTGTTTTAATTGTTGCCAATACAGGTTGCGGATGTTTTCAAAAAAGCTCAACACCCGAGGGTCTTTATAATCCGGATACGTCCAGGGATTGCTCACAAAACGCCCATGTTGCCAATACAATTGCACATCACCATAAATGCCGTTGCCAATATAAATGCGGTGGCTAAAATTTTTGGTCGAAGCCAAAACCAGTTTTGCGAGCTCGATGTATCCGGGATCAATATTTACCGTACGTTTGCCGTTATCGCTAAATTGTTCTTCCAACGCATTGGTTACATGTTTTACGTAGGGAAGAAGAGCAGGGTCTATATTGCGTTCAAATACCACATATTGCTTGTAAAGTTTTTCTCCCATTTCCTCCGAGTAATATGTCGTGTGCTCAAACTTTATTTTATCGGAAGTGTGAGAGATGCCACCATATTTTGTCTCCAAAATATCATAAACATTTTGGAGTACCATGTCTTCTCGAAAACAAACTGCCGATACGAGATAGACGTTTTCCGGTATTCGAATTTGTCCCATAAATAAAACCTAAATTTAGGAAAAGCGTTGCGAAATGCAAGAAGTTTTCATGGAAAGCAGGTTGCTTGAACTGAGATTTTTCACTACAAAGGTTGCCAAGGATTAGATTGTTGTTCTTCGACAAAGCACCACAGAATTGACAATACTTATTAGCTGCAAAACCCTCCATCCGTATGGTTATAATATCAACTTTTTCATCACCCTCTCCCCTTTTTACGTGGCGTATTATACCGAGCTAAAACTGATACAACATCAAATACACCAGTACGCCGCTGATAGAGACATAAATCCAAACCGGCCACACCCAACGCGCCAATTTTTTATGCTTGGCAAAATCTTGTTTCCAGGCTCTCCATACCAAAATGACAATGAAAGGTGTCATGAGAGCAGCAAGAATAACATGCGGAATTAGAATGATAAAGTAGACCGTTCGCGTCCAATCATAGTGCGGATAGGGATTAGAGCCGACTTTAGAATGATAAATCAGATAAGATATTAAAAAAAGAGCCGATGCAAACAACGCAGCCAGCATAAATTTTTTATGAACATTTACCCGCTTGCGTTTGATATTTACAAATCCGAATACCAATAGAATGGTTGCAATGGAATTAAGGAGTGCATTGACAGTAGGCAGATCCGTTACGTTCATCGCATCTTCCTCGCCAGCTCGCGTATGTGGGTTTTCATCAGTTCAATTTCTGCTTTATTCAAGGCATCGTAATAGCCGCGAATATTTGCCTGTTCATCCACTAGAACAAATTTAGTGCTGTGGCCCATGGGCAAGTTTTCCGCTGGCAATAAAAAACCTTTTTCTGAAATTTGAATCACCTTTTCAATAGGGCCGCGGGCAAATAACCATCGGTTGTCGGTAACCCCAAGGGATTTTGCATAATCGCGCAAGGTTTCAAGCGTGTCACGTTCCGGATCGACAGAAATGGACAAAAATCGAATGTTGCTGGAATGCGAGTACACCTCGTAGAGTTCGGCCATTTCACGGCTCATAATCGGACAGGCACTGGGACAATTTGTGAAAATGAAATCTACCACCCAGAGCGTGCCAAGCATGTCGGAGCGGGTTATCTCTTGTCCGCTTCGTTCGGTGAGCGTAAATTCTGGTACCGAGGTAATCACCGGCAAATCCGCACGAGACGATTTTGCCGACTTGATGACAAACGCGGCAACTATCGCCAATGCAAAAGCAGCCAGGAGGCCAATTAGTAGAAGAGTTGGAAAACTATTGCGATTTTGCATGTATTATCCCTCCGTTTCGTACGCTGACCAACAACATCAACAGCAGTCCAACAAGCAAACTGGCAAGCCACAAATGCAAGAGTTGGACGAGTTCGGGCAAGCCAATCAAAATAAGAAAATGTCCAATGAGAAATTGTAAAACACCGACTGCAATCAATCCCCATGTGGATTGCTTTACAAAAATATCCAAATTCCTGGCCCGAGTCAGGATGAACCATGCCAAAACCAATACGGCTAAAACCACCAAAATGCCGGTGCTCATATGAATGGTTTCAATAGCGCCTACTTGTTCGAGCAACTCTGTTCCAAATAGTAATGGATATTCTCGAACAGCCATTTCAATGGCGCCGCGAACCTGGGTGCCTAACACAACCTGGGCGATGCTGGAAAGCCATACGAGCAAAACAAAAGAAAAGGTATGCGAAGGAAAGTCTCCAATTTTGGCATCCGGATAAAGATGGAATTGGGCCGATAGCGCCGCATAAATCAGCAAGCTGATGATGACAAACGCAATTCCCATATGGATGGAGACGATGTACGGCTCTAGCTCTGATGCCACAACTTGGCTGCCTTGCCATCCCTGGTAAGCGACCAACAAAGCAGCCAGCAACGAAGGAACGAGAACCGAAAGCTTTTTTCTAAAAAAAGCGAGTGCTAGAATGGCCGTAACAAGGATTAATAAACCGATGACAACCCCAACCAACCGGTTGATGTACTCGATCCATGCCAGAGTAAAATTAAAGGTTGCCGGATCAAACTCGGGTGGCAATTGTTGAATGGAAAGCGGCGGAATCCATCTGCCAAAACATTTTGGCCAATCGGGACATCCAAGTCCGGCTCCGGATACACGTACCAAACCACCCATAAAAATCAAAAAATAAGTGGCAAAAACCGACAAAAGAGCAAATCTTTTGTACAGTCGCATGCTATCTCCCTCCTCTAATGCTGTTCAGAGTTCTCGTGTTTTGTCGAGTCGGCGGGCAAATTGTCGTAGATGGGCGCCTGTTTGTTGATGGGATCAGATGTATAATCATACAAATCATCACGGCGCGCCGTATCAAACATGGTAAAGATGATAAAAACGGCAACAAAAAACAGTGCGGATAAAAAGACAAACAGATTAAGTTTGCTATCATATTTGAGGTGCATAAAATAGAGCGCAACCAACGACGCTTTTAGTGAAGCCACGCCCAAGGCAATGACGGCATTCCAACCGCCGGCGTTTATAAATGAGACGGCAACAGTAACTCCTGTTAGCACAAATAATGCACCTGCTAGTGCCAAATAGGTTTTTATCGGCAAGATATGATCGGATTGATGATTCATAAGCTTATCCTATTAGATACAAGAGCGGGAACAGATAAATCCAAATAATGTCGACCAAGTGCCAATACAACCCGGTCATTTCAACGGGCGTATAATATTCGGAGGAAAATTGATTACGAACGGTTTTAACCAACATCATCGCAATAACAACGATACCAATGATAATGTGCAAGCCATGCAGGCCGGTCATGCCAAAATAAATACTAAAAAAAATGTGTGGATTGGTTCCCGGGATTCCTGTATAGCTGTAATATTTTCCGGGAAGCTGCCCTAAATGAATCTTGTGGGTATATTCGAAATATTTGATGACCAAAAATGTCGTTGCAAACAAAAGCGTTAACACAAGAAAAATAATGGCATTTCTCTTTTTATCTACTTGCAAACTGCGGATGGCCAACGCAATGGTTAACGAGCTGGAGATAAGAACAATAGTATTTATGGTGCCCAGCGTTACGTTGAGCGCTTTGTGAGCATTAATGAACATTTCCGGATTCCAGGCGCGGAAAATGGCATAGGCGCAGAAAAGTCCACCAAAAAATAAAATCTCGGTGAGCAGAAATATCCACATTCCGAGTTTGGCGGATTCTCGCTGCTGGTTTGCATCCGCAAAATGATGCCGTAGATAAGGCGGGTGATGTTCACCTTCTGTCATAGCGTGTCCTTAATCTCGTTCCATTAACACTTTGTCATAATCGTAGGGACCGTGAGTGATTTCGGGAATCACATCAAAATTGTGCGGTTTTGGAGGCGTATCGGTCGTCCATTCCAGCGTTAACGCGCCCCAGGGATTTTTACCGGCATATTTCCCTTTATATAGCGAATGCACCAGATAGACCAGCATCACAACAAAACCGGCACCCAAAATCCATGAACCAAATGAGGAAAAGGCGTGCAGGGGCTGATATTGATCCAAATAGTTATAATAGCGCCGCGGCATTCCTTGGGTACCTAAAATAAATTGCGTAAAAAAGGTCAAGTTAAAACCGATAAAAATCAATACAGCCGCAATTTTAGCCCAAAATTCATTGTACATGCGGCCAAATATTTTCGGCCACCAGTAATGCAGTCCGGATAAAAATGCCATGACGGTCCCTCCCATCATCACATAATGAAAGTGTGCCACGACAAAATAGGTGTCATGCAAATGCACGTTTAGGGCAAGGGCCCCCAGAAAAATACCCGTAAGACCGCCAATAGTAAAAAGAAAGAGGAATGACAATGTGTAAAGCATTGGAGCTTCGAGCGTAATTTGCCCTTTATAGAGTGTGGTTACCCAGTTGAACACTTTTATGCCGGAAGGGATGCCCACAAGAAAGGTTAAAAATGAAAAGATCATAGCAGCAATCTCGGATTGGCCGCTGGTGAACATGTGGTGGCCCCACACTAAAAAGCTGACAAAGGCAATCGCCAGACTGGAGAATGCGATGGCTTTGTAACCAAAAATATTTCGCCGCGCAAAGACAGTGATGGTTTCGCTAATAATGCCCATTCCCGGCAAAATCATAATATAAACAGCCGGATGCGAATAGAACCAGAAAAAGTGTTGATACAGCACGGGATCGCCGCCCATAGCCGGGTCAAAGATTCCAATTCCAAAGGCTTTTTCCAAAATTAAAAGCAGCAATGTGATGGCCAACACCGGTGTTGCCAAAACTTGAATGATAGCTGTCGCATACACCGCCCAAATAAACAGTGGCTGCTTGAACCAGGTTAGTCCGGGAGCACGCAGCTTATGTACGGTAACGATAAAGTTTAATCCGGTAAAAATGGATGAAAATCCAAGGATGAATACGCCGAACGTCATGGAAATGACCGAAGTGGTGGATTCGGTGCTGTAGGGTGTGTAGAATGTCCATCCTGTGTCCACAGCGCCCGTTACGATGGAGTAAAGTGCAAACAAGGCACCAACAACATAAATATAATAAGAGGCCAAATTTAAACGGGGGAATGCAACGTCGCGCGCGCCGATCATCAACGGTAAAACAAAATTACCCAATGCCGCGGGAATGCCGGGAATGATGAACAAAAATATCATGATTGCGCCATGCAGCGTAAACATTTGGTTGTAAGCATCCGGGTCCATGATATCTTGTCCGGGTGCTAATAGTTCCAACCGGATCAGCATGGCAAACAGCCCACCCAGAAAAAAGAAAAACATGATAGAATAGAGGTACATCAGACCAATGCGTTTATGATCCAACGTAAAGAGCCAGGATTTTAGGCCTCTGGGTTGTTTGAGATAGCTGTTTTCAATGGCTTCATTCATTCTACAGATTCCTCTTGCAACGATTTGATATATTCAACAAGCGCATCAACTTCACGATCTTTGAGTATTCCTTGATACGACGGCATGACTGCTTGATAGCCTTGAGCTACTTTTGCTGCAGGATTTAGTATGGATTCGCGCAGATAATTTTCATCAACGCTTATCGATTCGCCGTCCTGCATTTGTACCTGTGTGCCGAACCGACCTTTAAAGCTGGGACCAATTCCCGGTCGCCCATCAATGCTGTGGCATGTATTGCAGGCTTTGGTTTCATAAAATCGAGCGCCCAGATCGACGAGCGACACGCCTTCGGTATCCACAGTTGCTTCTTCAAGCCACTGTTCAAATTCATTTTCGGTCACCACTTTAACCTTGCCAATCATTTCAGAATGGCCGGTACCGCAATATTCGGTACAAAAAAGATCAAAGCTACCGGTTCTTGTGGCTTGAAACCATGTGACGGTATATCGATTCGGAAGCACATCCATCTTGATGCGAAAGCCAGGCACATAAAAACTGTGAATTACGTCCTGAGACGACATGCGCAGATGCACCGGTTTGTCAACTGGAACAACCAGGTCATTTAGACTATTCACCCCTTCTTCTACATAATCAAATGACCAAAACCACTTTTGACCGGTAACTTTAACTTCAAGTGCATCCTTGGGAACAACATGCATTTTTAGGTAGGCTCGAAATCCCCAAAAAAACACAATGAACACCAAAATGATCGGTATAACCGTCCAGGCAACTTCCAGCCTTATGTTATGGGACGGCGCAGTGTCCAGTTTATATTCGCCGCGACGTCGATAGCGCCATGCAAAAAAGAAAGAGGCTGCTACCACAATGATAAAGAATACGATTGAAGCATATAATACAAAATTGAACAGCGCGTCCACGTCTCCTGCAAACGTGGAACTTTGTGGAGGAAGGAAAAGCGTACCGGTTGTATCGGGTTTCATCTGTACGTTAATACCTCGCTAGTTTATTGTTTTCCTGGATGTATAACTTTGTAGCGCGTCCAAAGTATTCCCAGAAAAATCATTAAGATTATTACAGTTGCGACGCCTCCCAATTTCATCACATTTTGCGCAAAAACTACATACCCATCGGAATTGGGATCGTAATGATAGCAATAGAGAATGATACGGTCAATCGAATTGCCAATTTTGCCTTCGGAGGCTTCTAAAAGCGCCAGGCGCAGGTTTTGCGGTTTGTATTCCAAGCCGTACAAGTAGCGAGAAATTTTGCCCTCTTCCGTCAGAACGTTTAGTACTGCCGGATGCGCCCACAGGCCTTGCTCTTCATCCCAATAATATTTGAATCCCAAAGCATCGGCCAGGGCCTTGCTTTGGCTAGAATCTCCAACACAGAAGTACCAGCCAGATTCGGCACCAGGAATGCCCAGAGCTTCTATATAGCTTTTCTTTTTGGCGGCAGCAAGCTCAGCGGTTTCCTTGGGCTCTATGCTGATGGTTAATATCGTATAATCCTCGCCTGGAATAAAATCCAGTTGCCGAGCCACTTCGGTCATGCCGTTTAAGATGAGTGAACACAGCATGGGGCAATTATAATAAGCCAGGATAATGATGACCGGTTTACCCTGGTTAAAAAACTCGCCCAGTTGAAATTGCTCGCCGTTATCTTTGTTAAAAACCAAGTCCATGGGTATAAATTCGCCCAATTGCTCATCCACATCGATTTTTTCAAGTTGCTGCGGTTGAAATTCCGCAACCTGGCCAAAGCCTGGAGCGGGCATGGAGAAAACTAAAAGTACAGATAAAAAGAAACCGCAAGTTCCAGAGCAATTGCGGTTTGTTGAGCACTTTATAAATTTAAACATTATTGCACCCTATCGGGAAAACCTCATTTTCTGTTGAAATTCCTCCTCGGACATCAATTGCATGGCCTTTGCAATAGGAATTTGCACGCTGCCCTGCTCTTCATTCAACATTTTGTACAAGTTTAATGTTTCCGTTTGTTTTGCCCGTAGCACTCAAGTTCGCCAGATTCGGGTTTGAGCACGGATTCGTCAAGTTCTCGTTAGATTGAGGCTATAAAAATTTAATTCGATACACCGTGTTTTTCAAATAACTCTTTACACTCATCTGCTTTTCCGTAAACATCGTTTAAAGCATCACTATCGATATTACAGAGGATAAAAGATATCTAAAAAGTAGGCAGCATGCTCAATAAAGTCAAGAACTAAATCGTTAATGCATGAGTCAGTGGAATGGCATGATTTACATCATCTATAACCAGCACCGCAATGACACCGACCTCGGATATATATTGGCCGAGTTGTTCCGAAAACATTTTTACGCTACTTTTATTTGGCTTTGCTACCTTTTGCTGAATAGGATTCTATCAGTTTTGACGCACCGGTATCCCATAAGGACCGTCGGCTAGAAAAGCCATGTTGATTTTCGATGAACTTTGGAGGCTCTTCTCTTGTATGATGTTCTGTATCATGTGCACAGAATTTCCTTTTTGCTCTTTGTATTGCTTTGCTTTAGGCAGAAACGTGTTTCCATCCGTGCCCGGAATCCACGCGTAATCCTCTTGTGAGACTTGTGGTGCATAATAGACAAAATTCTCCATTGCAATTTTTTCAAAAACTTTCATCCACATCTGTACCTGCCATTGTTCGGGCACAAACTGCCAATCCGACGATTGCAGCAGCTTTTTAAATTTCTCCGTGCCAAATAATTTGAGCAAATGAAGGCATGTTCGATATTTCGTACTGCCGACTGGATCACTGTCCGTATTGTCGGCCAACAGGATCAGCGTCCCGCCTTTTTTTATAACCGGAATGGACACAACGGCCGCTTTGGCGGTTTGATAATGATTGATTCCGACAAATCCGCCGTGCGTGATGACAATATCATATTCCTTTTGAATAGGGATTGAAACATATTCTTTCACTTTTTGAAAGGCTTGCCGGTGGGCCGCTACCAAATCACCGGCAAATATGCCCGTTAACCGATATGCATGATCCAGTGTCACATTTACGGTATAATCCGCGCCGACAAATTTGGCAATTTCGAGTGATTCGTCATGGCATGGATTTTCATCCAATACCAGATCTCTTACATTCGGATGTAACATCATTTCTGTGCCATGGAATGTATGCGTTGTTTTTTCCGAAACCAGGCCCGGGCATATCACTTTTCGCCCTCCGGATACGCCGGCCATAAAATGACTTTCCACCAAACCGGTGAGTATTTTGAGGTCGGCGTTCAGATAGTCTTTATTGACTGAAATCTCGCTGCCGCGCTGTGTCTTGCCCAGAGTGGCGATTTCCGAATCGTTTCTGGAATTATGATTTTTAATCGGGATTCCCAGACTGAATATCCTGGGATCGAGCATGTCCTGCAGTTCTTTTTGTGACAACGGTTTGTGAGTTCCGGTGGCAACCAGTATCAATATCTTCTCCGCCAAAAAACCGTTTTCAAGAAGCATTTCCACGATCGGCAACAAGATGCCGCTTTCGCCCTTGTATGGCGTTGGGCGGGTATTATCCGTAATCGCGATAACGGCGGATGCATTTGCATTTTCATAAATTTTCTTTTGAATGATCTCTTTTAGCCCCGGACTTTTGATGGAATTGACAAATGCGTCTTGAATGGCTTTTTTGGGCTCGGCGATTACATCCGGTTTGGACATTGATAAAATGTCTGCGTTGTAAGGTTTAATGAAATCGATAATGTCTTTCAAATAATAATCCTCTTTAATTTACAGTTTTTCCTCAATAGATTTTACAAACGAAAAACGGCACGTCTGCCTGTATCTCTTAGGATCAGCAAAGCCGCCATTGTTCTTAAACCATTTTGGGTGGCAACGTACCGCTCTTTTTTGCTAACCAGTTCTTTGGCACAAAACTTTTACAAATCATAAGCCGCTTTTTTCGGCGTATAAGCGACGTCCGGCAGCCGTTCTTGCACTTTTACCGCCCGTTGTGAACTGGTAAATCCATTTGGCTGGAGGCACAGATTTTGCTCATGCTGATTTTTAAGACACTGGCAACATATTTGTTCTTTGGCGGCTTGTCTTGACAGTCACCTTCGTCACAGTTTAACAAAAATATAGCATTCAAAACCTTTTGCGATCAGTGAACCCCTCTGCAGCAGAAAGGCTGTTCCAATCTATTCACAATCCTTTTTCGTGTGGAAAGCAGGATTACGAACTCCCCTTTTAAACTTATTTTGCCCCTTGTATGTCCCCGAATAAGTGCCGCTTATCAAGGGCTTAATGTATTAAATAGATCAAGACGCCCTACCTGTTCAGCCGCATTTTCTTTTGAAATTCCTCCTCGGACATCAATTGCATAGCACGTGTAATGGGAATTTGCACAATGCCCTGCTCTTCATCTAGCATTTTGTATGAATTTAATGTTTCCGTTTCTTTTGCCCGCAGCTCTCGAAGTTCAGCGGATTCTGGCTTGAGCACGGATTCGGTAATTTCTCGTTCTGTTGAGGCTATAAAAATTTCATTCAACGCAATAAGGATAACAACAATGACCACGATAAGCGTGGCCAGCGCAATAAACAAGTTGCGGCTCGGAACGTCCGATGTTTCGTATCCTTCGGAATTATGTTGATGCGGCTCGTTCATAAGATATTACATTCTATGATTAATGGATTCATTTAATTTGGGATCATTGATGGCAACCAGTGAATTTCTTGAGAGTTGAACATAGACCAACCATACAAATATGCCGCCAATTCCAAGAAACGGAGCGACATCTATCCAGCTTAAATGCACATCGTGATGGAAAAGATTGGGCATAACCAGCCAATACATATCAACCAGGTGCATAAACAAAAGCCACAGGGACATAAAAACCAAGACTGCCATATTTCGTTTCGTCGAACGCATCATCAAAACGAAAAAAGGAAGAACAAAATGGCCAATTACCAGGAGCAGGCTCACACTCTTCCAGGCACCTTCCCAGCGATGCGCAAACCAGATCGTTTCCTCCGGTATATTGGCGTACCAGATAAGAAAATATTGTGAAAATGCAATATAGGCCCAAAATACCGTAAATGTGAACAACAGTTTTCCCAAATCGTGATAATGCTCAATGGAGATGAGATTTTTTAAAAAGCCAGCTTTGTCAAACATCACAACAAACAGGATTAACAACGCAATCGTTGCCACCGTACTGCCGCTAAAATAATAAACACCAAAAATCGTTGAATACCAATGAGCGTCGAGGGACATCAGCCAGTCAAATGCTGCGAATGACAAGGTGATGGCGAATAAAATAGCAACAAGTGGACTAATACGCCTGGCTTTTTTGAGGAGCGTCGCGTCACCCGTCCAATCGTTTTTTATGGACAGATGATACAGCACGCGAGCGAAAACCGACCAGATGACAAAAAATAGTATAGCTCGCACCACAAAAAAT
>CAYPZM010000039.1:0-7472 GCA_964414825.1 uncultured Cytophagia bacterium | reverse complement strand
AGTACGGCGATTTTTGCTGCAGCAGAATATCCTGTTCAACCGCCTCGGCATGCGTCCAGTGATACAATTCATACATTCCCAACAGTACTGGAATGAGGAATAACGCCATAACCGGCAGAACCGCCATAAACGATTCAAAAATGCGACGCAGCACTACGCTCCAGACAGCACCGGTTAAGTAGTGCAAAAAGGTCAAAAATAATCCGCCAAGTGCAATGGATGTCCAAAAGGCAAAAGCTACGAGATAGGAATGAAAAAAATGTTCGGAATTGGCAAAAAACGCGACAAGACTCAAAATGAGCCCCAAAATGCCGATTATCAGTGCAATCAAGCTGGTACGAGAGGTCTTGGGGATTTCTACAGGTTCCATTTCAATTCTTTGTTAGTTGGTCTCTTTTTTCTTCTGGCACATCTTCCAAGGTGGCGTTTTGGCTGCGTTGTAACGCACGTACATATGCCACAATGGCCCAACGATCGTTAATCGATATTTGATGGCTATATGCCGGCATGCTGCGAACTCCGTTGCTGATCACATCAAACAAATATCCGTTTTCAATGTCACGCAACCGCTCGCTGTGAAATGTTGGCGGCGGAATATAACCGTGGTTGGTCATAATGCCTTTGCCGTCTCCTACCCTGCTGTGACATGGGGCGCAGTAAACATCGTAGCGCTCCTGCCCGCGTTGTAGAAGTGGCATGTTGATTTCGACCGGATTTTCATCTACAAATCGGTCGCGCGCATCCTTGCCGGAAAAGTATTCTGGATTTTCTCGCAAATGTCCAACAGCAATGGTTCCGGAAACCGGGTGGCGCATGGCCAAATCATCCTCGAAAAAGTCGCTTTTTTCTTGAGTATCATAGCGGGGTTGCGAATCCATATCCGGAATGATATGAATCGGCGGCTTTTTTGATGGCCGCCCGCGGTAACAGCCGGCTGTCAACAGCAAAACAAAAAAGAGTAGCGCTATATTGTAAAGGATAAAACGTCTATTCATAACCTGCTCATTCGTTTGATTTGTCGGCTTCCAACAGCTCAATATTATCGCCCCCAATGGCAGTTAAAAACGCAACAGTCTGTTCTACGTCAAACTTTTCATCTCTGGATTCAATGGAAACAAAAAATCTATTATTAGTGACTTGCGCAAAATAATCCGAAAAAAATACCGGGTGCCAGGGTTGCGGCATGCGGTTCAAGGCCAACATGCCAAAAAAAGCGGACAAGGCTCCGAGCAACACGGCAATGCCAAAAGTAACCGGCACAAAAGCCTGGTAACTAAAAAATGGTTTGCCTGAAATAACAAGTGGATAAGACACGGCACTGGTCCAACCCTGAAACGCCATGGCCAGAACTGCACCGGATAGGGACATAATTCCAACAATCCATCCCAGCGGCGAGCGTTTTAGTTGCATGGCTTCGTCCATTCCATGAATGGGAAAGGGCGAATGGCAATCAAACTGCCGATATCCTTCCTGCCTGACCTTTTCGGCAGCTTTTAAGAGAGCTGGCGGGTCGGGAAATTCCGCCAAAACGCCATAAACTGTTTGTTCTATATAGGCCATATTTTTACCTGATTATAATGTAAATTTATCAGCTTGAGATCCATGATGATGTGGATCTGACTGAGGCAGTACACCTTTAACTTCGGACATGGCAACGATGGGCAAAAATCGAATAAATAATAAAAAGAGCGAAAAGAACAGGCCAAACGAACCGATGAACGTCAAAATGTCGACCCAGGTTGGCGCATAATAGTCCCAGCTCGACGGTAAAAAGTCACGCGACAGCGAGCTGACTACAATGACAAAACGTTCGAACCACATGCCAATGTTGACAAAAATTGTGGTTATAAACAGCACCGGAATATTTCGGCGCAAAGATTTGAACCAAAAAAGCTGCGGCACCAGAACGTTGCAGGTGATCATGGTCCAATAACCCCAGGCATACGGCCCAAAAGCTCGGTTAAAAAAGGCAAAGCGCTCGTACAGATTGCCGCTGTACCATGCAATAAACACTTCCATGGCATAGGCATATCCGACCATAAGGGCGGTAGCCAGCATAATTTTCGCCATGTTATCAAAATGTTTAATCGTGATGATATGCTCAATTTTGAACACTTTGCGAACAATGATGGCCAACATGGTGACCATGGCAAATCCGGAATAAACCGCACCCGCAACGAAATAAGGCGGAAAAATAGTCGTATGCCACCCGGGAAGTTGGCTAATGGCAAAGTCAAAGCTGACAATGCTGTGAACCGAAAGAACAAGTGGAGTTGATAATCCTGCCAATAGCAGATACGCCATTTCATAATGTTTCCATTGTCGGTTGCCGCCGCGCCAGCCCAGGGAAAGAAAGCCAAAAAGCTTTTTGCGTTTTATGGATTTGGCGCGGTCGCGCAAAGTAGCCAAGTCGGGTACCAGGCCCACGAACCAAAACAGCGCTGATACGAGAAAATAGGTAGCGACGGCAAAAATATCCCATTCCAACGGACTGCGAAATTGGGGCCACATGGCCATTTGGTTGGGATAGGGAAGCATCCAATACACGACCCAAATTCGGCCAACGTGAATGCCAGGAAAAACAAGCGCGCAGATCACTGCAAACAGCGTCATGGCTTCGGCAAAACGGTTGATCGATGTGCGCCATTTTTGACGGAGCAGGAACAGAATTGCAGAAATTAGCGTGCCAGCATGACCAATACCCACCCAAAATACAAAATTGACAATGGCCCAGCCCCAACCGACCGGAATATTAACGCCCCAAACACCGATTCCCTCAAATACTAAATAGCCAATCATAGCAAACAGGAGTAACGCCAAAGATGCCGCCATGGTGAACAGAATATACCAGGGCAGCGGCGTTTTGCGCTCGGTGAGCACACTTACATCTTGCGAAATGCTGTCGAATGTTGGGTTGCCTAAAATCAAGGGTTCGGCATTATTGGACATTTGATTCCTCTGGTTCACCGCGTATTGTTTATAAGGTCAAGCTTCCAAATTGGGATTTGGATTGCGAAGTTTGGCCAAATAGCTGGTACGCGTCTTTAGATTGTATTCTTCTAGCACTTTGTAGCTGCGTTGCTGTTGTTTTAATTTGGAAACCTCGCTGTTGGGATCCAAAATATTTCCAAATACAATAGCATTGGTTGGGCATGCCTGCTGGCAAGCGGCCAAGACCTCCCCATCCCGCAACGTGCGTCCCTCCTCTTGTGCTTTAAACTTTGCTGCGTTGATGCGCTGCAGACAATAGGTACACTTTTCCATTACGCCACGAGACCGAACTGTAACATTGGGATTTTGCAGCATTTTTTCGGTCTTTGCCATATCATCGGTATAATTGAAAAAGTTAAACCGGCGCACTTTGTACGGACAGTTGTTTGAACAGTACCGCGTACCAATGCAGCGATTGTACACCATCACATTCAGCCCCTCAGAATCGTGCACGGTTGCGGCAACCGGACAAACGCTTTCGCAGGGCGCCATTTCGCAATGCTGGCAGGCCATGGGTTGGTAGACCAGCTCCGGGGTGTCTCTGTCGCCTTTAAAATAGCGATCCACACGAATCCAGTGCATTTCGCGGCCATATCCCACTTGTTCTTTACCGACGACCGGAATGTTATTCTCACTTTGGCAGGCCACCGTGCAGGCCCCGCATCCAATACAGGTGTTCAAATCAATTGCCATGCCCCATTGATATCCTGCTTTATACTCGTGTTCTTTCCACAAGCTTTTCAAGGGTGGATGCTCAACCGCTTCCTTGGCAAAATCGGGATTCTCTTGAAATTCAGTCAATTCAGCTTCGCGCACCAAAGGTCGGCCTTCCATGCTGCCGTGATCTTGAGTTGAGGCCAACACGTACCGCTTACCGGTTTTGGTTATGTTTGCGCCAACATGCATGAAGGAATTGGCGGAAGAACGCAGTTTGAAGGTGTTCTTGCCCACACCATTTCCCACATGCCCTGCGGCCTGTCGACCCAATCCGAGCGCTAAAGTAATGCAGAATTTTGCGTGACCCGGTACAATCCAGACAGGCAAATCCACCTGGTTATTACCAACACCAATGGTGATGACATCATTATTATTTAGATCAAGAGCTTCAGCAGTGCCGGGGCTCATTAAAGCTGCATTGTCCCAGGTTAATTTTGAAATGGGATCCGGGTTTTCCAGTAACCAGGCGTTGTTGGCGTATTGCCCATCAAACACGTGGCAAGAAGGTTTAAAATTGAGTTCCAGAATAGCTTCCGACAGAGGTTGAGTTTCAAGCGGATAATATCTTAATGTGGTGCGAATGCCATTGGCTTGAACAAACGGAACAATATAGCGTTGCTCTTCCTCAAACAAACCAGCGTGCAGAACTTGTGGCCAGGCCAAATCGTATTCTCGACGTGGCAAAATATCGCGCCATGTTTCGCGTACCACATCGTAATCGCTGTCATTACGACCCGTTGTAATGAGGTTTAAAAATTCAACATCACTTTTTCCGCCGTGCAACGGCTCAATTAGCGGTTGAATTAAACTTAATGTGCCATCAACGGCTCGTGCATCTCCCCAGCTTTCCAAAAAGTGTGCTTGCGGTACATGCCATTTGGATTTCAGCGATGTTTCATTGACATGCGAGCTTAGGTGAATAATATCCTCGACTTTAGCTAAATCAAGATCGATGGGTGCATCAAAAACCGGATTTCCTCCCAGAATGATTAAAGCGGACACCTCATTGTTATCGATATTATATTTAAGTTTGGCCAATTCACTGGCATCGGGTAAAAATTCTTCATCCAAGGCTCGGTATTGGATTGTAGCATTGACATTATCCAATGCATCATTTATGGCCACTAACAGGGCATGAACCGCGATGGGTTGACTGCGACCGGCAACAACAATGCTTTGGCCCTGAGAGGCCAACAGATCGTTGGCAACAGCGGTCAGCCAATTTGAATCAAAAGTTGGAATAGTGGCAGGATCAACGGCATCAATACCGCGAATATTAGCTCCTAGCTCGCCAAGCTTGAGGGCCAGCGCAGCCGTAAACGCATAAATGTGATGACTCGGAAGACGCAAGCGATGATCCGCCATCGCGCCGGTAACAGAAAGCCCGCTTTCCACAACATAAAGCCGGTTCATTTCATCTGTGGGAGAAGAAACGCGGCGTCCATCAGCAAATCCGTATGCATGCGCTACATTTTCACTTTCCAGGAACAGAAAATCTGAATCCAGCGACAGAATAACTTTTGCTTGATCAAATCGATAATGCGGCATTAAAAACCGTCCCGTTGCCGCTTTAATACCCTTGAAAACATTCTCGTCACTTATAGCGTCGTATGTGACCCACTTGGCATTGCGAAAATTGCGCACAAATTCCTTTGCAAGCCGATTCAGCGTAGGAGAGGAGAACGACGGACTAATAACGGCCATCCCTTCTCCATCGTTTTCAAGATAACGCGTATACAAGTCGCGCCAATACACAACAAATTCGTCCCAGGTTCGTTCCGCGCCATTTTCGAGAACGTGTTTTGAACGATCAGGGTCATACAAATTAAGGATTTCGGCTTGTGCAAACGCGTTGGTTTTGCCAAACGAAGACGGATGCGCCGGATTTCCTTCAATTTTTATGGGACGGCCATCGTAACTGCGCACTGTAAGACCGAGTGCCCCGGTTCGCACAGGCATGGTGGTATGATAATCAATCGGAACCCCTGGCACGAGGTTTTCGGCAGGAACCACAAAGGGTACAATTTTTTCAACCGGTCGGCGGCAGCTCGCTAATCCTGCCAAGGCAAAAGATGCGCCCATGAGTGTCAAAAACTTTCGGCGTGACACCTTATCGTCGCCACCCTCATCGGCCAATTCCGGAAATTCGGATTCAAGAAATCGTTTAAACTCTGGTGTTTCTTCTAACTGATCGAGACTGCGCCAATAATTTTTATCTGTGGTATAACTCATCGATGACATCCTGAGCAATCAACTGGTGGATTGATATTTTTTTCTTTTTTCCATTTTTCAACAAAATCGGCATGATCGGCGGGTTTGACCCAATTCATATTGGTCACTTCGCTGACCGGGCGTAAATATTCATCCGGATCGCGATGGCAATCGAGGCACCACCCCATGCTTAACGGTTCAACCTGCATCACTTTTTCCATTTGCGCGACATTGCCGTGGCATGAAATGCAGCCTACACCAGCATTGACGTGTGAGGCATGGTTAAAATAAGCATAATCGGGCACTTTGTGAACCCGAACCCATTCGATGGGGATTTTTCGCGCCCAGCTTTCGCGAACCGGCAACAGCTTTTCATTGTCTGTGCCAATGATCTCATGACAGTTCATGCAGGTTTTTGTGGAGGGCACATTGGCATGAGCGGAAACATCAACAGCCCAATGGCAGTAGCGGCAATCCATACCCAAATCTCCCGCATGCAATTTATGACTATAATCAACGGGCTGGTCGGGTCGGTAGCCAACGTCGGTATATCGCGGAGAGCCGTAATACCATAAAAGGAGAATAATAAAGATTCCAAAAATAAAAAAAGCTGCAAGAATGTAGAGGGGAGTTTTATTCGTCCATCGAGGAAATAGTTGAGCCAATGCCAGCCACCTTTATTTTAACATCCGAGACTTTAAACTATACCTGACAGGTAAATGTATTGATTATATTTCTTTAACACAACAGGAATTGTAAAAAAATGCGTTGAAAATTCAAGTTTCATGGAAGAACAATAAACGAATCAATGATTAATCCAGCAAAAAGAATGAAAAGATAAAGAATTGAATAATGAAACACAGCCCAGATATCTTTGGGTTTAGTGGATTTGCGAGCTGTCCAGGCTTTTTTAATAAACGGAATTCCGAATCCAATTGCAATTAATAAATAGAAAAGTCCGGATTGAAGCAGAAATGGAGTGATACTGACCAGAAACAGCAATAACGAAAAAATAAATATTTGTTTGAGTGTTTCGGCTTCTCCTTTGCTAACAGGCAACATTTTAAAGTTGGCGGCGCGATAATCTTCTTTTAAAGAGACAGCCAAAGCCCAAAAGTGTGGCGGACTCCAAAAGAAAATGATGAGAAACAAAGTCCATGGCGCAATATCCAGAGACCCTGTTGCCGCGGCCCAAATTCCAACGGGCGCCATTGCGCCAGCGGCTCCCCCAATAACCGTATTGTGATAGGTATTGGGTTTTAATAGCAGCGTGTAAATGACGCTGTAAAAAAAGATGGTCGCGAACGATAACAACGCAGCCAGCCAGTTGAAAAAATAGGCGTAAACGAACACGCCCGATACTCCAATACCCGACGCGAATATCAAGGCATGCATTGGCTTGATGCGGCCTGACGGTAATGGCCGTTTGTTTCGCGTGCGTGTCATCAGGCGATCTTTATCGCGCTCCAGATAATGGTTAAACGCATTTGCCGAGCCGCCAGTGAGATAGAGCGCAAGAATGGCCAGCATAAAATCCGCGGGGCGATGAAGCA
>CAYPZM010000038.1:0-22089 GCA_964414825.1 uncultured Cytophagia bacterium | reverse complement strand
ATTTGCCCAGTTTTTGACTATTTTTCGATATTCCGTGGTGAACTTGGGTGAAAACGATTGATCCTGACGCTTTTGTGGCAAGTGAATTTTTCAGATTAAAGCTGATGTATCGAATCTATCGATAATTGAATGGTTAGCGGTGAAAACATAAAGCTTGGAAATTTCTCATTCATCAGTCGCGGTCTGCACGGTCATGACCACCTTGCCGCGAGCATGCCCTGTTTCAAGATAACGAATTGCTTCAGCCGTCTCTTCCAGCCTGTATACCCTATCAATGACCGTTTTTATCTTGCCGGATTCCAGCAGTTCTTTGAGCAAGTTCAAATCTTTTTTATTCGGCTGAGCCGTTCCCATAAGGCCAACGCTTTTGCCCGATTTTGATGAACTCAGCGCGCCCCATATCATATGCTGGAATAAGCGCCCAAGCGTCGTAAATCCTGCAATTACACAATGTCCGTTTTCGGTTAACGCGCGTTTATAGTCACCCACCGAACGATTTCCTACCGCATCCAGAATAAAATCGTATTTCCTCGCACCTGCTGTAAAATCTTTTTTTGTATAATCGATTACATCATCGGCTCCAATTGAACGCACCATCTCCACATTTCGAGTGCTGCAAACACCAGTCACCTTGGTGCCAAACGTTTTGGCGATTTGTACCGCAAACGTGCCCACACCGCCCGAAGCGCCGTTTATCAACACGTTTTGATTCGGCTTGATCGGCCCTTTAAACCGAAGCCCTTGCAATGCCGTAATGGCCGCGACATTTACCGCTGCAGCTTGTTCAAATGTTAGATTTTCGGGTTTTAGAACCAGTTTTTTTTCGGCCACGCACACATATTCTGCAAATCCTCCACCCCAACCGCTATCGCCAAACACAGAATCGCCGGGTTTAAAATCAGTCACATTTTTGCCAACAGCTTCAACCCGTCCCGCAATGTCTATTCCGGGTATGGTATTTTTAGGTTTGAACAGACCAAAACCGAGGCGCGCAAAAAGAGGTTTACCCCGAATCATATGCCAATCGGCCGGATTTGCGGCAGCGGCATAAACGTTCACCAGGACTTCTTCGTCTTTGGGGATCGGTTTCTCCACATCTCCAAGCTCAAGAACATCAGGTGAGCCGTATTTTGTGTAAACAATTGCTTTCATTTTTTTCTCACTTTATAGCTTGATAATAAAAGGCCACAAAGACAACAAGACCCAAAGCATAACTAGCAAATATTAATATATTGCGATTTAGTACCAGGGAACATTGTCGATAACTTGTACTATTTTAACCCAATGTTTCTTTGTGCCTTGGAGCTTTCGTGCCAATGGTTTATGCAAAAAGGAAACATATGTTACTATTTTCATTTCTGGTCGTGTTCAGTTGATTTTTTATTGTAGATCACGGGCATCTGCCCTTTCCACGTTTCCCATGTAGTCTCGTTTGTGATGAGATTGGCCATAAAATGCGCAACATTGATTCTGCTGGTTGAGCCGGCGTTAAATATGGCGCTGCGAATGGGTGACGCATAGACTTTATAAGGACTGACCTCCTTTTTGTCGATTAAATTGTCCGGACGAACCACGGCCCATTCAAGATTTTTGTCGTTCTGTCTAATTTGTTTACGCAGAAAATCGGCGGCCTCTTCATTGTCCTTATGGGGAGGTAAAAGCAAACGCAAGAGCTGGATAACAAATTTTTGCCCAAACGAAATGTGTTCCTGAATATCGCGATTGCGATTACCGGCTGTGTTCATGAGGACAAACTTGATCGGGCGGTCCGGATTGTTCATCTTGATGGCACGGCACAACCGGCGAGTCGCCTCGGTGACGAGTCGGCGTGGTGCGCCAAATAAACCTTTGAGGGTCGGATTGTGTCCCAGGCATGAGGCAATAGTATCGCAATCCCTTATCTGATCCATTAATTCTGCTTCATCGAGTTCCAAAACGCTTGCTTGCGTCACACTCAAATTTTCGTGGCTTTTCAGAGAATCCGGCAACTTGTCCGGCGAGCGTACAATCACTTTTACCTTTTGTTCACGATTCAGCAATTCGCGCACCAGCAGTATTCCTGTAGCACCGGTTGCTCCAAGTACAAGGATGGTCATAAGGTCCCGTTGGATTAAAAATAAAAGGTGTTGCAATATTTCCACAAGATTTACAATTAAAGATATAACTGCCGCTTTTGTCACAGTCTTCCAAAATGTCTGTAAAATGTATGTTAATTTTTAATGAGAATTGTTTGTTTCTGCCTACGGGGCAAACGTCCCTGTTTATTGCCCGTCTGGGATAAATATCCCGAACGATCATTGTCGAGAATTGTTTTTGTTTTCGCCTCCGAAACAAACGTCCCGGTCCATTACCCGTCCGGGATGAATATCCCGGACGATCGTAAGGAGGAGATACGACTTGCATCATTTTTCGGAAATCGCTGATTTTACGGCTTTGACAAATTTTCCGGCTGTTTCTGCCTTGGCTTGTGAAGTTTCCAATTCTTTGATCAACCAGCTTCCAATGATGATGCCGTCCGCGTATTGGCTCATGGTTTTGGCCTTTTCTATCGACGAAATGCCAAAGCCCAATGCCACGGGCAAATTTGACATTTGTTTTATCGATTCGATGGTCTCCGGCAGCACTGAATCGGATTGGCCTTCAACGCCGGTTGTGCTGTATTGCGCTACACAGTACACAAATCCTCGCGAGGCGCGCACAATATTTTGCGTACGTTTTGGATCAATATCGGGCGCCAACAAATAGATAAAACTGATTTTCTGCTTTTTGGTGAGACGCTCAAATTGCAGCCCCTCTTCATACGGCAAATCGGCGACAATCAATCCGTCCACGCCAAAATCGCGACAATCTTTGACAGCGCGCTCCAATCCGAATCGCATAATCGGATTGTAATACCCCATCAACACAACCGGCGTTTCCGAGTGCAAACGAAACGATCGTACGAGTTGAAAAATATCATCCAGCTTGACATTGTGCTCCAGTGCGCGCGCTGTTGAGCGTTGAATGACCGGTCCGTCCGCAATTGGGTCGGAAAACGGCATGCCGAGCTCAATACAATCGGCGCCATTTTCGGCCATAGCACGCATGATATCCAGCGTCTCTTCCAAAGTGGGATCACCTGCGGTAATAAAAAATATTGCGGCTTTTTCACCGCGTTCTTTTTTTGCCTTCAAATGCCGATCCAGTCTATTCATTTACTTCCTCCTGCAATGTTTTTGTATCTTTATCACCGCGTCCCGACAAATTCACCAGCACCGTGCGTTGTTTGGGCAATTTGGCCGCAAGTTTGACGGCATATGCAATAGCATGCGCGCTTTCAAGGGCCGGAATAATGCCTTCGGTTTGCGAGAGAAGCTTGAAAGCTTTGATCGCCTCAGCATCGGTGACGGTCACATACTCGGCGCGACCGGAATCGCTGTAAAACGCATGCTCGGGGCCAACGCCAGGATAATCGAGGCCCGCTGCAATGGAATGCGCCGGGATAATTTGCCCGTTTTCATCCTGTAAAAACAGGCTTTTTTTGCCGTGAAATACGCCGGCCTCGCCATAACTGATAGACGCGGCATTTTCGCCAATGAGTGTGCCCAGGCCGCCGGCCTCGACGCCGATCAGCTTGGCCTGACTTTTACGAAATGGGTGAAAAATACCCATGGCATTGGAGCCTCCGCCGACGCATGCCACAATATAATCCGGCTCGGTTATGCCGTATTGTTTGAGCTGCCGCTTGGCCTCGGTGCCGATTACGGATTGAAACTGCCGAACCATGAGTGGAAACGGATGCGGCCCCACCACAGAACCCAAAATATATTGCGTGTGCTTGACCGTAGAAATCCATACGCGCATGGCTTCACTTGTGGCATCCTTGAGGGTTTTGGTACCCGAGTGCACAGGCACGACCTCGGCTCCCAGCAATTTCATGCGAAAGACGTTTAGCTGCTGACGCTCAATATCTTCGGCGCCCATATATACTTTGCAATTCATGCCCATTAACGCACACACCGTTGCCGTGGCCACACCGTGCTGTCCCGCACCGGTTTCGGCGATAATATTTTTCTTGCCCATTTTTTGCGCCAGCAACGCCTGGCCCAAACAATTGTTGAGTTTGTGCGAGCCGGTGTGATTCAAATCCTCGCGCTTTAATAATATTTTTGCGCCACCGGTCTCTTTGGTTAATCGCTTTGCATAGTAAAGTGGCGTGGGCCGACCGGCATAATTGCGCAACAATTCATTCAGTTCTTGTTTGAACTCTTTGGACTGTGCAATGTCGCAAAATCCGGCTTCAAGCTCGTAGAGCGCCGGCATTAAAAGTTCCGGGACAAATTGTCCGCCAAATTTTCCAAAATATCCTTTTCGTCGCATAGGGTCCTCTATTCGTTTCCTGGTTTTATCGAATGTATGGTTTCAAACAATCTGTGCATCTTTTGAACGTCTTTTATTCCCGGACTCGTCTCAATACTCGAATTGACATCAAATCCAAACGGTTGATAGCTCTGATTGAGCAATTCGATATGCTCGGCAGCAATTCCGCCGGCCAATATAATTCGGGAGAAATCTGCAATATCTTCCAACAAAGCGCGGTTTAGTTGTTTGCCTGTCCCTCCTGCCCTGCCTTTGACATAAGTATCGAGAAGCAACCTAATGTTTGGCGGATAGTCGGCAATGCGTTTGATCGTTTCCGCATCTTTTAATCGAAAGGCTTTAAAAATGCGGCCACCCAACTGCGCGCAATAGTCCGGGGATTCGTTGCCGTGCAGTTGAATAATATCGAGATTGGCGCGTTCGCGAATCTCCGCAACCTTTTCCAATTCTTCATTTACAAACACGCCGACTTTGAAAACGCCGTCCATGTCTTGTGTTAGCTTGACAACTTGGTCGGAGGTGACTTGACGTGGACTTGTAGCGAAAATAAATCCAACCGCATCGGTGCCGAGATTTTGGGCGAGTTCCACATCTTGTCGGCGAGTCATGCCGCAGAGTTTGATAAACATCAAAGACCTCGCAGTTGTTTGAGCGCGTTAACGCGATCGGCTTGTTTCATCAAAGATTCTCCAATTAAAAAGGCATTATAACCTGCATCGCGCAACGTGTCGATATCGTGTGAGATAAAAATTCCGCTTTCGCTCACTTTGACCACCTCTTTCGGAATATGGTTTATCAATTGTAAACTGGTTTTCACATCCACTTGAAATGTTTTGAGGTCGCGATTGTTGACGCCGATGATGCTAGGTGAAACGGGCAGTACTTGTTCCAATTCGTTCATATTGTGAATTTCAACCAGGGCATCGAGTCCAAGAGACTTTGCCAGGTCGAGAAATTCCTGCAATTGCGCTGCATCCAACGAATTGGCCAGCAGCAAAATAGCGCTGGCAAAATGCAGTTTGGCCTCGTAAATCTGATAATCGTCAATGATAAAATCTTTGCGCAACAATGGCAGATGAACGTTTTCCGCAATGGAATCGAGAAAACTCAAATGACCTTGAAAAAAGCGTTCATCCGTGAGCACGGAAATGGCTGCCGCGCCGCCGCGTTCGTATTCGGTAGCAATTTTCACGGGATCAAAATTCTCGCAGATTAGCCCGCGACTCGGAGAAGCCTTTTTGACTTCGGCGATAATATTGATGCCGTTTGTCTTTAACGCCTCAAAAAATGACGGCCTCATGTTCGGACTCGATTCAGCGAGTTGTCGCAATTCGAGATACGGCAACCGAGCTTTGCGCTGCTGCACCTCATTTTTTGTATTGGTGATAATTTTATCCAGTATCGTCATCTTGTCCTCAATTTACCGATTGCGTAAAATCCACCAACTCGGCCAGCTTTTCGCGTGCTTTACCGGATTGCAACAACTCTTTGGCCACACCTACCCCCTCTTTGAGCGTTTCGGCTTGTCCGCCAACATAAATCGCAGCGCCAGCATTCAGAACCGTAATGTCCGCCAAAGGCCCGGATTCGCCAGCAAAGACACGCCGCATAATTTCCGCATTTTCTTCAGCCGAGCCGCCTTTGATATGGGACAAATCGGAGCGCTCGATATCAAGATCCTCCGGTGAAATTTCGTAAGTTTGAATCTCACCGTTTTTGAGCTCGTTCACCACTGTCTCGCTGCTGATAGCGAGCTCGTCCATGCCGTCGTTGCTGTGTACCACGAGTACATGCTCGCTGCCGGTATTTTTAAGCACGCGTATCATTTTTTCCGCCACTTCAAAATTGAATACGCCGATCACCTGTCGCCGTGTGAGCGCCGGATTGGACATGGGGCCGAGAATGTTGAACACCGTGCGAATGCCCATCTCCTTGCGCGGCATAACCGCATGTTTCATAGAAGCGTGATAGACCGGCGCAAACAAAAAGGCAATGCCGGTTTGAAACAGACACGCCTCGGCCTGCTCGGCTGACAAATCGATTTTAACCCCCAACGCTTGCAGCACGTCGGCACTACCGGCTTTGCTGGAAACCGAGCGGTTGCCGTGTTTGGCCACCGGAATTCCAGCGGCAGAGGTAACCAACGCCGCGGCCGTTGACACGTTGAAGGAATGCAATCCATCGCCGCCCGTGCCGCAGGTATCCACAGCGCCGGCTGGCGATTTGATTTTCACGGCCTTGTCGCGCATGGCATTAACAAATCCGGAAATTTCGCTCACGGTCTCGCCTTTCATCTTTAAAGCCATTAAAAATCCGGCAATTTGCGACGAGGTCCACTTGCCCTCCATAATGTCACTCATCACTTTAAAAGCATGCTCCTCGGTCAAGTCCAGTCCCTGACTGATATATTCAAGCGTTTCGCTAATCATGTGTGCCTCCGTTATTGATAAAATTTTCAATCATGCGTAAACCGTTTTGCGTCAAAATGGATTCCGGGTGAAACTGCACCCCTTCCACAGGAAATTCTTTGTGCCGCAATCCCATCACCAGTCCATCCTCGGTCTCGGCGGTTACATCCAAACAATCGGGCACGGAATCGCGATCCACCACCAGCGAATGGTAGCGGCCGCCGAAAAACGGCGAGTCGATATGTTTGAACACGGATTTACCGTCGTGTGTGATGGCCGACTCCTTTCCGTGGCGCAGCTCCGGCGCCGGAACCACCTTTCCGCCAAACACTTGACCAATGGCTTGGTGGCCCAGGCAAACACCCAGCACCGGACATTTGTCTTTGAAACAGTCGATCACCTGCTTGGAAATTCCGGCCTCATCCGGATAACCAGGGCCTGGGGAAATGATGATGTGGCTCGGTCCGAGGGACTGTAGCTCATCCAAGGTGACTTTATTGTTGCGAAACACGCGCACCGCTGCGCCGAGCGAGCCAACATATTGCACCAGGTTGTAGGTAAACGAATCGTAATTGTCGATGACGATAATCATGCCAGGCCTCCTTCCGCATAATCCACAGCCTTGAGCAGGCCGTTGGCTTTGTTATGGGTTTCGATATACTCGTGCTCCGGAATCGAATCGGCAACAATGCCGGCACCAGCTTGCAAATACACCCTGCCATCCTTTTTGTATATCGTGCGGATGGCAATGCACACGTCCATTTCGTTGCTAAAGGTCATATAGCCGACCGCGCCGCCATAAATAGCACGCTTGGTAGGCTCCAGGCGCTCAATAATTTCCATGGCTTTGACCTTTGGCGCACCGGTCAACGTGCCTGCCGGAAAACAGGCTTTGAACACATCCACGCAATCCATTTCCTGTGCCAACGTCCCTTCCACTGTGGAAACGATGTGCATGACATGCGAGTACTTTTCAATGCTCATCAAATCCTTGACCTGTACTGTGCCGTATTTGGCGATGCGGCCGATGTCGTTGCGCCCCAAATCGACCAGCATGGTGTGCTCGGCGCGCTCTTTGGGATCGTCGAGCAGTTCTTTGGACAATTGTTCATCCTCCTGTGCATTTTGACCGCGGCGACGCGTTCCGGCAATCGGCTTGACAAACACGTTATCCTCTTGCAGCTTGACCAGCGTTTCCGGCGAAGATCCCAAAATTTCCAATCTATCCAAATCCATAAAAAACATATAGGGTGATGGATTGACCACACGCAGTCCACGATAAATTTGAAACGCCGGCACCTTGGTCTCCACTTGCAGCCGTTGCGACAACACAATTTGAAAATTATCGCCGCGTTTGATGTGCTTTTTCGCCTGCAGCACCATGCCTTCGTATTCGTTGCGCGACAAGTTGCTTTTAACATGTTTCGCGGATGCTTCATATGTTTCGCGCTTGACCTGTGCCGACTGATAACGAATCACATCGACAATTTCCTCCAGCCGCTGGGTGGATTTTTCATAACTTTGAACTATGTTGTGAGTGGGACGCGAAAACAGCAAAATGGTGATTTTGTGCAGCAAATTATCAAACACAATAATACGCTGCGGAATGAACATATGGATATCGGGAAGATCAACATCATCTACGGCAGTATCGGGCAGCTCTTCAATGTGGCGCACGGCATCGTAACCGAGGTAGCCGAAAAAGCCGTTGGAGTAAAAGGGGATGTCACTGTGGCGCTGCACCCGGTATTTACGGATGATGTTTTGCAACACGTTGAGCGGATTGTCCTCAATGGTGGTCGAGGTGTTGGAAATGCGGTTACGAATGGTAATTTCCCGGCCTTTGCTTTTAAAGATGAGAAACGGCGTATCGCCAATAATCGAATAACGGCCACGCTGGGTCTCGCTCTCCACACTTTCCAAAAGAAAACGGTAGCGGCCCTTGGTGGTTTTGAGAAATGTGGTCACGGGCGTGTCGAGATCACCTAAAATCTCCGCGGCCACGGGCACCAGCGGCATGTTTTTCGCCATTTTGTCAAACTCGGCGAGAGAGGTTTTGATCATGTTCGGCTCCGATTTTTTCTCTTAAAGATTACTATCCTGCTTTTGCCACAAAGACGCCAAGGCACAAAGATTCACAAAGTTAACATGCAAAAAGGCATCAATTTTAAGCAATAGAATCAGACATTAGATTCTTTCAAACCTTTGAGTTTTTGAGTCTTTGTGGCAATTGATTTTTATCCTGCTAAAACAAAAAAAGGCGCTGTTGGTTTTTGGGTCCACAGCACCTTGAACAAAAAACGCCGTGAATGCGATGCATCCACGGCGTTGATTTTTTATCAGAAAATCGTCACAACTTTAGTGGTGCACCGAGCTTATCCAGGTCCACCACCACCAGTTTAAATTTGAAATTGTCGGACGATTTATTTTCATGATTTCCTTCTCGTTTTTAATGCCCAAATATAGCGCACAAGGCCCATTTTTGCAAACGATTTTTCAGGCATTCTTCAAAATATATACCTTTTTTCGTCGTGCGTAAAATAAAAAGATTGAAAACGTCAACAGCGCCAGGATTATTCCCGCCCACACCGCAATCATATAGGGCAGCCGCAATCCGATATCGGCATAAAAAATAAAGGTGATTACCACCGCGGTGAGGAATACGGCGGGGATAGTGGCGATCCAGTGAAATTTGCCTTGCTTGACCAGGTAGACGGCCGAACTCCATAGCACCAGCGCGGCCAGAGTTTGATTGCTCCAGCCAAAGTAACGCCAAATCACGCCAAAATTAACTTGGGAGATAAAAAATCCAGCCGCAAACAACGGTACCGCGATGAGCAACCGTTTGGGTACGGCTTTTTGCGAGACATGAAAGCCTTCGGAAATGATGAGCCGGGCGCTGCGAAATGCCGTGTCGCCGCTGGTGATGGGCAAAATGATGACGCCAAGGATGGCCAAAAAGCCGCCAAAGGTACCGAGCAAATTACGCGAGGTTTCGTCCACCACCAACGCGGCCGTGCCGTCGGTGATGATATTTTGCAAAGCGCCGGGCTCGTAAAGCGACAAGCCGACGGTAGCCCAAATGAGGGCGATGATGCCTTCGGAAATCATGGCGCCGTAAAACACGCGGCGGCCGTATTTTTCGTTGGTCAAGCAGCGGCTCATGAGCGGCGATTGCGTGGAGTGAAATCCGCTAACCGCGCCGCAGGACAAAGTGATAAACATCAGCGGCCACATGGGCAATTCTTTGGGATGCTGTTGGGAGAAATTTAGATTTCCCAATATTTCATGTCCGCCAAACACCATTCCGAAAAAGATGCCAAAGGTCATAAACAGCAGCAAGCCGCCAAGGATCGGGTAAAAACGGCCGATGATTTTATCAATAGGGACGATTGTGGCGACAAAATAGTACACAAAAATCAGCACCACAAAAAAGGTGACATTTTGATGCGTGAGATTGGCCAGCATATTGGCCGGACTGAGCACAAACACCACGCCCACCAACACGAGCAGCAACAACGCAAACACCAGCATAACGCTGCGCATATGTTTGCCGATGGTGCGGCCGACAATGGTGGGCAGGTTTTCGCCGTCGTAGCGAACGGACATCATGCCGCTGAAAAAATCGTGGACGCCGCCCGCGAAAATGGAACCGATGACAATCCAGAGCAGCGCTTCGGGGCCATACAGGGCTCCCATGATCGGGCCGAAAATCGGGCCAATACCGGCGATATCCAAAAGCTGAATGAGATAGGTTTTCCAGGTCGGCAAAACAACATAATCAACACCGTCGGCGCGTTCAATCGCCGGAGTCGGGCGGTTGGTATCAATCTTGAATATTTTTTCGACCACCGCACCGTACACCACGTAACCTAAAATCAACAAAAGCACGCTTGACAAAAAAATCAACATGGCTCATCCCTCTTTTCAAATAAACGAACTGCTTTCTCATAGGAAAACAACAGTCGGTCTCGCGATATTGGCTTGCCATGCGCCGGGAAAAAGGTGCTGCATGGGGTATCCAAAAAGCGCTGCCAGCTTTTTAGCAACAACCGGGGGTGATTGGCAAAGGGCGGGAAAACCGTTTCCGGACGAATATTAAACATGCTGTCGCCCACAAACGCATAATCCTTGTAAATAATGCTAATCGAACCCAGCGTGTGTCCGGGTGTTTGCAAAAGCGTGCCGTCAATTCCCAAAAAGCGCAGGCTAATATCGTGTTCAACCAGAATATCCGCTTCAACCGGATCATAAGAACCCACCTGAAACAGCTTGCCCAAATAGACCATCATTCGAGTCCAAGCCAGTGTTCCTTTGGGCAGCGGCGTACGGCCGGCGCGCAAGAATCCGGCTTCGGAAGAATGCACAAGAATTTGCGCGTCGGTGCGACGTTTTAGTTCGGCCAGGCCGCCAACATGATCGTGGTGCGTATGGGTCAGGATGATCAGTTTGATATCGGAAAGCTCCAATTCGTGCGCCAGCAACACACTGTTGAGGTGATTGACTTTGTGGACGTTTCCGGCATCAATTAGCACGCCGCCAGTGGGCGTTTTAATAAAATAGGCCGTACACGAGCCCAGTCGTATTGGAAAGATGTTATCGGTGAATGGCGACATGACCTTTGAAATGACTCCTGTTTCAGTGTGCTCTTAAAGATAGGAAAAAGCGCGCGCGATTCAAGGTTTTTTTTCAGCATTAGAGAAAGCGAGCCATTTTCGGATATTTGGCCATCAGCGGCCGTACAATGTCAGAGTTCGGGTCGAAAAAGGAAAAATCCTCAAAATCGAAACCGGGAGCTACGGTACATCCGACCAGGACGTAGTCGCCGGTGGGTTCTGCAGCTTGCCAATGCCCCCCGGGAATGACATACTTGAAACTATCGCCGGCAGGTGGCGATCCCAACAGGCACGAGGACAAATTCTGCGTTTCCGGATCATAGTCGAAAAGTTGCAAAGGTTCGCCGTCGTAAAAATTCCAAATCTCATCATGTGCTACCTTGTGAAAACGAGAAATTTGATCGCGCAGCAACAGGAAATAAATATCAGTTACAGCCGCTCGCTTTGCGTTAGCTCGGGGCGACTGGACAGGAATTTCGGACCGAAACGTTTCGCGAAAAAATCCACCTTCCGGATGCGGTTGCAGTTTTAGGCGGTTTATCCATTCATCTGCGGTCATGATTCATCCTTGATTTTAATTTTTGAATACGCTGAACAGACTCGTTGATGCGCGCCTCCGAGAGTTTCCCGCTGGCAATTAAAGATTCAACAGTGGAAACCGCTCTTTCGACTATTGATTCATCATAGACTGAATTATTGCCGAATAATAAAATATCCACCCCGGCAGAAACGCTGCGCTCCAGAACCGTTTCCAGATCATAGTATTTGGCAATCGCTTGCATTTGTAGGTCGTCGGAAATCACCACGCCATTATATCCTAATTTGTTTCTCAAGAGATCATTGATAACCTTATCAGATAAAGTTGCAGGAAAATCAGGATCGAGTTGTTGATTAAACACATGCGCGGTCATGATCGAATCCGCGAGATTTTCGGAGATGAGCCGCCGGTACGGCTCTAACTCTAACGGTTGCCAGGTGTTGGAAACATCCACCAACCCCAAATGAGAATCATCCAACGAGCTGCCATGGCCGGGAAAATGCTTGAGGGAGCACGCAATATTAAAATCATGGTGACCTTGAATATACTGGGCTGCATGCAATGCAACAATGTTCGGAGCGCTGGAAAAACTGCGTCCCAGCCCGCCAATAACCGGATTTAGCGGATTCACATTCACATCGACACACGGCGCCAGATTGAGATTGATTCCGGCAATGGACAGCATGCCGGCAATTTCCATCGCCCGACTGCGGGTTGTTGGCAAACTATCCTGCTCTCCAAGCTCTTTATGCGATGGGGTGTTTGGGAAACCGTTTTGGGGATTCAGGCGCGCCACACGTCCGCCCTCTTGATCAATGGCAATGAATAGAGGCGAGCGACTGCGTTCTTGCAACTGAGCCGTCAACTTTTGTACTTGGGCAGGCGAGTGAATGTTGCGAATATCTTGTTTGGAAGGAACGTCCTTGTTGAATAAAATGACGCCGCCACATCCGTAATCAAAAATATCGTTTACCAATTTTGATTCGGAATCCAGCGACAATCCGCGAAAGCCGACCAGCAGCATTTGCGCAATTTTTTCTCGAAGCGAAAGCGAATGTATATCAAACACAATGTCCTCATGGTTAAGAATGGGTGTTCAAATAGTAAGCGATTCTGGTGAAATGTGCAAGGACTAAAAACTGACGGATAGTTGAACAAACACGCAGTTAGATGGGACGAATGCCCCCATTTCAGAAAAACGCTCGGGATGGATAACCCGAGCGATCGTCGGATTTGCGAAAAAAACGCCGAGCCCCCGATCGTCCGGCATATTTATGCCGGACGAGCAATAGCGTCGGACATTCGTCCGACTGCTTAGACGAAAGAACGTTCAATCTCTTTGCCATCGATGAGTTTAAAATCGCTTTCAAATCCACCGAGCAGATCAAGATACTGTTCCAAATAGCGCGACAGCAAAAAGTTTTCGCGAACGGTTTCACGACCGTTTTCGCCAATTTTTCGATACTTTTTACCGTCTGAAACAATTTCGACTATGCGTTCCGCTGCTTCCTCGACGCTGGAGACGAGGAAACCATTCTCGCCATCTTTGATTTGCAAGCGAATACCGCCCACATTGCCGCCAATGACGGGAGTGCCCTTCCACATGGCCTCGGTAACTGTGAGACCAAAGCCTTCGCGCAGGGATTTTTGCAACACGACAGCCGCACGGCGCTGCAATGCATTTACAAGAGCCGTGTCTTCTTCACTCAGAATGAGGATGCTGTCACTACGTTGGTCCAGCAACGACTGGTAGACTTCTGTACCTTCAGGATCATCGGTGGCTACATTACCGAGGAGCACAAGCCGGGCATTCACTTTTTTGCTGGCGATGTTGAATGCGTCTATGACACCTTGAGGGTCTTTCCAGCGGTCAAACCGGGAAACTTGCACAACGAGAGGCAAATCTGTGGGGATTTGATAATGCTTTAATCGTTCGGAAATTTCAGCATCAGTTAATTCTTTATTCACAATCGAAAATGGATCTATAGCTGGTAAAATTGTAACTTGTGGCGTCATTAGTTTTTGCTTATAGTCGTCATGCGATACGACAACAGCATCGTACTTTTCAATATGCGGAACAAAATAGTCCCACAATTCCTGGTTCGGATGCGACAAATCCACATGACAGCGCCAAATCCAGGGTCCGCGTTTGCGATAGTGGTTAATCATCAAAAGCGGCTGCGGATCATGCACAATCACAGCATCATGGCTCAAATGATTTCGAAGGGCATTTTGATAAATGACGTTTTCATAAATTTCTTTTTTGCGATCCGAAAGATTAAGTTCGTCGCCTTGCAAGGCATTGTGCATTTTTTTGGTAATGCCAAAAAAGTCTGGGGAGCCTTGAATAATCCGCCACCCGGTTTTAATGCCCAAACAATTCATCAAAGTCGTCATGGACGACAGAAGAACCGACACACCGCCGCCATAATAGGTGGAATTGATATTTGTTAGATGCAAATTTTTCAAGGGCTCGGCTTTGGCTTTGATGCGTTCGACAACCTTGTCGCCAATCAAATTTCTATAATTTTCAATAGTGATCAATCCTCTACAATTATATGGTTTCATAATGTAAAATCCTCCGAATGGTTCAACTCTGCTCTTAACTTTATTGGAATGCCCGACAAGACTTTGGAAATCGTGTTTTCGTTCAGAACGCGCCGGCACATGGTTTCAAACTGTTCCTGTTCCACATCCGCCACTTCGGCCTGGGTGTTGATGTGGATGTTCTTAATTTTCATGTCGCTATTGGTTTGCACCATCGTTATTTTTGCTGTTGAAATTATGCGCCGGGTTACCCATTGTTCGTTTTCCAACGCCGTTGCCAATGCCATTGAAAAACAACTGGCCAGGGCGCCGGCTAACAGTTCTTCGGGATTGGTACCCTGGCCGTCCGAAAACCGCGATGCATAAGAATAGGAAGCGTTCAAAATTCCGCTCCCCAAAATGACTGTTCCATTGCCGCCTTTTGTCGATCCCTCCCAAATTGCATTTGAACTGCGTTCTGGCATTGCAGTGCTCCTCGAGTGCTAAATTTTAAAATACGCTGCGTTTAAACCACCCCCCCTGCCGACTTTCACTGTTTTTCCTGGGCAAAATATTGTTCAAAGACGGTAAACACTTCATCGGTAATGGTTTGCGTTTTATCGTAATAGGGTGCTTGCATGACTTTCGAAGCGTCTGCCAACACATGAACGGCTTTTTCCTGCCAACGGATATCATCCACAACAAACGGCGGCAGCAAAATAAAATGACCGGTCCGCAGCGGCGCCACATCCACGCCGAGAAGCGGAATGTTCCAATATTCGGTTTCGGCAACCACATCATCCACATGGCCAACGGGCTCGTTTTCGGCCAATACATTGTAGCGCAGAATTTCTTTAGCGCTACGCAGGTTGGAAGGACTTTCCTCGGCGTGCGCCTCCATAATATCGGGCCGTTGATCACGAGACTGCGCCAATTCCTTTACCACGCCCGGAACTCGTGCTGCCATTTGCGTCCAATACGTCGGCCAATCATAATACTCGGCCAGCTCGATCTCTTTTTGGCGCGAAATGGGCAACCGTTCTTCGACATCAGGGCTTTGTTGAATTTGCTCGTGTTTGAGATGCACGGGAAGCATTCGCTTTTCGGCATGCGGATTTCCAACGGCCAGGGGAGAGATCAGCACCGCATTTTTTTCGGCAACGGTCGTAGGGTGCATCACAATATATCGAACCGTCCAGCTCGCATCATCAAAATAGATATCGTGCAGTTGCCCCAATACTTGTTCTTCGGACGTAACCAGTTTATAATGTTTTAATTCGCTAAAACGTAACAGCATAGAACCTCCTTTTAGCGCGTGTCATACACATCAATATTGGAATTTTCATTAACATTGATGTAAAATGTGCGAGTTTTAAAAAAACGACGAATACCGAGGACATCCGCATAGGGAGTTATAAAATAATTGATCGTTGAAATCACGACAATGGTCGCGGCCAGCCAAATGATGATGGATTTTAGCGCATCAATGGAAAATAAAAAAGTGATAATGACCAGCACATTGGCGCCAAATGAGAGTTTTCCGGGCAAATTGGATTCGAACATGATTTGTTGCTGTAGTACCAGGTAAATTCCGCCAATAATGAGCATTACGTCGCGCACCAGCAACAAAACCATGTACCATAGGGGCAGACCAGTCACAAACGCCAGCACCACAATGATAGAGTCGAGGCAAATTTTATCAATCACCGGATCGATAAAGCGGCCAAGGTTGCTTTTTTCGTGCAAGCGACGGGCGAGAAAGCCGTCCAGAATGTCGGTTGCGGTCATGAGCAAAAGCAGGATAAAAGCGATCCAGGTGCCGGTTGTAGTGCGCCAGGAGATAAAATAGATGATGAACGGCAAAAAAAGCAGCCGAGACAGGGTAAGCAAGTTTGGAGCGCTCCACAAATCTTCGGACCAGTTGATGGATTGAATTAAGGATTTGAAATGCATGTTACTCCCATAGTTTTTTCTCAATAGCTCAAGAACTATGCCATTTTTGTGGTGCATATTGTTTATTGATTTTTAACCAGTTAGAAAGCCATTTTTGGTCGTGCCCCCCAGGTAACCAAACCTTGTGTAAAAGGGACACATGAATACCATACCGTCAAAATGCCGTGTGCAGATTTGGAACAAAACACACGCCGAAAAAGACAGCTTTCGGGCTTGTTTCTCCTGTGGTTCAACTTTTTGCCTTTAATCAAACTTGAGGATTTTGGCGTTTATTGCCACAACCACTGTGCTCAGCGACATCAACGCGGCGCCAAGAGCGGGACTAAGCAAAATGCCATACGCGTACAACACACCTGCGGCCAGCGGAATGGCCACCACATTATAGCCTGTGGCATAAATTAAATTTTGCACCATTTTGCGATAGGTAGCGCGCGACAGCCGGATAGCGGCGACAACGTCACGGGGATCGCTGTGTACGAGCACTATATCTGCGGTTTCCACGGCCACATCGGTTCCGGCGCCAATCGCTATGCCGATATCCGCTTGTGCCAGAGCCGGAGCGTCGTTTACGCCGTCGCCGGTCATCACCACTCTTAGGCCGCGGCCTTGAATCTCTTTGATTTTATCGGATTTGTCTTGCGGCAGCACCTCGGCAAAATATTCGGAAATATCCAGTTGCTCGGCCACCCAATCCGCCACTTTTTGGTTGTCGCCGGTGATCATCATGGGGGTGATGTCCATGGATTTTAGCGTTGCAATGGCGTCTTTGGATTCCTCGCGAATTTTATCGGCCAGGGCAATGGCGCCATAGGGCTCATTGTCCAGCAACACAAACACAATGGTTTTTCCCTGTTCGCGCACCTCGGACAATTTCTCCTTATCCACCGAAATGTCATGTTCTTTTAAATAGCCGGGACTCACAACGCGCACATGCTTGTCCTTTACTGTTCCTTCCGCCCCTTTACCGGGAATGGAGTTGAACTCTTTAACGTCCCACGATTCTTCCGCCGCCTCAACAATGCCGCGGGCAATGGGGTGCTCGGATTGCGCTTCAACCGCAGCAGCATAATTGAGGACATTCTCTTTATTTTCAGCGGCCAAAGGGATTACATTATCCACACCAAATTCGCCCAATGTGAGGGTGCCGGTTTTATCAAACAGTACGGCCTGGGCCGTGCGCAATTGCTCAAAAGCATTTCGATTTCGAATGATTAATCCGTTTTTTGCTGAAAGCGACGTGGAAACCGCAACGACCAGCGGAATGGCCAGTCCCAGAGCATGCGGACAGGTGATCACCATGACGGTCACCGCCCGGGTTATGGAAAAGACCACGGTGCGCTCTACAACCAGATTCCAAATGACAAAGGTGAGGGTACCAGCGGTGAGCGCTATAATGGTCAGCCAAAACGCGGCCCGGTCGGCCAGGTTTTGCGTTTTTGATTTGCTGGCCTGCGCCTCTTTGACCATGTTGACCACCTGGGATAAAAACGACTCTTCGCCGGTTTTTTGCACCTTTACGGTGAGCGAACCTTCGCCATTTATAGAGCCGCCAATGACCTCGTCGTCTTTTTGTTTTTCCACCGGGGTCGATTCGCCAGTGACCGAGGATTCGTTAACCGAAGAATGGCCGTCAATCACCACGCCGTCCACAGGAATTTTTTCTCCAGGTTTTACCAGGACCTTGTCCTCTTTTTCCAGTTCATCAATGCTGACATCCTCTGTATTTCCATTTACCAGCTTGTGCGCGGTGGACGGCATCAACTTGGTGAGCTCTTCCAACGCGCGCGATGCGCCCATGGTGGATTTCATTTCGATCCAGTGACCGAGCAACATCACATCGATCAACGTTGCCAATTCCCAGTAAAACAGGCGGCCTTCAAATCCCAATACGACAGCCGTGCTGTAGATATAGGCTACGCTAATCGCAAAGCCGATCAACGTCATCATGCCGGGCGAAGCGCTGCTCAATTCATCATACAGGCCTTTTAAAAACGGATAACCGCCATAGACAAAAATGGCGGATGAAAAAAGCAGTAAAATATACTGATCGCCGCTGAACTGCACTGTCTGTTTCAAGCCCAAAAATTCTTGAATCATGGGTGAAAGAACAAGTATGGGAAGGGTCAAGGCGAGCGAAACCCAAAAGCGCCGACGAAAATCGTTTACCATGTGAGCGTGGTGATCGCCGTCATGCTGATGATTTTGATGTTTTGACGAACTCTCGTGTTCGGAATGATTGTTGTCTGCCATAATAGTGTTCTCCCATCTGAAAAAGCTTTCGATAATCTCATGTCTTGATGACTTTTAAACATGAGCATCCAGCCAAGCCCGAATTTGCCTCCAGCGATTCCATGCCCGGAAGAACTGGAAAATTGGCATATATTATATCGGGTATAGAACCTGCTAAATATCAAATTCGCGTTTTTCACCGGGCGCCAATGAATAGGTCTCGTCTCTAAATCCGACTTTTATTGAAACGTCGGTATCGCCTCGGCTGCGCAGCTCCAATCGGTCGGCCGTTACCTTTACATCGATCCAGCTCCACCGATACATGATGCTAAATTCCAGACACAACAATTCGGAGGGCAGATAAGGGTTGAACCACAAGACATCGCCGCGGCTTTCGATGCCGGTATAGCACCGCAAAATGAGATCGACCGTGCCGGCCATGGCGCCCAGGTGGATACCCTCTAACGTTGTGCCGCCCTGAATATCTTCAACATCGCTTTCCAGGGCATCTCGAAACAGGTCCCACGACATCTCCCGTTTGGAACGCGACAATACCCAGGCATGCACAACTCGGCTGAGAGTCGAGCCGTGAGAGGTGCGTTCCAAATAATAATTGATATTGTTCTCGATGGTTTTTTCCGTAAAGGGATACTCGAGCCGTTCGAACATGGACTGGAGCTCTTTTGAAGAGAGCAAATAAAACAGCATCAGCACATCAGCTTGCTTGGACACTTTGTACCGATTGGGGCTATCACCTTCGGCCTCGAGAATTCGGTCCAGTCGTTGAATGTTTTCATATTTTTTGCGATAGCCCTCCCAGTCGAATTCCTCCAATTTATCATAATTTTCAAATTGGCTGATAATTCCGTCATCATGAAACGGAACATGCAGTTTTCGACTGAGTTTATCCCAAAAATCTATCTCTTCCTGTTGAACGGATAAACTTTCCAAAACCGATTGACGGCGCTGGCGCGGAAGTTTGTCCAGCATTTCTAATGTCCTGACCATAATCCACGCTGTCATAATGTTGGTGTATGCATTATTATCGATGCCCGGTTCAGAGCTATCAGGATAACGCTCGTGAAACTCGTCCGGCCCCATCACTTTTTTGATTTCATATCGATCCCAGTCTTTGTTATACTGAGCCTTGCTCGCCCAAAATCGTGCAATCAAAATCATAAATTCGGAACCGTAAAAGGAGAGAAAATTCTCATCGCCGGTCACCTGATAGTATTGCCAAACATTATAAGCAATCGCAATGTTGATGTGACGCTGCAGTTGCGAATCATCCGGAATCCATCGGCCCGAGGCCGGATTTAAGTGCACATCCTGCGCTTGCTCTTGCCCATTGCTGCCGCTTTGCCATGGAAACATGGCGCCGCGGTAACCTTTTTCCTTTGCGGACCATAAGGCCCTGGACAAACGGTGATACCGGTACATCAGCAAGGCGCGCGTAATGTCCGGCATGCGCAAATTGAGCAGCGGGAAAATAAACAGCTCATCCCACATAATGAGCCCACGATACGCCTCGCCGTGTAAACCTCGCGGCGGCACGCCCACATCCAGGTCAATAGAATTGGGGGACACGGTTTGCAGCAGATGAAAAACATGCAGATTGAGAATTTGCTGCACCCTCTGGCTGTTGCTTTGGATGTTTATGCTCCAGCGCTCCCATAGATGTTTCCAGGAAATAGTGTGGCGTTTTAACAGAGTTGCAAACGTATCGGCGTGGCGTAAAGCAGACGTGGCCTCCATCAAACTTTCGGAAATCGCCGGGTCTCGGGAATCATAAATAGAAATAATCTTTTCGACTCGAACGGACTGACCTTCTTTTGCTTCGATGCTGAAATCCTGATAAATAAATCCCTCTTGTTCGGCGGATTGGCGTTTTTTATCAAAATCCTTGTCGCCGATAAACACGTTCGTGCTTGCAGCCATGGCAATACGAATATGCGATTGATTGGTGCGCACCTGAATCCACATCAACTGGTCATCAGTCACGCCGGTGCCGAGTTGTTCGAGGTGGTGGTTGTTCAGTTGCTGATATCGCTCGACCAGGGCATTTTCAACTCGCCCATCCAGGGCCGAACGCACCTGAAGCGTTCCCGACCAATTTTCCGGCACAATCACCGTTTCAAGTCCGGCCAAATGGCGATGGCTCATGTGCACAAAACGGCGTTGTTTGAGCCGCGTGCGGCGATTTTCCGAGTCTTCAAAAAAAACATCTCGCTCCAGAATGCCCTGCTGCATATCCAAATTCTGACGATAGTCCAGAATATTTACTGAGCTCAAATCAAACCAATCGCCGTTTTCTATACAAAAATCGAGCACCAGCCAGTTGGGCACATTGACCATACTTTCATTCTCTACGGTTTTGTCGGTTATGGTGCTGTTGAGGCGGTTATAGACCCCAGCCACGTACGTACCCGGATAGTGAATATCTCCGGCCGCAGCTTCTGGCGCCGCACCTCGGGTGGCAAAATAGCCGTTGCCCAATGTGCACAGGGCTTCGCGATGTTTTTCCGATTCGGGATTAAACTCCTGATACGCAAGGGTCCATACATTGGAAGAGGCTTCTTGTTTGGCAAAAGTGATCAATCCGTCCAAAAATTCGGCTACCTCATCCGTATTCTGAACCACGTAATGGGCTGCGGTTTCTTTGTCGTCATCGGACACCAAAATGCCGATGCCTCTGTCCGAAATGGCTCGGAACGCATCTTCATCGGTGGTGTCATCTCCAATGTAAAGCGGAAGGATTCGCGAGCCGTCAATGTGCAGCTTTTCCAATAGATAAAGCAAGGCCTTGCCCTTGTGCCAGTCGGTATTGGGGCGCAACTCGAAAATCTTTTTTCCCGTGGTCTTTATAAGCTTGGGAAATTTTTCCACCACACGGTCCACGTGCTTTTCCAACTCGGGCAGAATGCTGTCTTCGGCGCGACGATAATGGATGGCAATCGCATAGCGTTTGCGTTCAAGTTGAACGCGTTTGAGATTGCTAATGGCCGTTTCAAGCTCCTTTTCGGCCTGGTCAATTTCCGGCAAAAATTCCTTTTCCGGCTCTTCATGAAAGGATTCGTTTGGCCCGACAATGTTAAAACCGTGGCTGCCGGCATAAACAAGTTTTTTTAGACCCACGAGCTTTTTTATATCGTCCAGCGCACGGCCGGTCAAAACAACAACCGTCCAGTACTCGGCAAGCTGTTGCAGCAATAGCTTCATTTTGGTTGAAAGCAGAGCCTGGGAAGGATCATCCACAATGGGAGTTAGCGTCCCATCATAATCCAAACAAATGATGGGGCGCTTTTCTAAAAGTCGTTCAATAATTTGATTCTGATGTTCCAGTGCTGAGGGCAGACTGCCGGACTGGTTTGAACTCATAAAGATTTCCTCCTGATTTCCGCGAGATCGTTCACAACTATATCGGCGCCATGCTCTTTCAAGTCTCTGTCTCTGTCTCCGG
>CAYPZM010000037.1:0-22198 GCA_964414825.1 uncultured Cytophagia bacterium | reverse complement strand
ATTCTTTTCTTCATCGACAATGATTTCCGCGATTTTTGCCTGCCAGACCAAAGATGCTTCATTTGCGGCTTCAATCAGATTTTGCCACTTGTTGGGCAATTTGTCGTCTCTAAGATGTTCGAGCACCACGCCAACCGAATCACCCAAATCGGCCCACGGTTCATTTTGGATCTCAAAATAAATATTGTCAAACTCGTTCAACTCGCGGACAATCTTGCGCACCATAGCTTCCTGGTAAGAAAATATTTTGCCGTTATCGAGCGTGTTGACTTTAGGGCGATCTTGCAGCGTAATGTCGTTAATATTATTTTCCGGAAAAAACGGCATATGCCGCCAATTGTCGTCGGTGTAAATAGACGAAAACATCACCACTTCGACAAAAAGACCGCGTTCATCGGCAGTCTTGATAAAATCTTTCAAACGCGCAAAATAATCGGGATTCCATGTGTCCAGGTCAAACTTGTTGCCGCCGTTAATGTACCCCGGCTCGTCGCTGCGCGCCCAGGGCGGCAGAAACTGGTTTTCTGCCGGCGCCAGCGTATTTTGTTGAATGCCAAAGGCGCCCAACTTTTCTACATACGCGCCGGTGAACAGTCGGGTAAGATTTTGCCCGTCCTGTTGCATGGTTTTCAAGTAAAGATCATAATCGAATGCCCGATTCAACACAGAACCGTAATGCTCGCCCGAACCGATGAGTACGGTGGGTTTGCCGTTGTAGAGAAAATAGTGCGGGTTTTCGGGGTGCAGTTGGAGAGGATCAGCGAAAAGTGCGAACGCAAAAAGCAAAACCAAACCTGCTACAATTAGCCGTCTCATATCGCCCTCATAAATATAAATGAAATAGAAAGATGCTTTGCTAGGTGAAAAATTTGTCTCTAATTCAGCAAAATATCTTGATAAAATTTACATATAATCCTTCATATCATCAAACGGCTCGTCAAAATCATCGGACATCCATATTTTGCCTTTGGCAGAACCAAACTGCCGTTTTTGGCGAATATGTTTTAATGACGATATTTTTGCGACCGGCTCGTCATTTTCGAGCAAAATAACAACCTCGCCTTTTTTTACCTTTTCTAGCAAGGTCAATATGTTAAGCTCCACATCTTGAAAATTTACTGTGATCATGTTAGATCTTGTTTAATGAACAAGAAGGTATGATATTTTTTCAAAATTACAAATGGTTCGATGATGCGAAAGAGTCGATAATTCCAAAATTTACTTAAAGTTCACAGCGCCCAGTCGCTCCGGTGGAGCAGACTATTGCAGAATAGAGCGTGCCAGCATTCTCGTGCCGTCGCTCCTGCAGCGGAATGCATAAAAGGACGCTCTGCGTTCGAGGTTCGCCAAAATTACAGGACGCGGAGCGGCCCACCTGCGTTCCCCCGAAGATCGGGGGAACGAGAGCTTTGTCGTTTAAATCTGCAACATCCTGTAAGGCCAGAGTTTACTGAAAACGCTGCAATATATATTAAATAAATACCTTGCTATGCAGGAATGACTTTTTCTGCTTTTTACAATTCCGATAAATAAAACTTGCAATTCCCCCATTTTTATCCCCATTTTATCGAACCCCTGCCCCACTTGACACGTCAAAGAAGTGAATTTATTGAGGGAGGCTCTTGAACCCGCTTGACGAAAGTTTTTTAATTCAACGTTTAAAACTGGGCGACCGTCGCGCGGCCGAGTTGCTGGTTGAGGCGTTTTATGAGCGGGTATATGCCGTCCTCTTTAGTTTTTGCAAAAACAAACAAGTGGCCGAGGATTTGACGCAGGACACATTTGTCAAGATGTGGAAATCCATGCACCGGTTTCACGGGTTGAGCCGTTTTTCCACATGGCTGTACCGCATTGCGTACAACACGTTTGTGGACTGGCAGCGCAAACAGCCGCAGCTCTCCACACTTGACGACTGTTACGAAAAAACCTCGGACGACAAACAATTTGATTACGTTACCGAAAAACTGTTACATCACGTTCGCAGGTTGCCGGAGAAACAGCGCGACATCATCATCTTGCATTATCAGCACGATTTCACCTATGGCGAAATTGCGAAAATTTTAGACATCCCAAAAGGAACGGTGAAATCGCGGTTGAACGCCGCGCTGCAACACTTACGGCAAAGTGCGATTGTGAAGGAGCTCCGAGAATGAAAAAAAAGTTTGAACACCAGCTATCACACGCTTTAAAAAAAGAATTAAACGCGTTTCCCAAGCCATCTCCCCAATTGCGGAACAGGCTGCTGGATTTTGAACCGCAGCGAGTTCGAAAAATAGTCTGGAGCACTGCGATGGGTTTGGTGTCGACGGCTGTGATTTTGTTTTTTATTTGTGTGGGTGTTCATCAGCAACCGGAACGTGCTAATGATTATTTTCAGCCCACAAAGACAGTAGATTTGAACGAGTTGTCTTTTAAACCGACAAAGATCGTTAACCTAGACGAGTAAGGAGCTTATATGTGGCGTTTTTTATTGCTTTTGACCCTGGCTCAATTCGTGGCAGCTGGCACTATCGAAATCCAAGTTTGCAGCTATTACATAGAAAAGGGGGAAATTTCAAAATCGGGCCGATTAACTTCGACTTGGGGACCATCTGATAAAAATAAAGTTGTGTTTGAAATGAGCAAAACCGAACACGGGGGAATAAGTCTGAGTGAGGATTCGGGCGGTTACATGTTCCACAAGCTTCAAGCCCTTACTCAAACCGAGTTGGTACCGTTTCCAGGCCCAGTCTATACCAAACAGCTTATATTCGTCATTGATAGTGGAGATGAACCCATAACATCTGACCGCATCATTTTTAGATTTGAGGAGCGAATTCTGGTCGATTCATCGAAGCACCTTTACGAAATCAACCACTTTGCGATGAATAAACAAGAACTGCATAAAAATTATGGCATAACAAGGGGCGGATTAGATCTGAATACTGTTGATCCCAAAGGCGACGCTAAATTTATTTATGCTCAAGATGACAGTATGGTGTTCTATTGGAATTTCTATTTTTATGAAGAAAAGGAGCCGGAATCGTCTGAAATAGATCACGTGTACAGAGACACCCGTTCAAACATTTCGGCTCCGTTTGTGTATGCCGTGCAATACCAGGATTACGATAAAACATTAACTTTTGACCGCATTGCCCAAGATAAGACATTTGAAATCCCCATTATTTCAGGAAAATTGCGATCTCAAACAAAAGAGATCGGAAGAACGTTTCAAAATGATCTTATTTGTATTTTATTACCACAAAATTATGACGGCAACACCCTAAAAGTTGAACTTGTAGTTTCGAATCGACTGCGAATTTCATCAGCACAAGGTATGGAAACAACTCGTTATGCAGCCCATGTTAAAGAACTCGAGTTTTTGCCGGATGATGTCATTCAAGTTAAATTACCAGTCGAGTGGCCCGGAGAAATTTATGAAACGGAAAAGGGATTTAGCATCGGAAGAAAAGATGAGGGGAAACTTGTGTTTAATCCGGACATAGGAGACCAGTACATCACCATTCGTCCTATCAAAATTCAATAGATAAAAACGATTGATAAAAGAACAATCATCCCACCTTTACCACAAAACACGTAATATCATCACTCTGCTTGGCATTGCCGACATGGTCGTACACGTCGGCAAAAATGCTATCCAACAGGGCTTCGGGCATTTTGTTTTTGTTTGTCTCGACCACGCGGATTAGGCGCGGTTCATCGTACTCTTCTTCCTGTTTGTTCCAGGCCTCGGTCACGCCATCGGTGTAAATCACCAGGACATCGTCGGGCTGCAAGGTGACGGATTCGCTTTCCAATGAGATTTCAATCCCACCCAAGAATAAACCGCCAGCTTCCAGTTTGACAGGCTTTTCAAGTGATTTTCGAAAAATCATGGGCGGATTGTGGCCGGCGTTTATACTGGTCAATTCGCATGTTTCGTGATTGTAAAGCCCAAACCAGCATGTTGCAAATTTATCAGCAGTTGTCGATTCAATAAGCATCTGGTTTAGAGTGCTGGCAAAGCCGTTGAGATCAAAATTGTTTTGATACATATTCAAAAACATCTGCAAACTGGAATGAATGGTGGAGACGATGAGCGCGGCCGGAATGCCTTTGCCGGTGACATCGGCGATAAAAAACAGGCTTTGGTGATCGTTGAGACGAATGACATTGTAATAATCGCCGCCAACTTCGGCTGCGGCTTCGAGTCGTGCGGCAACGGAAATGTCTTTGTATTCGGGCAGCTCTTTGGGTAGCAAATTGAGCTGAATGGCGCGGGCAGTTTGCAATTCCACTTTGATCATTTCAGCGTGCAATTGCTCTTCCACCAACTGGGCGTTTTCAATGGCAATGGCACACTGGGCGGCCAAGGTTTCAAAAATGTGCGTATCCACATCATCAAACGGTTCGCCATTTGTTTTGTTGATCACTTGCATGACCCCAATCAATTTGCGTTTGCGCAGCAACGGGACACAAATCATGGATTTTGTGGTGAATTTGGATTTTTTGTCAAAGTCCGGATTAAAGCGCGGATCGGTATAACAATCCTCAATGTTCAGTGGTTTTCGGTGTTTGGCCACCCAACCGGCAATACCGGTTTCAATGGGAATAACAAATTTTTTAACGGTTCGACCACTTTTGCCAGTTGCGACTTGAAAATAAAGGTGCTTTTCATCCTTGTCGTACAGCAACAGCGAGCTGGCTTCGGCATTCATCACCAACTTGCTGTCCTCCATAATCTCTCGCAATAGTTGCGAGAGCGCCTTTTTTTCGGACAGTTTTTGCGACACTTGATGCAGAAAATTCATGCGATCCAACAGGGTCTGCAGCTCGTCCATTTCCTGGACTTGTTGCACCAGCATAATTTGGTCTCCGATTAATAAGACTTTAGCTCGTGAGTAACTTGAACATCGGAACGATGAGTGGAAATCCCGAAAAATGAAAAATATTCAGAAATCACGCAAAGGGAAAATGCCATCTGACATATATCTATACAAGCGGCGACATATTTTCCTGTCATTTTGGGCGGGATTACAGGAAAATAAAAAATAGTGAAAGTGAAATAGGCCTCTTGAATATTGCTGATAGCCAGTTGAACTGGGTGTCACGTTTTTATCCTGTCCATCCTGTGATCCTGTCATTTGGAAAGACAAAAGCTTGCGGAGTTAGGCGGGTTTAAACATTTCCAAAAGGTGCGCGATAGAATCGGCTTTTGTATCGGGAATAGCGGATTTCCAGGCAAATTTATCGGCTTTGTCGAACCATTTGACACCGATGGTTTTTACGCCGGCGGCCTGGCCTGCTTTGAAATCAAAATCGCTGTCACCGATATACACGGCATTCTCAGGTTTTGTGTGCAAATTTTGTATCGCCAATTGAATGCCTTCGGGATGCGGCTTGGGACATCGAACCTCGTCGCCCGCAATGGATACGTGAAATTGGGAGTTCGGAAAGCAGTGGCGTAACGAAATATCCAAGCTGCGGCGACCTTTGCCGGTGATGATTCCTAACTTGTAACCATTTTTGCAAAAGGTATCGATCATCTGAACGAGGTCATGCTCGATTTTAACAAATTGCGAATGGAATCCTTCGTAGAGTTCATAATAGCGTTCGATGATAACGTTTGGATACGCATGCGCTTTAAATTGTCGTAGAATTATTTCATCTTCGGCTGGACCGAACATTGAAGCAATTTCTATCTCGGAAACATCCTGCCCGTTAAATTCTTTAAAAATGGATTTAAAAGCAAACATGATGATGGGATAGGTGTTGGCAAGAGTACCGTCAAAATCAAAAAGCAGTGTGGTAATCAATTTTGGCTCAGAAAGGATCGAGTGAGTAGAAAATACGAATTAAAAACAGCCGCACTATGCGGCCGTGCTATTCTTCTTTGCAGCAGGAGTGTCCGTCTGTAACCGGATGCGCATGCTTGACTTTGCCATCGGAGTCGATGGCGCAGTGGCCGGCGCCGCAGCAGCCGCTGTGTTTTTCATCCTGGCGAAATTTGCTAAAGTGCAAGGAAAAGAGGAACAAGCCAACGATTCCGGAAACGATTAAAGCAACGAGTCCATATTGGATCAACATATTTATCACCATTACCTTTGTATTAATTTCTCAAAAGACGAGGTCATTTGCTCTTTAAAACCCTCATCAGTTTTAACAATCATAAAAATGGGCACATTTTCCTGTTCAGCCATCTCGAGTCCCTTCTCCGGGCCCATGACATCGATGGCTGTGGCATACGCATCGGCCCACATGCATTGAGGAAAAACCACGGTTACGGAAACCAAACGATGTGTTACCGGCCGACCGGTTCGTGGATCAATGGTATGTGAGTATCTTACGCCTTCGCGTTCGAAATAGTTCCGATAGTCTCCGGAGGTAGCTACGGCTCGATCTTGAACGGCAATGACCTTTTGAACCTGAAACTGCGCATCCGGCGACGACACACCGATGCGCCACGCTTGATTTTTGGCATTTACACCGCGCGCACGAATTTCGCCACCAATTTCAATCAAATAATTAAAATGGCTTTCTGCTTCAATAAATTCTGCAACCTGGTCCACACCCCAGCCTTTGGCGATAGCGGACAAATCGATGTACATCTTTTCCTGATTTTTTTTAACCGCAGGTGGCAAATCGCGTAATTCAATATATTCAAATCCGACACGCTGCTGGCGTTCGGCTATTTGCTCATCCGAGGGAATGTCACTTTCATTGTGCTCCGGACCAAATCCCCACAGGTTTACCAAAGGACCTATCGTGATATCAAACGCGCCATTGGATTTTCGGCTCATTTCCAGTGCGACCTCGAGGACTAGGTAGAGTTCTTCCGAAATGTCGATCCACTCTCCGGAAGGAGCCGCATTCACTCGAGACAACTCCGAGTCCTCAATATAGGTGGACATGATTTGATTAATATCTCGAAGCAGCGAATCCACTTGATCAGCCAGGAGATTGTGATCAAACTCCAGGGACTGCGGTTCAACAATTTTAATATTGTAAGACGTGCCCATGGTCGAGCCACGGAAAGCATATTGCTCAAGATCCAGATCTGGTTTAGCGCAATACCAAAAAGCGGAAAACAAAAGGGTACAGCAGACTAGAACGTTACGCATATTTTATCGAGACCACCGCCAATTTTCGTAATATTCCCAACTCACCATTTCATTTAATTGATCAAACTCGTGCGTTTTTTCCAAAAGGGCCGCTTTGAGAACATCGCCGCTGGAAAGCATACCGATGATTTTTTCCTCTTTTTTTACCGGCAAATGCCGCAAGCGCAGACCGAGAAATTTGTCCATCATGCGATAGATATTTTCGCCACATTCAACGGTTTGCAAGTTCTTGCTCATATGATCGCCAATTTTTAAGGTTCGGGGATCATAATCGTCCAACAAACTGTTACGAAGCAAATCGCGCTCTGTCCAAATCCCGACAATTTCTCCATCCTGCTCCACCAGAATGGCGCCAATTTTTTTAGCGACCATCATTTTTATGGCTTCGGACAATGTCGAATCTGCAGATATTGTATAGAGCTTTGGTCCTTTTTCATTTAACAACTCTTCTGCGGTTTTCATCTAGTGCTCCCAATTTATTCAACTTGAACAAGAGAGTTCAATGCCACAAAAGATGGAAAACTCTCCTCATATTTACCAAGGTACTTTAACACCTCCGAGGAGACAAAAATTTCGCTCAGCTATTACGATACGATTCATAGTCATCGCATTCTCTCAGCACCAACAAGCCGCATTGTCGATAGTGCTTGCAGCCGTGGCATAAAGAATGGTTCCACGCATCGCGAAAAGTTCCGGCATAGCTCTGAATCCATCGATGGATAAACTCTTTGCCAGGATCGCGACTGAGGCGGATTCCTTCACACCATTTGTCGTGCTCGATGCGTCGCCTTTGTACATGCAAAAACCGAGCATTGCTGTTTCTACTCACAAGTACCTCCACTCGTGAAATTCCCTTTATAACTCTTCTTCTAAAGTCTGCAAGAATCGTTCCGAAAAAAATCGGTTACAATCCAAAGTCATCAAACAGGATATTTTCCGGTTCTACGCCTAAATCATCAAGCATTCTGAGAACCGCCTGGTTCATCATGGGCGGCCCGCAAATGTAATATTCACAATCTTCGGGGGCCGGATGATCTCTCAGATAATTATCATACAGCACTTGATGAATAAAACCGGTAAGCCCGTTCCAATTATCTTGTGGCAAGGGCTCGGAAAGTGCCAAATTCCATTTAAAATTATCGTGTTCTTTTTCCAGTTGATCAAAATCTTCGTTATAAAAACTCTCCCTCAAACTTCGCGCACCGTACCAAAAGGTGATTTTCCGTTTCGAATTGAGACGCTTGAATTGATCAAAAATATGCGAGCGCATGGGCGCCATTCCAGCGCCGCCGCCGATAAACACCATTTCGGCATCTGTATCTTTGGCAAAAAATTCGCCGTACGGTCCCGAAATCGTTACCTTGTCGCCTGGCTTTAGACCAAAAATAAAAGATGACATCTGTCCGGGAGGCGCATCCGGCTTATTTGGAGGCGGAGACGCAATACGCACGTTCAACATAATTATGCCTTCTTCTTGCGGATAATTGGCCATAGAGTAGGCACGCATCACCTGCTCATCCACAACCGAGACGTACTGCCACATATTGAACTTGTCCCAATCATCGCGATATTCTTCATCAATCTCAAAATCGGCGTATTTAACCGTATGCGGCGGTGCCTCAATTTGAATATAACCACCGGCGCGAAATTCAACACGTTCGTTTGGCGGTAGCTCCAGGACAAGTTCTTTGATAAACGTGGCGACATTTTTGTTGGACTTTACCGTGCATTCCCATTTTTTAATTTCAAAAACTTCGGGTGGCACTTGAATTTTCATATCACTCTTTACCGGAACCTGACAGGAAAGGCGAAAGCCCTCGCGAATTTGACGTCGCGTTAACTTGCCCTTTTCCGTGGTCAATACGTCGCCACCGCCTTCGCTGATGATGCATTTGCATTCACCACAGGTTCCGCCACCGCCACATGCGGAGGGCAAGTAGATGCCTTCATCCGCCAAAGCATTGAGCAGTTTGCCACCAAGCGCAACATCATAGGTGTGATCCGGATTATCGTTAATAACCAGCTTGGCGTTTCCGGTTTGCACCAATTTGGAGCGTGCCAGCAAAATCATCGCGACTAGCGCCAGAACAATAAGCGTGAACATGACCACGCCAAATATGATTAGGGTAATTCCTGACATTCGTATCCTCTATAATTGAATTCCGGAAAACAACATGAATGCTATGGCCATAAGTCCAACTGTAATAAAGGTGATACCCAAGCCTCTTAAACCTGGCGGTACATTGCTGTAGCGCATTTTTTCGCGAATGCCGGCCAGCGCAATAATGGCCAAAGCAAAACCGGCACCCGAACCCAATCCAAATACCACGCTTTCGGGAAAATTATAATTGCGTTCCACCATAAACAGTGAGCCGCCGAGAATGGCACAGTTTACGGTGATGAGCGGCAAAAAGATACCCAGCGAATTGTATAGTTTGGGTACAAATTTGTCCAGGGTCATTTCCAAAATTTGCACCATGGCTGCTATAACGCCGATGTAAGTGATGAGGCCGAGAAACGTCAAATCCACATCCGGCAGCCCAGCCCAGGCTAGCGCACCTTTTTTGAGTACGGCATGATAAATAACATTATTGACCGGCACAGTGATCGCCTGCACGACCACAACCGCAATGCCCAAACCCACTGCAGTTTCGACCCGCTTGGACACGGCCAGAAATGTACACATTCCCAAAAAGAAGGCCAGGGCCATGTTTTCGATAAAGACCGATTTTATAAATAAACTGAGATAATATTCAAACATGGTTATTCCTCTTCAATTTGTTCCGGCTTCCAGGTACGGATCGCCCAAATTAAAAATCCGATTAAAATAAACGCACTGGGTGACAGAATAAATAGACCGTTGGGCACGTACCAGCCGCCTTCGGTGGACAAGGGCAAGATAGAATAGCCGAACAACTTTCCGGCACCAATGAGTTCTCGGAAAAAACCGACAAAGAGCAGCACAAAACTGTATCCCAGGCCGTTGCCAATTCCATCCATAAAGCTAATCATAGGAGGATTTTTCAGCGCAAAGGCTTCGGCACGCCCCATGATGATACAGTTGGTGATAATCAATCCCACATAGACCGAAAGCTGTTTGCTGATATCGTAAGCAAAGGCTTTAATAATTTGATCGGCAATAATCACCAGCGAGGCGATAATGGTCATTTCTACCAAGATTCGGATACTGGAGGCGACATGGTTGCGAATCAAACTGACGGCAAGGTTTGAGAATGCCAGCACAAAAATAACCGCCATCGACATGACCACCGATGTTTCAAGTTTCGACGTTACTGCCAACGCCGAACAGATGCCGAGTATTTGATAGGCAATGGGATTGTTATTAAAAATCGGATCGAGAACGATTTGTTTAACCTTGTTCATTTATCCGTTCCTCTCTCATAGTTTCAAAAAAAGGACCGTAACCGTGCTTGCCCAGCCAAAATTCCACCATAGAATCCAAACCACGTGTGGTAAGGGTAGAACCGGACAAGCCATCCACTTTGTATTGCGAACGTGGATCTGTGGGGTCTACGTTTCCTTTGACAACAGTGATAGCGACATTTCCCTGGTCATCAAATACTTTTTTCCCTTCCCAAATGGATTGCCATTCCGGATTGTCGATCTCTCCGCCGAGACCCGGGGTTTCGCCATGTGCATAAAACGTGATGCCTTTGACAGTATTAAATGTGGGACCCAACGCCAAAAATCCGTACATGGTGGACCACAATCCGCGTCCAAAAAGCGGTAGAATATACTGGCTCACGGAATCGCCGCTCATAACTCGATAAACGGTCATATATTTGGGCATCCGGTTAATATCCGCAACATCCTGATCTGCGGGAATGGTCATCCCCAACTGGGCGCTTTCCGCCGCTTCCTGCACATCAAAAGCGCGCGGGTCGAGCTCGGCGGGATACTCGTCTTCAGGCAAAACCTTTCCGGTTGTCATATCGACCACCATGGGCTCGATTCTTTCACGAAAAATTTCCTGGATATTGGCTTCTGGTTGCATCAAATCACCAGCTACCAAAATATTTCGAACCTTGTCGAGCTCTTTATTAAATTTCTGTTTTTTACTCAGACTCACGGCAGCGGTGGACACCAATACCGAGCACACCAAGCACACACCCAACGCAACCGTAATCATTTTTTTTGTAGTGTCATTGGACGACATTTCGTGCAACTCTCCTCTTGATATTTGCATTAATGACCACGCGGTCAATAATAGGTGCGAACACATTCATAAACAAGATTGCCAGCATCATTCCTTCCGGGAAAGCCGGGTTGACCACGCGCACCAGAACCACTAAAACACCAATGAGCGCGCCATAAATCCAACTTCCTGCCTGGGTCATTGTTGCACTTACAGGGTCTGTGGCCATGTACACGGCTCCAAACGCAAAGCCCCCGAGCACCAAATGCCACATGGGGGTCACTTGAAACATGGGATTGGTGGAGCTACCCATAAGATTTAATAACCATGATGTGGCCACCATTCCAAGCAGAGTGCTTAACATGATGCGCCAGGAACCGACCTTGGTGACAATTAGGATAAACGCACCAATCAAACAAGCCAGCGTAGACGTTTCTCCCATGGAACCGGGAATGAGCCCAAAAAATGCTTCTCTCCAAGAGTAGGTCATTTCCAACACGGGATCGGCATATTGTGCCAAAGGTGTGGCTTGGCTCATGCTATCTACCGCGACCCAAACTTTGTCGCCGGAAATCTGTGCCGGATAGGCAAAGAACAAGAATGCGCGTGCGGTAAGGGCGGGATTCAAGATGTTCATTCCCACGCCGCCAAATACTTCTTTACCGATCACCACACCAAAGGAGATGCCGAGGGCCACCTGCCAATAGGGAATAGCCGGAGGAAGAATGAGCGGAAACAACAAGCTAGTCACCAGAAAGCCTTCCGAAACTTCGTGTTTGCGGATAATGGCAAACAGGACTTCCCAAAATCCACCAGCCGCAATGGTGATGATGTAAACCGGCAAAAAATATAAAGCACCGTGCGCCATGCAGGCCAAAATATTTCCGGGGTCAAATCCAATACCAAGAGCTCGGATGGCTTGCGCCTGCCACATCGTATTTTCAGCGCCGGAAGCGATGGCCAGATTGGCTTGATACCCGGTGTTGTACAGTGCCATTAGAACCGTGGGTACAAGAGCATAAACCACCCAAATCATCATTCGCTTCAGGTCGATGGCATCTCGAATATGCGAGCCAGACTTGGTTACTGCGCCAGTTGAATACATGAACGTATCCAAAGCCTCGTACAACGGAAACCAGACCTTTAACTTTCCCTCGGTAAAATGCTTTTCTTGCTTTTTTATAAAATTACGTAGTGCGTTCACTAGCCTTCCTTTTCAATTACGTTCAAAGTCGTGCGCAAATTTTCGCCATGGTCAATTTTTGACGGACACACATAGGTGACCAGTGCAAGGTCCTCTTCATCTAGCTCGTAACATCCCAGCTTTTCCGACTCTTCCACATCGCTAATGGCCAGTGCGCGCACAAGTGGATTGACCAAAATATCGAGCGGCATGACAGCTTCATAACTACTATTGGGAACAATGGGACGACGCCCGCCATTTAGAGCGGTGGAAAAATTAAATTTTTTGTTGGGGAAAAATTTGGAAGCGACAATATTTTTTAAAGAATAAAGATTAAATCCAGGAGATAGCCATCCCAAAAAGTAACGCTCGCCTCCTTCGGGCAGTACAGTAACTTGTTGATGGTACCGTCCCAAATATTGCAGGGCATCTTCAGCGGCGCGGCCGGATAGCACAGAACCGGAGATAATACGATGATTGCCTTCTTGCAACTCGCCTTCCACCAGGTCGGTTAAACAGGCGCCGACTCTGGTTTTTACAAGTCGAGGCGATTCAACCGACGGGCCGGCCAACGAGACGATGCGTTCCAAATCAATTTTACCGGTTGTGAATAAAGTGCCGATGGCCGCGACATCTTGGGCATTGATATACCAGACGCTCTTTGAGCGGCTGACCGGATCGAGAAAGTGGATGTGCGTTCCAGGCAACCCTGCCGGATGCGGTCCGGAGAATTCTTCAACCGAAAGATTATCCATATCAACAGTTGGAATTTCTTCATGAGGAAATTTGCACAAGAACACCTTGCCCTTTACAAGACGTGACAAAACAGTGACCCCATGCTTAAACGCTTCAGATTTTTCTTTGAGAATAACGCCAAGAGACGGAGCCAGAGGATTGCTATCCATGGCGGTGATGAACAGGGAATGGGGTTTGCTGTCAGGATCCGCAACTTTGCTAAACGGACGCATACGCAAGCTGGTCCACAAGCCAGACTTGAGAAGTTCGATTTTTATATTTTCGGGTTCCAGACTGGAGAGGTTTTTGGGGTCGACGGCATCAAAAGTTTCCTGCTCATCACCATCAAGCTGAACCACTACAGAGAGCAGGGCGCGTTTATGACCACGATTGACTTCGATAACCTTTCCGGCACCCGGCGAGGTATAATTCAACATGGTCATTTTTTTATCGGCGAACAATACCTGTCCCAGTTTTACCCGATCCCCGACTTTTACTTCCATGGTCGGTTTCATGCCCACATAATCAGGGCCAATGACAGCAACTTTGTTGACCGGTTTGGTTTCGTGAACCGTTTGTTCCGGCTCACCTTTTATCGGGACATTCAGGCCTTTTTTTATCTTGATCAATCCCATATAATCCTTCTTTGATGCGGTTAATGACTCTACTCAAGAACATTTAACGAGCAAAGGGGAACAAAAACGCGTAAATTTGCCAAAAGTTCCCGGATTTTTAAAGAGCGAAAGTTACAAAAAAAAATGTGGTTTTTCAATTCATTTTTGTACAAAAAAAACAATCCCCGAAATAAAAAAAGCCAGTATTAATATACTGGCTTTTATAGATTATCCTATTTGTGTTAATTCAGGCCTTTCCAGGCGTGCAAATTTTTAATCCGTTCCGCTTCGTGCATAAGGTTGCGAGCGTGCTGTACTTCATCATCCCCTTTAATGCGCACTTTATAATAGTGCTGACGGTCCCACATATGCCGCGCAACTTCTGCTTTCATGCGCAGATGAATATACTCTTTGTCTTTTTCAAAGGCTTCTTCGCTAAACTCGATATCATGTTTATTGATAATCTCCTTTAGCTGTGTGATCATATCGTCCGTTATTTGGAATGTTTTTGAAAATTTTGCAAAATCCGAATACGTGTTGCGATGATTGGCCGCCCATTTTGAGCCAAACTCAAAAAAGATACGTTTTACCAACAATCGATTGGTAAAACCGGTAATCCTTCCCGATGTTAAAATAGAATCGGGAGTGATGCCACCGCCGCCATAAACCGTTCTACCAGCCAGCGTTAAATAGGTTTCCGTAGAATCGATTTTGCTGGCGCGCGAGGAATCGTCATAAACATCTTGATAATAATCCACAAGCGTACCATCTTCATAAGGTCGCTGAATAAGGCGGCCGCTTGGCGTATAATAGCGCGCAACGGTCAACCGAACGGCACCCCCATCGCGCAATGTCAACTGATTTTGCACCAGGCCTTTGCCAAAACTGGTTTGCCCCAGCACAAGTCCGCGATCCAAATCTTGAACAGCGCCGGAAACAATTTCCGAGGCACTGGCCGAACCATGGTCAATCAACACAACAAGAGGAAATAATGCATGCGTACCGCGATCGCTGGAGAAAAATTCTTGCTCGGCATTGCTAATGCGGCCCTTTGTATAAACAATTTTGTAGCCGCCGGGAATAAATTTATCCGCCACTTCAAAAGCCTGATCCAGATAACCGCCGGAATTGCCGCGCAAATCAAAGATCAACTGTTTCATGCCCTGGGCTTGCAGTTCGTTCAACGCTTTTTCCACTTCTTCGGATGTGGTTCGAGCAAATCGCCCTAAATAAATATATCCGGTTTCGTCATCATCCAGCATAAATGCGGCCATCACGCTATAGATCGGAATATCATCACGCGTAATGGTCACTTCGAATGATTCGGCCAACCCAGGCCGGCGAATGGTTACATTGACTTTTGTGCCTTTGGGGCCGCGCAATTTTTCTTGCACTTCATCTTCGGTAATACCATAGGTGGATTCGCCTTCGATTTCGACGATTTGATCGCCAGGCAAAATTCCCACTGCTTCGGACGGGCCACCAATGATGGGAGCCACGACCGTCAACACTTTATTGAGAATCACAAATTCGATGCCGATGCCTTGAAAGGAGCCTTCAAACTGTTCGGTAACGCGCTTTAGGCTTTTTTCCGGGATGTAAACCGAATGCGGATCGAGCTCGTTCAACATGCCGTTTATGGCGCCGGTAATGATTTCTTCGCGATCCGGCGGCTCGACATAATAGCGATTTATCAAAACAAACACTTCATTAAATCGCTGCAATTGCTCTTGGATGCTGTCCGATGAATAAACATTGCGGTTATCAAACCGGTGAAACACTACCGCCGAAATGGCTACCAGTGCCAACAAAAAAATGAATCTATTAAATGATTTGTTGTTGTTCATATACTATCCTCTAACAAAACAACCTAATTAGCAAGCGGACGGCAAGGCCAAAAGTAATTGCATTTTTTAACAGAACTATTTTCATCTCGGTTTCACTTGGGGTATCACCAATAAAAAAACAAGCGCGCCTGTTTCGAGTTAGTTCCTTAAAAAACAATCTTCTGAAATGACCTATTCCTATTCAGATGAATTCTTGAACGCCGTACCATTTTTGTTTAATCAAAAAACTTTTTCGCTTTTTATATTGTAGACTCAAAACGTGGTGGTTACAGAAAATCGATGTGAATCACCTAGATTACGGCCAAAAGGAACATAGGCATAATCAATATTGAGCCAATCCAAACTGAGACCAAATCCCGCGCTTAGATCTTTTTCATCATATCCGGTTTGATATCCGGCACGCAGCGCCAGAACGGCAATGGGACGAACTTGAGCGCCAATGTTAATGTGGGATTGCTCGTCAAAAATCTGAACATAATCCGCGGCTAGCATCACCTTGTCATCTAATTGCTGAAACGGCAAATTATAAGCCGCCCCCAAACGCAAAGTTTGAGGGAGACGGATGTTCTCGGTGGACATTTTGGTGGTGAATCCCAAATTCTGTACCGCACCAGCCACAATCAAGCCATGCACGGGAGTGATAAAACGGGTGCCCAAATCGATCATATAACCATTCGCACTTTCGATATAAATTTTTTCATTGATATATTTGAGGTTGGCGCCAACGGACAAATTCTCATTCAATTTTCGAGAATAATTCAATGACATGGAAAAATCGTGCGAGGAAAATGTGCCCGTGGGTTCCTCGGAGGCAATGGTGCGGCTTTCAAATCCGTCAATATTGTTCAGCAGCAAACCAATGCCAAACGAGCCGTAGCTTGTGGGAAAGGTGAGCGCGGCTACATTATGGCTGATTCCTTGAATCCACGAGTTGTGCGTAAAATGCGCCTGGCGCTGCAGAATCCAAACCGTTCCGGCGGGATTCCAGTACAATCCCGATGCATCATCAGCAGTGGCTACAAAAGCTTCGCCCATGGCCGTAGCCCGGGCGCCCACACCTACTTTTAGAACCGCCAATCCGGTTTCTCCGGCCGCAAAGCTGAGGCTTGTTATCCCTATTAAAAAAAGAAATATTAACGTTCTAGTCATTCGGTCATTCTTTCATGTTGTAGGAGCTTTGATCAAATCGTGACTCCAAAATACAGGAAAAATCTGTTTTTATCAACCGCTTTTTAGCAATCGTTGTGCCAGCAGTTTACAGGTCAAATGTCCAAGAAACAACGTGATCCGGTGACAGCGCTTCCAGCCCGGATACAAATGCGTAATTCAAACTGGTTTGTTTGCCAAATACCTCGAGATTAAATCCCAAGCCAAACGTGGGCGTGTCGTGATCTAATCCTACACGAACAGAACCAAGTTCTTGATAGCTAAATTCAGCGCCCACATGGTAGCGCGGATTTTGTACATCGCTGGATTCCACATCCGCAACCAGCAGCAGCCATTCTTGCGGAATTTGATACGCTACACCGGCGCGCACTATGCGTGGGAATTTGTACGTGGTGCTGGTGCCGCGCTCGTACACCTTGTCTGTGTTCCAGGTGTATTTTGACAAATTATCGCGCAACACAAGTCCCACAGTAAGCCCCGGATAGGGATTGGAAAACGCACCGATATCCAACCCAAAGCCGGAGGAGGTTAACGCGCCGCCCTCCTCAGCAATATTAGGAATACGATTATACAGCACTTTTCCGGACACACCAATATTGAAATATTTTGATGGCTGCAATGCAAAGGACATAAAAAACGCGTGTTCGGAATTGGACAAGTTTTCCGTGTGGTTGCCGCTGTTGTCGCGTCCATCAATATTGTCGACTCCGGCATGAATCCAGCCCACAGCCAAGCCGGCATTTAATGGCTGCTCAGTGGAGCCCTCTTTAGGCTCGGGTCGAATGGGCATGGCAAATCCAACATAATCCAGATTGCGATCCAGCGGCAAAAAAGAAAACGACACAATGGCCTGGCGATTCGGCAAATTCGGCAACGTGGCCGGATTGTAGATACCGGCTACGGCGCCTTCAGGAACCGCTGTAAACGCATCGCCCAGGGCTTTTGTGCGCGCTTCAAATCCCATGCGCAAAAACGCACCGGCGTAACCGCCATCACCACGAGATTGGGCGTATGCATTGACCCCAAGTATTAGGAATAAAAAAAGCAGAATAGATTTTTTCATGATATTCTCCAAAACTCGTTCACGGTGTCTAATTGACGATCATGATTTTTCCCCAATAGGTGCCATCGCCGTCCAATGTGACGCTGTAGAAATAGACACCATTGGCAACATCGTCGCCATAATCGTTTTTACCAGTCCAGACTTCGTTAAAATCGCCCGCACCCGGACGGGATTTATTTTCGCACACCGTGTTTACCAAATCCATGGCAAAATCATAAATTTTAATTGTGACATAGGTATCGGATGTTGTGTTGTACTGCAAACGAACATGTCCATCGCCGCCGAGTTCATTGTGGCGCGTTGGAGAAAAGGGATTGGGATAGGCGTACGTTCGCGGTTCGCCATTTTCGCCGGTGGGCCGAAAGGAGCGGAAAATATCCCAGGTGAATCCGTTATTCGACGTGCGCGCCAGACCGTCGGCGGTGCCGGTCCAGACGGTGCCATCCTCGGCATAGACGGAATAGTATTCCACAGAATAGATTTTTTCGCCGGTGGCCTTGTCTTCAATTGGAGGAAAGGGATACCAGGTTTTACCATAATCCGGAGATTTGAACAGGCCAACATTGGTTGCGGCATACACGTTTGGTCCATCCGTGCCAAGATTTTGCACCTTGTAATCCTCTAAATGGACCGTCCACGTCAGTCCCCCGTTCTCGGATTTGGAGAGTCCGTAGGCTTCCTCCTGATTCTCGGCCTTCCAGGTAGCGGCCCAAATAATATCCTTTTCATCGGTTTTTTGATGCGCCAGCGCGACGACAAAATTTCCGGAAATGGGATTTTGCTGATTGGTAAAATTATAATTCGTCCAGGTTTGACCGTTGTCCGGCGATTTGTTGACGCCTTTTGCCGTACCGACCCAGAGCACACCGTTGGCATTCAACACCGAAAATGCGCGATGGTTGAGATAAGCGTTGGGATCAAACACCAGGCTATCCGGAGCCGTTTGTTCCCAGGTTAAACCGCCATCCGCAGATTTTAGTAAACCGCCGCCAAAACTGGCGCCCCATACGACGCCATCGACTAATGTGATATCGTAACACAAGTTTTGAATGGGCGTGGGGCCGGGCTGATCAAAATGAACCCAGGTCTCGCCATTATCCGCAGAAAAACTAAAGCCGGTTCCAAAGGGCAAATTATCCTCGGCGCTGGCCACAAAGCTGTCCGAGGCCGCGGCAATCCAAATGCTGTCGCCGCTGGCCCACACCGCCGAAATGCTGCCGCGAGCAATATTTTCATACCCGACAAACGATTCAAACGAATCTGTGTTTTTGACGTAACGACTCAAGCCATCCCCGGTGCCAATCCACAAAACGGCGTTGCCGTCCTCTAAATCGGTAACGCCGTTACCCACGGGGCCGGCGCTTGGAGTCCCGCCTTTTAATGAGTAGGTATTAACGGATTTTGCGAACACACCGCCTACCAATATGGACAGAATGCAAAAGAGTGAAAAAATGCCTTTCATTTAATTGTCCTCCCGCGGATACAACGTAACAATTTGTGTGAAACGCTCGCTGGTATTGCCGGCAAAATCGGTGGCGTAAAAGGTGAGCTCATAATCGCCGAGCGGTTGTGTGGGATCAAAAATGCCGGTGATTGAGTAAATGCCGTCGCCCGCTTTTTCATCGCCGCGCCAGCCGTCATCCCAGCCTTCAAAATCTTCGTTCCAGGGCAAGCCGTTGTCAAACAGTTCAAACGGGCTGTTTTGTGAGTAGGTGCCGTCCGGCTTTTTCCACTCCAACTTGACATCCTTTATATCTGCCAAAGACTGGTCGTCTTCCACGCGCGCAGTGATGAGAAACGCGACTATATTGCCTTCGGCCGGGAGTTGAACGGAATCGGCATGCACAAAATCAAAAAACTCTGGCGCATGATTGACAATCTTGATGCGCCTGGAAATAATATTACTTTCTGCTTCGGATTTATCTATTGCTTTAAACCGGAAATCATACCATCCGCCTTTGCCGACAGCAAAAAGTTTATCAACGGTTTGAACGTACAGTCCATCTCCCTGAGCTTCAAGCTCGGCCTGAAAATTTAACATGTCGTTTTGATAAGCTTCATAAACAACTTTTTCGATATCAGCGACGCCGTTCGAATCGGATACCAATGCCTGGAATTGCAATTGGCCTTCAAAGCCGCTGGGTAAACTATCCGGAGCCGTGACGGACTCCAACTGCGGTATTGCATTTTTTCGAGAAGAAATGGTAGCCTGGAGGGGCTCGGCTGTATTGCCTTCAATATCCTTGGCTTGAAAGCGCCATTCATATTCCTGTTGCACCGCGCCCTCGGTCGTCCATGTGATGCGGTTGCTGAAATAGCCATCGTAGGCCACCACATCGCCGTCATCGGGATGCAAGTTGCCGCCATCGTCATACAGCCAATAGGTGTTAATCGGTGAGGCCGCTTCGGGCTCGTACACATCGAGCTGCACCGAATCGACATCTGCCCCCCCAGAGACGCGCACCGATACGAGATAGGTGCCGCCGGGATTGACGACTTGGGGCAATACATGTTTTTCTAATGTCAAGGGTTCGGTCAAATCCGTTTCTTGTGGCAGCTCTCGCTGTGAGCAAGCAACGAGGAGCAATAGGACAAGAAAAACGAGTTTTTTCATAAATCCTCCCAAAAATGAAAATGCCAAGCACTCACTTGGCACATGGCATAAACGTGTTTAATCATGCGACGCGGTCCTATTGAAATCAAAATATCAGGTTCGGAAATAATTGTCTAAAATGGCAAAAACGTGAATTCAACAATACCAAAAGTCGCGGGTGGCTCTCCTGTACACATTAAACACTCATTTAGAGGGCAGCAATAGTTTTAGGCGCTGCACGAGTTCGGAATGATTCGAAAGTGTAACGTCAGCTTGCTGCAAATGTTCCTCTGAAAGTGTTGTTTTAAGGGCAATACAAAACATGCCGGCCGCCTTGGCCGCTGTTATACCAATGGGCGCATTTTCCACCACAAGGCATTCATCAGGTGTGAGATCGAGCTGTTTGGCCGCAGCAAGATAAGGATCGGGTGCCGGCTTGCCGCGCGGCGTATCGCCGTCGGTGATGATAGCGTCCAGACCGTCGATTAGCGATTGCGGCAGGACCACGCGGAGGTTGTCGCGTTTGGTGCCGGTAACCAGCGCAATTTTGATCCCCCGGGATTTGACCCATCTCATGATCTCAAAATTTTCCGGATATACAGCAGCGCGATGGGTGGCGCGGAACCGTTCATTCTTTTTTTCGATCACGTTTAAAAGGGTGGCTTCATCGTACGAATGCCCCGCATTCTGAAACACGGCGCGGGCAATTTCCAGCACCGGCCGGCCTTCATTCAGCATAATCGACATGGGATTGAGTGGAAATCCGTATTCTTCCTGCAGTACTTGATCCCACGCCGGCAGATGATAGGGCATGGTTTCCGCCATCACGCCGTCAAAATCAAACAATATTGCTTTGTACACGTTTCGCCCCTAATAATTGAGCCCGACCGCGGCACGGGCTTTTTCGAGATATTCCCTGGCCACCTCGCGAGTCTTTCTCGCGCCGGCTAACATAATATCATGCACCGTATCCGGATCATTAATCAACGCCTCGCGCTTGTCGCGATACGGCTCAAAATAATTCCAAATCACCTCGAGCAGCTCTTTTTTCACGTCGCCGTATCGGAGTCCGGGCTTGAGATAACGCGCGCGCAGCTCTTTCCGCCTCTCGGCATCAAGAAACAACGAATAGATAGCGAACACATTACAGGTGTCCGGATCTTTAGGTTCTTCAATGGCGCGGGCGTCGGTGACAATGGACATGACCTTTTTCTTGAGCACATTTTTCGGCGCAAATATTTCGATGGTATTACCGTACGATTTTGACATTTTTTGTCCGTCAATTCCGGGAATGGTGGCCAAGTCTTCCTGAATATCAGCCTCCGGAACAACGAACGTTTCGCCAAAATTATAATTGAATTTTTGCGCAATATCGCGCGTCATTTCGAGATGCTGCTTTTGATCTTTACCTACAGGCACAAGATTGGCGCCGTACAGCAAAATATCCGCAGCCATGAGCACCGGGTAAGCAAACAGTCCGTGGTTTGGTTCAATGCCTTTATCAACTTTATCTTTGTAGGAATGTGCCCGCAGCAACAAGCCCATTTCGGTGATGTTGGACAAAATCCAGGTGAGCTCGGTCACTTCCGGCACATCGGACTGTACGTAAAAATAGGACTTTTCCGGATCGATACCCAGGGCCAAAAAGTCGACACACGCCTCATAGGTATTTTTGCGCAAATAATCCGGATCTTTCACCGATGTTAAAGCATGGTAATTGACTACAAAACAAAAAAGCTC
>CAYPZM010000036.1:0-22282 GCA_964414825.1 uncultured Cytophagia bacterium | reverse complement strand
TTTCCATCGGAACTGTTCAAATCGCGAAATAAAGTAGCGACGCCAGACATAGATACGTCTTCGCCGTTGGATCAGATTCGGGCCCTGGAAATTCAACGCATTGAGCAGCTTTATTTGAAAAAGCAGCTTGCCAAACACCGGGGCAAAATCAAAGATACAGCCGAAGCATCCGGACTGGGGGTTCGTCAACTGCATAAATTGATGAGCAAGTATAATATCCGTAAAGAAGAATTCAAAACCGGAACTAACGGTTCCGATGAATAAAAAGCGGAACTTCTGAGTCCGGTTTGCCTTACGCATCCTTTAAATAAATTTGAATTCAACGCAAGCACGCAGAGAATCACAGAGAAAAACAAAACAGTTTAATTTGAAATGGACTGCAAGATTTATAATTTTCGTTCACTAGCGAAATTTTTATTAATTTTATATTTAAAGAGATGTCTAACGACATCAAGCAACCGGGTTTTCTCCAGCCATTTTAGACAACAAGCTCTCCAATATTTTTCTCTGCGCACTTCTGCAGCCTCGGGGACCTCTGTTAACAATAATTTAAAGATTTCAAAAATTCTCCAACAAATCCCGCAAAACAAGAACTTCCAATTCCGATCAAACGTCTTACCACAAATAGCAACCATTGTTTTTAATCGACTTGTAGCCTGGCACAGAAATTGTAAACGCGCTTTTTGAATCTCAAACAAAAAGAAAGGATAGAGGTTATGTCCAAGGTGTTAATGGTCGAGTCCAATGTTATGGCGCTGTCCGAATTGGCCAGTGCGTTGCGACAGCAACGCTTTCAAATAAAATCGCAGCGCGACCTTGTGGACGGTCTTCGGGAGCTCGCCTGGTTTAGCGCCAAAATAATGGTGTGGGCTCCGCATCCCAAAGATCCGGGACGTTTGGCAAAATTCCGCAAAATCAAACAGTATCGCAAGTATACGCCCTTGTTCATTTTGGACGATGAAACCGCGATTTATGACGATCCATCGGATACGACAACATTTGTCTATCCCACGCAAGCGCCGGTGGGAGAAATAGTTCGGAAAATTATCGAAATGGTCGGCATTCCTACGGCTGCGCTGCAATATGAGGATGATGAGGAGCAAGAAGTCATGGAAGAAAACTCGTGACACAGCCATGGACCTTTATGAAAATGTAAAAATTCGTATCAAGGGCATTGTCATCCCCATCGATTGGGACAGGCGCGGTAACATTATTCAGGTGGCTATTCGCAGCGAGGATTTTGAGACGTTTATCGTCGATATTGCGGAAAATTCGGACATGCTCAGCAACATCGATCAGGTGGTCGAGGTCGATGCGATTATTGTAGGGGAGGATGTGTTCGGGCAAAAAATTATCCGATTGCAGCCGCAGGCGATGCAAAAACCGGTATGATTGGTTGCCGAAATTTTTTTAGGATAGACCAGGTCTTTGCCATGCTGCAAAGACCTTTTTTTATTACGACCAGGTTCCCAAAATGATGGTACGATCGCACAGGATATTTATCCGGTGCGTAAAATGCAACCAGGACATTGTCCGAAAGGTGTCTGGGACGAATGTCCCATGCCATTGCCCGGCCGGGATAGATATACCGGACGATCATTGTCTTTGAACCTTTGGCATTAGGCAAATTGATGCGTTATAAAATCAAGTTGAATTGAATGGACACCCCGCCAATCTGTGTTACACACTAGAATACATTTGAGGGAAAAGGGAAATGCAATCCGTTCTCGATTGGCTAAAAGAGCAAATTTCAAACCTGCAAGGAATCGATGCCAAAATGGTCAACACAGTTTTGGCGATTGTCATCCTTGTGGTTATCACTCGCATTCTTATTTTGATTTTCGCACGCGGCAAAGATGCCCGTGTGCAATACAATCTGCGAAAAACTATCACCTACATTACTTTTGTTCTCGGCGCCTTTATTATTGGTCGCATTTGGTTCAAAGGCATTCAGGCGATGTCCACGTATTTCGCCTTGTTGTCCGCAGGATTGGCTATCGCCCTGCAAGTTCCGCTGGTTAACCTGGCGGGTTGGGCGTTCATTATGCTGCGCAAACCGTTTACCGTTGGCGATCGCATTGAGCTCGGCCAACACAAAGGCGATGTGATTGACCAACGCATTTTTATGTTTAGCCTTATGGAGATCGGTAACCGTGTGGATGCCGAACAAAGTACCGGTCGCGTCATCCACATCCCCAATGGCAAAATTTTTACCGAGGTTTTGGCAAATTACAGCAGCGGATTTCATTATTTGTGGAATGAAATTCCTGTGTTGATTACCTTTGAGAGCAATTGGAAAAAAGCCAAAAACTTGTTGCTCGACATTGGTAGTGAACATGCCGAGGCGTTGAGCACAGCAGCGGAGCGCAAAGTACAAAAAGCGGCCAAAAAATTTATGATTTTTTACAGCAAGCTCACCCCCACCGTGTATACGAGCGTACGTGATAGCGGCGTGTTGTTGACGATCCGATATTTATGTGAGCCGCGCCGACGACGCTCCAGCGAGCAGGAAATTTGGGAAGATATTTTGGAAGCATTTGCCGAAAACGACGATATCGATTTCGCATATCCGACGCAGCGCTTTTATAACAATCCATTAGAAGGAAAATCTGGCGCTGGCGGCAAGTCCGGCTCGCAGCACTCTCAATCCTGATCTTCCTTGCATACAAATTGATTTTTCGAATTTATTGGAGAAAACATGTCTTTTTTACAGGGCGGCTGGTGGCATCTTTTAGTGGTTCTCGTTACACTTGTTATTACAATTATCTTGTTACGCATCATTCGAACCAGTTGGGCTCGTTACATAAAAAAATCTGCAGACACGCTCAAAGTGGATCCCACAACGTTCAACTTTATAAAAAACACTCTCAGTTTTTTGATTATAATGGGAGCGGTGATTTTTATTTTCTATACGATTCCGGCATTGCGTGCTTTGGGATTAACATTGATCGCCAGCGCCGGTATTTTTGCCGCTGTTGCCGGATTTGCCTCGCAGCAGGCATTTTCAAATATCATCAGTGGAATTTTTATTGTGATGTTTAAACCCTTTCGGGTTGATGATCTTGTCAAAATCGGCACGGACTTGATGGGCAGAGTTGAAGATATCACCTTACGCCATACCATTATCCGCAATTTTGAAAACCGTCGCATTATTATACCCAATTCAGTCATCAGTTCCGAAACGATCATTAATTCCAATATTGTTGAAGAAAAGATTTGTGTCCATCTTGAAATCGGTATCAGTTACGATTCGGAAATAGACCTTGCCATGCGTATAATGCGCGAGGTATCCGAGCAATACCCGCTTTGTATTGACAATCGAACACCTGAACAAAAACAGGAGAATAACCCTATTGTGGTGGTTCGCGTGCTAAACCTTGCAGATTATTTTGTGCTGTTGCGAGCCTGGGTTTGGGCTCTTAACGCGGACGATGCGTTTGTGATGAAATGCGATCTTTTAAAACAGGTGAAAGAAGAATTTGATCGACAAGGTGTTGAAATTCCATTTCCCTATCGCACATTGGTGAACAAAAGCGATCTGGAACAGAAAAAGTCAGAATTATTAAAATCACTTGACCAAAAGCCGGACAGTGATCAATAAAAATGACCACGGCAAACGTGCACTTTCGGTTGGACTAAACTATTGGAGCACCTGTTGTTAAACCGAATACACCGCACACCGAGTCTTTAATTCTAAAACGGACAATTCAGGAGGAGACGTGAATTCAATTTCCAGACGGCATCCCAAAAAATTTGGAACGTTTGCCGGAGTGTTCACCCCCGATGTACTGACCATCCTTGGTGTCATCATGTATTTGCGCCTCGGCTGGGTTGTGGGAAACGCCGGTTTTTTGGGCGCTGTTGCCATCATTTTGCTCGCCAAATCCATTACCATTTTTACCGGCCTCTCCATGTCATCCATCACCACCAATATTCGCATTGGTGCGGGCGGGGCCTACTCTATCATTTCAAAATCGCTGGGACTGGAAGCCGGCGGCAGCGTTGGCATTCCGCTATACATCGCGCAAACCTTGTCCGCGGCGCTGTATATTATCGGCTTTACCGAAAGCTGGATGCGCGTGTTTCCGGATCACTCGTATCAACTTGTAGCCACTGTGGCGTGGGCCGGATTGCTGACCATCTCGTACATTAGCGCCAGCTTTGCCATCAAAATCCAATTTGTAATCATGACCATTATCGGCCTCTCGCTGCTCTCGTTCTTTTTCACACCCGCCCAGCCGGTCGAAGAATTTGTACTAATCGGCAAGTTTGAAGACGCGAGCTTTTGGAAAGTATTTGCCATATTTTTCCCCGCGGTTACCGGCATTATGGCCGGCGCCAACATGTCCGGCGATTTGAGAAATCCCCGCGAGGCCATTCCCAAAGGTACCTTGTCCTCAATATTTGTAACCATGATCATTTACATCGCATTAGCCTATATGGCCGCGCGCATTGCCACGCCGTTTGAATTGCGCGACAACCAGATGATTATGGTAGACAAATCGCTATGGGGACCCATTGTTATCGCCGGTATCATGGGCGCCACGCTCTCGTCGGCCCTCGGCAGTATGTTGGGCGCCCCGCGCATTCTGCAAGCATTGTCCGAACAAAAGACCGTTCCGCTGCACAAATTTTTTGCACGCAAAACCAAAAGCAATGAGCCCCGCAATGCCAGCATCTTTACGGGCGCCATTATCATTGTGGCGCTTTTGTTCGGCAGTTTGGATTTTTTGGCGGCGCTCATCACCATGTTTTTCCTGATCACCTATGGCATGCTAAACCTCGTCGTTTTCTTGCAACAAAGTATGAAAATCATCAGCTTTCGCCCGACGTTTCGAATTCCGCGCATTATTCCACTCATCGGTGCGGTGGGTTGTGTGGTGATGATGTTTTTGATCAATCCGATGTTTGATATTGTCGCTATTTTTACCATCATTTTGATTTATATTTGGCTGGAACGCAAAGGACTGCAGTCAAACTGGGGCGACATCCGCGGCGGCCTCTTTTTGGCGCTTGCCGAACGTGCCACGCGCATTGCCATGCGGTTTCCCAAACATCAAATCACCTGGAAGCCCGATTTACTGGTACCGATTGATGATCCGAAAATTTGGGCCGGGCCGCTGCTTTTTATCAAAAATATCACCTATCCCTCCGGAAGTCTTTTTGCATTCACCGTGCAAAACAGCGATACAGCTACGTTCCAGCGCGACCTGGATGATTTGCTGCTACCGATTCGCCAGGAAAATATTATGGTAACCAGCTCGGTGATTGAAGATGATCACTTTTTGCACGGCGGACGACTGGTGATCCAGACGCTCAAAGCCGGCACCTTTCAGCCCAATATTTTATTCTTAACCTTGAGCAACGATCGCGATAAGGATTCGGACATTCAAACCCTGGTGAGCGAGGCACAGCGGTTTGAAATGGGTACGCTGATTTTGCGACAGCACCCACGCATGGCGTTTGGCATGCAGCACAGCATCAATTTGTGGCTGCGAGACAAGAGCCCAAACTGGCACTTGGCTATGCTGATTGCACTACAATTGCAAATCAATTGGGGCGGGCATATTAATTTGGTAACTGCCACACAAGATGAAAAAGATAAAGATCGGCTGTACCGATTTCTCGAAAAACTCAACGACCAGGCGCGACTGCCCTCGTTGACTGAATTTCACGTTCTTCACGGTTCGTTTGAAGACACCCTAAAATCCGCGCCACGTGTCGACATTAATTTGTTCGGTTTGGGAGACACGTTGGATTTCAAATTTATGCGCAACGCTAGCGAGTGGACAAAATCATCGTGTTTATTTGTCTGCGATTCGGGACGGGAGAATGCGTTGGTGTAAACGTGATCCAAGCTTAAAAATTGGCGATTTTAGATATCAAAAGCAGTTCGATCTTAGATTACCAATCGCCGATCTGCAATCTGAGATCGCAGGATATATACATTCTGTTAGCAATTAACTCTTGCTACGGAAGATGTGGCGAGTAAGGTTTTCAGGTTCGTTTCACATACAATGCGGTCATGTCATCACGTTGAGGCGCTCCGCCGGTAAAGGTGCGCACATCGTGCAACAGCTTTTTAATAAACTCTTGTGCATTTTCCCTGGGGTGCTCGATGAAAAATTGCTGTAAACGTTCGTCATCGTACATCTCACCGGCGCGGGTGTCGGCCTCGGGGATGCCGTCGGTGTAGATAAAAAATCGCTGACCTCGTTCCAGAGTTATGGTTTCGCTCTCCATGGGTATGTCAAATCCCATCATCCCCAACATAATGCCGCCGGCATTTAATTCGACGTATGGTTTGTCTGCACAGGACAAAAAAGCTGGATTATGGCCGGCGCTGGCGTATTCAATCGTTCCGGATTTTGGTTCCAAAATGGCCAAAAATGCGGTGATAAATTTATTCATCGGCGTAGCCGCATAAATCACTTTGTTGAGATTTTGAATCAAATCAACCAGTGAAAAATTGCCCGTAAAAAGCGAGTACAATGCGGCGTGAAAACTGTTAACCAGCAATGAAGCCGGAATGCCATGCCCGGTAACATCAGCAACGATGAGCGCGTAGCGGCCATCATTAAGCGGCAAACAATCATAATAATCGCCACCCACCTCTGTTGAGGGAAAGTTGACGCCGGCAATATCATAGCCGTCGATAACCGGGAGCTCGTCCGGCAGCAAGTTTTTCTGAACTTCGCTTGCTACCGCAATCTCTTGTTCCATGCGCTGTTTTACCAATGCCTGGCGCGTTAATTCGCGGTTTTCGAGCGCCACGTGCACTTGCCGCGCCAATGATTGCAGCAAGATTTCATCGGTGGCGTCAAAATCCGGATTTCCGTTACGACTTTCCTTGTCAAAAATTTCAAATTTATAGGACTGTCGTAAAAAGTCAAATTCCGCGGTTAGCTTGACCGTGCGAGTCTTAAAATCCGTATGTTTGAAACCATCGGGAAAGTAAATGTAACGATTCCGCTTTTTACGCTTCACGATTACGCGACCGCAAGAAGCGTTGGTCATGGCCACGGCTTGTTCCAACCCATGCGCTAAAATGGACCCATCGCGTTTGAGACGATTAATGCGAATACCGGCATCCACTAGACTATTTAGCTGAACAATGCGATGGTTTAGCGAAAATATGAGCTCTTTTTCTTTTTTCTGCACAAGCAGCGACTGATAGGCGTTACTGAGAAGTTGGGCAAACATTTGCAGGGAAAGCTTGTCGAATTCCGAATAGCTCGATTTGTCGAGTTTGGGGCCGAGCAGCACACAAAACATGGCAGAGTTTGGAACGGGAAGATTGAATGCAAGCGGATAATCGTCATTCGGCTCGACAATTTGAAAGGTTTCGTTTAGACTGAGCTGATTCAATGTATGTGATGATCGGTTATTTTTAAGATACAAGTTTTGCCAACCGTGCTGATGGGTGTCGCGAAAGAAAATATTTACATCTGTGGTGAGCAGATTTCCGGATAAAAAAAGCGCAAATTGTTTGGCAAGCGCCGGAATCGAGTGTTGATTGGCGAGCTCCTCAAATCCTTCTTGAATGGAATCGAGATGAATGGACAAACGGCCTGCTATTGTAGATTGGTCCAACATCATTATTGCGTTGTTTTGGCCATGGCTTCTTGTTCCGATGCGGCCTGTTCCGCAAAATGAAAAAGCCCCATAATCGAAAAAGTTTTTTCAATTGCCGGGTCCAGATTTGTAAAAATTAATCGACCTTTGTTTTCCATCAATTGCTCAATAATTTCCAGCAGGTGAGATATGCCAATGGAATTTACAACTCGAGAGTCATTTAAATTAATGATTATTTTTTTGGTCCCATTTTCAAAGGCCTTGTTAAAACATTTGACAATTTCTTCGCCGCCCATGTTATTGATGTAACCAGCCGTTCGCATAACAAGGCAGTTATCTTGAGTAAACGAGTCTAATTTAAAATCCGTGCTCATACGTTTTACCTATTCTAAATTTTTGGTTATGGTAATTTTGGTGCCATGTTCATCGGACTCGATGGTGATGTCATCCGACATGGTTCGCATCAATTTCAGCCCCCAGCCGCGTTTTTGTGTGCTGCCCAATTTTTTCTCAAAAACCGGTTCTTCAACCGTCTCGGGCTCAAACCCTTTGCCATAGTCGCGTACAAAAATAGTTAATTTCTTTTTGGTCATGGTTAAAACGACATCAACGGGCAGTTCTTCGGCGCCGGCGTGTTCCAACGCGTTGATAATCGCCTCTGTGGCTAAAATTTTCGCTTCGCCGATCTTTTCATCCAAAATTCCGAGATGTTCGGCCAGCCGTTGCAAGCCTTCCAACGCTACCAGCTCTATATCCGGAATTTTGGGAAGACTGATTTTGAGTTCTACGGATTCGCTCATATTTTTTTCCCTGAGCATGGATCATAATATGATCGCGCTCTTTTTTTAGAAAATGTGAACATTAGTTTATAGAATACAATTCCTTGCAAACGCCGTTTTTATTTCATTTGTATCACCACAAACGTAACATCATCGTCCTGCGGGCGGCCGTCCGCCCACTCGTCCGCTTTGCGCGCCAGGTGATCGATCATCTTTTGGGGCGACTGGTCGGCTACTTCTCGAATGATCTGATAAGCCTGCGGATAGTCCAGCATCTCGCCATGGGGATTGAGTCGCTCCGGAAAACCGTCACTCATAAGAATGACTTTATCGCTAGCAACCAACTCGCAATGTTCATCTTTGTACGGAAATTTCATCAATCCGCCCAGAGGCATGCCTTTGAAGTTGATTTCCTGCAATTCTTTGGTAGCGTGGCGATAAATCAACATGGGCGGCATACCGGCGCCGCTGGCGGTCAGGTGCCAGTTGTCAATTCTGAGGATGGTCAACGCCATTTTGAGCGTGCCGAGATGCATCAGTTTAATGGATCGATTCGCTTGCCTTAGAAACGAGGCCGGCTCCATGGCAACGGCCAATGACGTAAACAGGCTTTTGGTTGCGGTGACCATCATGCCGGCTTTCAATCCATGCCCTGTCGCATCGCCGATAACCGCAGTAAGAGCGTTGTTGGAATTGACATTAAAATCATAATAATCACCGCCAACTTCGGTGGAGGTTTTCATGTACACAGCGACGTCAAAGTGTGGTGTGTCTGGCAGTTCTTTCGGCAGCATGGCGAGCTGTAGTTGACGCGCTTCTCCCAGTTCTTTCGTTTTACGGTCATTCTCTGCCTGAATGATTCTGCTTTGCTTTTCGGCATTTTCGAGATCCAGAAAGCGTCTGTATGTTTGTTCAAAAACATGGGCAAAGCGGACCAGAATAGCCAATGTAGTTTCTTCCATCGGTGTTTGGGTCATCATTCCAATAAGCCCATAGGCGTAAGACGCTTCCGAGAAACCAATCTTGTTGGCTTATTCTTAACCATTTTGTTCAAGCCTGAATCCGATGGCACATGGGCGAGTGTTGACAAAAACTGGATATAATCGGCTAATTTTTTTCCTTCAAGATCACGAATGATGAGGGGTTCTTTTTTTTGCCAGGCCTGAAAAACGCGCTCAAGTCCGTCGTTTTGTGTTAAAGGCACCTCGTGGTTGCCAGGCCGTACTTTTCCATCCGGCAATGTCATCCAGACTTTTGCAGTTGCCGAACTTTTATCAATGATGGAAATAAAGGTTCTGGAGCCATCCGGCAAGCCGACTAGTTCATTGAATTGTTTAAAAAGCAGACTGGCGGTTTCGGCTAATTCTTCACTAGTTTGCATGGCCATGGTTCTGGCACGCACCCGTTCAAGCGCAAGCTCTATGTGAGATTCCCGGTTCTGGCGTTCAGCGCTCTTCAGGTCCTCAAAACGGCGGTAAGCCAGATCGAACACCCCGGCAAAACGGACAAGTGTGTCGAGGTCTTCTGCTGGCGGATTGGCAACAATGCCAGGCAGGCTGTATCCAATTTCGCCGTGTGTTGTTCGTGCCATGACAAATGTGAGTCCGCCCATAGCACGCAAATCATCCGGACCCGGCGCATTGTGGTCAATGTCGCTGAAACGGCCCATACGGATCATTTTGTCCACATAGTCAATCGCACCATCAACATCAAAGGTAACAACAAGCACCGGCTCCTTATTTTTTTCCCATTTCAGCATGGCAGCATTTTCATGAAAACCCCGCGGTAACTGCATCACCATCCCGATCCGGCTGCCGTCGCCTGAGGTCATAGCTTTTTCATACGTATCAGGGAGCCAGCGCATATGCCAGAAATAATGAGCCTCATGTCCCAGTGCATTAAATTCAGCGTTCATCGTAACGACGATGTCGAGCAAATCCGAAGATTCTTTCATCGCGGTAGCTTGGGATCGGATTCGCTCCAAGGCGGCCTCAATTTGTCCTTCGCGGGCTTGTGCTTCCGCATCCTTTAAATCCAGGTACCTCCTATAAGTCAGGCTGAGAACCGACGTAAATCTGCGGAATATTTTCAACTCTTCTTCGGATAATTTGCTTTCGGTCCAGGCAAAAACAAAGCCTTCTTTAAAATAAAAATGATTCCCATATTGAGTTACATCTTCTCTGTACTCGGGATAATTAATCTGACGGTTTAAAACAGTGTAGTATGCTTTTAAAGCATCTCCCTTTAAAACGGGATGATATTCTTTTTGCAGCTTCCAATTTTCAAAAATCCCATCAAGTACCGGATGAGCGGTTTGTCTTACCTTGCCAATAACTTTAAACGAATCACCAAGTTGAGAAGACGTTGTGGTTGTAAGACTTGTAGTCCGTGTTGCTTCATCAATTTGCCCCACGCCGCAACGGATTGGAATGATTCCAAGACCTCTAAGCTCTTTAAAGAAAATCCCAACCGTTGAAGACAAGTCTTCTGAACTATGCATAGCCATCGCCATTGCTCGCACTCTTTCCAGAGAAACTTCAATCTGGGCCTCACGAGCCTGGGCTTCGGCTTTTTCAATATCCATAAATCGGCGATAAGCCAATTTAAATACATTGTGAAAACGTTTAAAGATATCAAGTCCCTCTTTGGACAGTTGCCGATAAGTCGTGATGCCCAGACCGCCGTGGCCAATAGAGTAGAAATAATAATAGGCAGAATTGACTTTATCTAAAACAGGATCAGGGAATTGGTTGTCCCTTTTTCTGTATTCGCGGAACGTATCGAGTTTTTCACCTTTAAGAACCCCCGTAAAAAAAGAATCCGCCGACTTTCGCAGTGCTTTTACCATTTCAAGAACGATTGGGTGTTTATCGGATTCTGTTTCTTCAGTTACAGATTGGCTATATGCCGTAAAATATTGATAATTGAGATAAGTCCCTTTGGATTCATTGATGATCACCGTCTGAATGTTTCGGATATCCTTTACATTCAACTGTTTGAGTTGATCGGAGATAACACGGCATACGTCCAGCATGTCAGCCGGATCGTTCATGGACAAAGCAATTGCACGAACTCTCTCTAAAGAAGCTTCAATCTCTAATTCGCGATTTTTAAGCAAAAGATCGTTTGTTTTTTCTTCTACTAATTTCTCAAGTTCGGCGGCTTTTTGTTTCCATTCATTCACATGCCAGGGGTCTTCACCCTCAGAGACATGTTCTGCTATTGAGCCGTGCCAATGTATAATGAACCACCGGCTATCAATATATTCCAGAACCGTGGATATTCGTATTGGTAATACATTATTTTCACCATTTATTACTGTAGTCAAGTCAATTTCATCAACAATTAGAGCCGAACTCTCATTGTTGAAAATTCTCTTTAAAACAGGCTTTATGACATACTTGATGTCATCAAGAGTTTTTACTTGCTCTCTTTGATTCATTATCAATTCTAAAGTATCCTGCACTGAAGATAATTTTTCATCAGCGGCTGTTCCGTATGCCATTATTTTATCATCAATGATATATTTCCATTCTTCAAGAGGTGCATCGCATAATGCAATATCAATGAATTTATCATATGTTTGCTCAAGGAGCAGTTCTTTTGTTGTATCCATCATTTCACCTTAATTACTACAAACGTCACATCATCATCCTGTGGACGACCGTTGGCCCAGTTTTCACCTTTGGCGACAAGGTGTTCTACAATCTCTTGGGGCGATTGGTCAGCCGTTGCAAGGATCGTCGCATTTGTCTCAGCGTAACCCAGCATCTCGCCCTCCGGATTTTGGCGCTCCGGAAAGCCGTCGCTCATTAAAATGATTTTATCGCCGGCTGAGAGTTCGGTCTGTTTTTCTTCATAGGGGAACGTGGCCAAACTGCCCAACGGCATACCCTCAAATTTGATTTCGTCCAACGTCATTACAGATTTTCGATAGACCAAAAGGGATGGCATACCAGCGCCGCTGGCAAACAGCCGATTCCCTTTAATCTTGAGAATGGTGAAGGCCATTTTTAAGGTTTCCAAATGCATCTGCCTTATGGTGTGGTTTGCTCTGTTCATAAAAGTAACCGTATCAATGTCACCACCCAGTGTTTCAAACAGACTCTTTGTTGCCGTCACCATCATACCGGCGTTGAGGCCGTGACCTGTGGCATCGCCCACGGCAACGGTCAACGTACCATCACTGGAAAGATGGAAATCGTAATAGTCACCGCCGACTTCAGTAGCCGGATTCATGTAAACAGCGATATCAAGATTTGGCAGTTCTGGCACTTGTTTCGGCAGCATGGATAATTGTAATTGTCGCGCGCGCTCCAACTCTTCGGATTTGCGCTGGTTCTCAAGCTGCAAAATCCGCTTGTTTTCTTTTTCCTTGCGGCGATTGATTTCAAAGGCTCGCACCAGGCCCAATGCTCCAATGAACAGGATAACGTAACCGATATATGAAAACCATGTGTTCCACCACGGCGGGCTGATATGAATGGACAGCGCCAACTCTTCTGAACTCCAGATGCCGTCGTTGTTTGTGCCCCGAAAATACAGTGTATAATCTCCGGGCTTGAGATTAACATAGGTCGCCGAACGCTCATTATCGTTAATCCAGTCGGGATCGTATCCCTGTAAAAAATGCGAATATAAATTCTTGTTTGGCTGTGAATAATGCAGTGAGAGAAAATCAATAGAGATGGTGTTCTCGTCATGTTTGAGATCAATATGAGAATTTTGGCCAATGAATCCATACCGAGTTTTCCAGTGCAAGTCGGCGGCAGGCTGACCATTGATCTTCAAATTTGTCAAATACAATTTCGGAGGAACCGTATTCATTTCAATAGGTGTAAAGTAATACAAGCCGTTTTCACTACCGAAATACATGCGTCCGGTTTCGTCTCGCAGCTTGGCAGCGAATTGAAAATTAGGCAGTAGTATGCCATCTCGTGCGTCATAATTTGTAAAGCCGACGAGTCCATTTGAATTCACATGCGCACGCGAAATGCCGGCTCTGGTCGTCAGCCAGATGTTGCCGTTGCTATCCGGCAAGAGTGCGGCAACAAGATCACTCGCCAGTCCGTCCGACCTATTGTAGGTCGTGAATAATTCTGTTGAAGGATTAAAGATGTTCAATCCGCCTTCTGTCGATAGCCATAGGTCGCCGTTAGCGGCCTGATAAATATCCCATATAATGTTGCTGCTTAACGAATGCGTGGTATTGTTAGACTGATAAACGATGCTGTTTTTCGTACCAGTATCATATTTTACCAATCCAGCCCCATACGTCGTAAGCCACAGTGTACTTTGGTCTTTAAAAATTCCTGTGACCGCATATTTTGGTAGAATTTGTTCCAGGGTTCGTTCGTCCGCTGATACATGATAAAGACCATCAAGCGTTCCGATCCACAGTCCTCCATCCTTATCGTGCAGAAGAGAAATGATAGTTGCTCGATATAAATTGGGTGTCTTTGTCGAATCGGCAAAATAAGGATTCAGAGCATTGGTATCAGGATTCCATTTTGCCAGACCATCGCCCCAGAATCCCATCCAAAGGGTGCCATCGTCATTGGTGATGATTGGAAAGACGATGTTATATGTTTTCGCACGGTCATTGTATCGTGTAATGGCTCCTGTCCTGCGGTTATAGGCATTCCAGCCTCCGGCTTCTGTTCCGATATAGAATATATCCGGATTTGTATTGGATTGGCATATTGAATGAATTTGGTTGGAGCTCAAGGATGTCTCAATCCCGGCCTGGTGCTCAAGGAACTGAAAGGATTGTCGTTCCGGCAATTTTTTAAACAAACCGCGGCTAAAGTCAGTCACCCATATATTGCCGAATGAGTCTGACTTGATATCTGTGGCATCCATGGCATTGGAAGCGATCCTTTCATATTCACTGGACAAGCCTTCAAATCGAATCAGACTCGACAAATTGCTATGAACGACCCACATGTTTCCGTCCAAATCTTCACATAATCCACCTTCCTGGCCATCATGTATTGCCCGAGGTGCAGCATAGTTCAGTAAATGAACAAGCTTCCTGCTGCTTTGCAGATACTTGTATACATTGGAGTCGGTCATTAGCCAGATATCGTTGTTGGAATCGGCGTGTACCCGAAAAACATTTTGATCCTGCAATATTTGTCGATCGCTGGAATTCAAGGGCGCGGGACGAAAAACGCTGCTCTGTTCGTCAAACCATACAAAACCGGTCGCATTGGCGGAGGCCCATACAACACCGTTTTTATCTTGAGAAAATTTTCCATAAACCTGCGCCGGCACCTTGACCGAATCGGCAGAGTGCTGGTGAATTTCCACAAACGAATCATTTTCTTGATCATACAACAGCGTGCCCGCATGTGACGTGCCAACCCAGACGCGATTTTTTGAGTCAACAAATATCGAGTACGCTGAAAACCATGCCACTTGCGCAAACTCGGGATAAAGTTCCCGCAGGTTGTAATTCATGAACCGGTCTTCTGAACGGATATAATGCGCAATCCCTCCGGTAACAGCGATCCATAAATTGCCGTCGGCGTCTTCGTCTATGCTATAGATGTTACTATGAATAATGCTGGTACTGTCTGCCGGGTTACTTCTGTACACTTTAAAAGTATAACCGTCATACAGGTTCAGACCGGTATCAATCGTTCCGAACCATAAAAATCCATATGAATCTTGATAAATATATTTAGCAGACGTTCCCGAAAGACCTTGCAGTGTGGAGATGTTCTCGAACTGATTCGAGCTTTGTGCGTAGAGGGTGGAGGAGAATAATATAAAAAAGAAAATGTGTTTAAGATTCATTCCTGTTTTCCTTGTTAAAAAATATGGTGGAACTCGGTTGACTTTTTCACCTCAATCATCACAAACGCAACGTCATCATCCTGCAGTCGGCCGTCGGCCCAGTTTTCACCTTTTTGCACGAGGGTATTTACGATGTCTTGCGGCGAGGCTGCCGCCGTTTCGGAAACAGCCTGATATGCTCGCGGATATCCAACATCTTGCAATAAAATAACTGTGGATACTTGGTATTCATCGGTAAACTCACCGCTGGAAGTCGCACCTGAAATATCACTATCTTTCTTGCTTAAAATCTCGCGGATCGCATTTCTATTCTTTAACTAAAGTTCACGCAATAGCCAGAGTAGGTTTGAAACCGTCCGTAATAGACTCCGATAAACGGGGTCTTATTTCTTCAGGTGATTTACCTTTAATTGATTTAGATTTTATTTTTACTCACTTTATTATTTTTTCTTTACCCCCCCAAACCCCTATTTTTGCCATTGTTTATACAACGCTACTAGTTAATTCTCAATAGTTTGAGCTGGAAGAGTATAACCGGAAGGAGAAGGTATATATTTCGCTAAAGAGGGACCAATTTCAGAGGGCAAGCGGACTATTGACCTTGAGCACCACAAACGTTATATCATCCTCATGTGGATGGCCCTGAGCCCACTTTTGGACATATTCGACAAGTTTGCTCACAATCTCTTGCGGGGATTTATGGACCAATGGCGCCAAAATGTCGGGTACGCGATCGTAGCCAAGAATTTCATGGTTTAAGTTAAATAGTTCTGGAAATCCATCGGACATAAAAAACAAGACATCTCCCGATTGAACTGCAATTTTATGCCATTGATAATCAAAGTCCCACACTGCGCCCAGCGGCATACCTTTTAAAGTGATTTCTTTGAGAGAGTCTTCTTTTGAGCTATAAAAATAAACCGGTGGCATACCGGCGGCTGAGACCTGAAGCACGTGATTTTCGAGTTTAAACACGGTTAATGCCATATAAATGAGCTGCAACTGCATTTTTTTGAGCGTGATGTTGCATTTTTTAAAAAACTCGAGAATGGGGGTTTGAGTGTTGAAATCATAACGAAACAAGCCGTAATTGGTGAGAATCCACAAACCATGGGATGGGCTCTCGAAAAACCGGGTTACAACATTGCTGGCTCCTTTTCCGCCCGGAAGTGACGCCAGATCGTAACGAATCACTTTTTGAAACGACGGGTTTTGAAACAGGCCATTGTTCGTTCCCATCCATAAATTTCCCTGGCTATCTTTATGAAATTCATACACCGTGGTTTCGATCTCCGGAAATATCCGCCGAACCCTGCCCGTGCTTGGCGAGAATAAAAAAACCCCTTGAGACGTGCCTAAATAAAACTCGTTGCTCGCGTTTTCATAAATTCCAAGTATGCCACTGTCGGCCAGTCGCTCGTCCATAAAAAAGCGCTCAAAGGTGCGGGATTGTGGATCAAACACGCTCACGCCATCATGCGGAGAACCATATTCCATTGAGGTCGTCCAAATTCTACCGCGATTGTCTTCTATAACTCTGCCTACCCAGCCCTGGGTTATCGAATGCTGCTCTTCTCGGTCAAACGAAAAGGATTCGAACAATTTATTTGGCTCGTATTTTAGCAGACCGTTCGAAATCGTGCCCATCCACAGCCCGCCAAAGGCATCAAACTCTAAATCTATAATACCGGAATGCGCCAGATCGGCTTTCTTGTCAAATGTTGAAAACATTGAACGGTTCACGTCAAAACGTACCAGTCCCCGGTCCGTCGCCATCCACACTACATCTGAGCCGGCCAACAGGCTGTGCGTGGTTATCTCGCTGTTTTGTGCACTGTCCGCAAACGAATACAATGTCAACTGCCCGGTTGTTGTGTTTATCGTTCCCATTGAGCTTTTATTTGTGGCCACCCAAAACAGCCCCGGAATGTCCCGCACCATGGCCGTATAAAAAGTGCTGTCACTTGAATATGAGGTAATAAAACGTGCGCTGGCGGTGCGAGCGTCGAGCTTTATAATGCCATCGTAGGTCGATATCCACATATTTTTATGGTCATCGATGCATAGATCAAAAATATTTTTAATGACGAGACCATTGGGAAGTGGATATCGTTGAATCGTCCCGGAAAGCTCGTCATAGTACAAAAGCGCGCCAATGAATTCTTGGAAATAGCTATCATTGATTCCCATAAAAATGCGACCTTGAGAGTCTTCAATAAAACACGATATAAAAAGCGTTCTGTTTTCGGAATCGCCCATCAAATGAGAAAAGTCGAGATGTTGAAACGAGCGGGTTCGCGGATCATACACATCGACGGCGCCGTTTGAGCCAATCCAAATGTTGCCACGGCTATCTTCAAATAGTGCAGATATGAGGGAGACGTTGATTGAGCTGGAATCGCTCGGATCGTGCACAAATCGTTTAAATTCATAACCGTCATATCGCGCCAGACCGTTTATGGTTCCAAGCCATAAAAAACCGTTCGAGTCGCCAAGCAGGGCATCCACTATGAGATCAAGTTGTTCATAACAAACCCGAATATACGATCGCTCGGCATACCGAAAAACGCCTGACGAAAAAGATATAACGAAGAGCAACGAGGCATTATTTCGAAATGAATGAAAGGAGAGGGCCGGCATTCTGCCGGCCCGGCAACATGGAACGTCAGTTTGTTTGTTTTGATACGTGAGTTTTTAGGAATGCCAAAACGGTGTCACTGTCCTGCTGCGCGTTGACATCCGTATCCTTGTAAATAACGTTTCCGGATTTATCGATGACAAACGTCCAACGCGATTGCGTAACTCCACGGCCCAGCGTCACTTCCTCACCGTTTATGGTTTTGACGGCAGAGCCTCCCTCGCGCATAGGCACGCCAAATTTTTTAGCGATGGAGCCATCGGGATCGGCCAGCAGCGGAAAGTTGAGATTATGGGCTTGTCTGAAATAAGTCAGATTTTTCACCGAATCGCCGCTAACGCCCACGACTGTGGTGTTTAGCGAGTCGAATGTGGCCATGTCGTCGCGAAAAGCGCAGGCTTGCGCGGTGCAGCCGCCGGTCATGGCCGCCGGGTAAAAATAAACCACCAGATTTTCTTTGCCCAGCAGTTCTTCGGATTCGAATACATTCCCTTGATCATCCTTGGCTTCAAAGGTTGGTGCCTTTTCGCCTATTTGCAGAGCCTCTTGTGTGTCCTCGGCAAATACCGGCAACACGAGCACTAGTGCCAAAATAGCAGCGCTTGTTGTTTTCATAATTGTCCTCGCCAATTGCAATTTTAATTCAAATAAATTTTCGAATGTTAACGCAAAACCGCGCGATTTCATTCCGCATTATTCAGTCAATCGCGGGCACGCACGCACTGTGCCTCTGACATTTTCGGAATAATTATGACCAGCTCAGGTATTATAAAGGTGAAAATAACAAACAAGGAGTGGATACCATGACAGGTTCAGCAGAGTACAAATTCTTACAGCAACAAGGCTTTACCGAGGATACCGAGGAGAATGCCAAAACGCATTATAATGCGTTATTGTTTCAACCTATCATCGTCGGATCGTTTATGGCGCTGGCCATTCTGTTTCAATCCGCAACGATCTTTTTTATATTCGGAGTGATTTTGTGGTTCAACACATTGCTGCCGCAATTTAATGTTTTTGAAATGATTTACAATTCGACGTTGCGGCTCATGCGCAGCGAACCGCGTCTAGGCGCAGCACCCATGCCGCGCCGTTTTATGCAAGGCATGGCCGGCACGTTGATGTTTCTGGCATCATTTACCCTGAGCGCGGGATTGTTGACATTGTCCTACATTTTTCAAGCGTTTATAGCTGTGGCGTTTGCTGCGTTGCTGTTTGGCAAATTTTGTCTGGGAGCTTATATTTATCATGTTCTCTCAGGCCGTACCAAATTTGCAAATGCGACGTGTCCGTGGAGTAAATAAAGCAAAAGTACCAAATCCGTCTACCCTTCTGCGTCCGCAATGTGAGACGCAGAAGGCTTTCTTCTAATCCACTACTTTGAAGCTTCTGATGCCCACAAAATGGCCTGCTCTACCAATTTTTGAAAATTCTCATTTTCATAGGCAAAATGATCATGACCCAATTGAATATAGACGATTTTTGAGTTGCCATAGGTGTGCGCCCAGGCAATGGTATCGCCGCTTTCGGGGTGGTCGGTGGTCAGCAACGGGGTGACGCCCGGCAAAACCTCAAAATTGCCATACACTTCATCATGAATGGTAAAGTCCGATAGCCCTTGGGTGACCGGGTGCGACGGGTCGACAATATGCACATCCATTTGCACATCATGCCGGTAGGTGGATTTTTGCCTTGCCTCCTCCGGATTCAAATGATAGCGGCCGCCCTGAATTTGCAAAAACTCGTCCCACTTTTGGTACGACGCCAGACTGTGGTGCAGGAATACGAGTCCCTTGCCTTGCTTTACCGTATTGAGAAATGCCTGTTTCTGCCCCTCCGATATCTCCTGATTCATATCGTAATACACCAGCACGTCATACGTTTCCAGGTCCGATGTGCCGTAAATCAAATTGGCTTGCGGGTGCTCGACGCTGCTGTACTCGACGTTCATGTCGGCAAACATGTCAAAAAAGGACTCGCGCTCAAAATCGTGGCCGCCGGTGATGATGAGGATTTTGGGCTGGGTGCTTTGCGCAAACGCCACAACTACAAGGGCGAAACAGAATAACAGACCGATCAATACTTTCATGAATCCTCCTGGATTGTTTATTATTTTGAAATGATCGTCCGGCATATTTATGCCGGACGCAATATTTTGGCGCTATTGCGCCAACCGGTTAAAACTCCATACTTTCTCAGCATCCAGTCGGACGAATGTCCGAATCCATTGCCCATCCGGGATATCCATCCCGGACGATCGTTTAAAATAACGCACTCATTTTCCCACCCGCTGTTTTCCGGCACCGGACAAAACACGCGTCTGATCACGTTTGAACGATTTGATATACTCGGCGCGGCGAAAGCGCAGGGCCGACCAATCGTCGTCAATGGCTACCTGGCGCACGGCCTCAAATCCGAGGTCGCCCAGCGGCTGCCAGCCGTTATCGCGCGAAATATCGGTTTTGTACTGTTTGGACGAATTTTTCGGATAGGCAAACCACAACAACCCATCGCCCGGAATTTTTTGCGCGGCTTTGGGCGCCAGTCGCTGAATGTCCTCGCACGATTTCACAAAAAACAGCGCAAACTCGTATTCCTGTTTGCAATTCGGGCTTTTTTTCACCTGCGTCACATCCGCCATCTCATCCAACACCGGCTTGAACGATGATGATGCGCCGCGGACATAGATTTTATCTTGATTTTTGAATTGCAGTTTTTTGAAAATGTCGTTCATCTCTCAAGCTCCTTACCCAAGGCGTCTGTTAAAACGGCCCCTTGTTGCCGCAAATGCTATAACCTGTGTGTAGTATTAAAAACACGGGTACCTAACACGGATCGAACCTCAAACAGCATTTCCAGAAACAATATGCGACAAATATAGCTGTTTTTCAAGCGCAATGGTCAGGTATAGGCATAAAAAAAATCACATTTAACATAATGTGCTTGTTTTATTTTGCATCAAGCTTAAATTAGAGCGCTACCAGGGAGTACATTACCGTTTACAATCTCGCAAAAACCAGGGCAGCCGATGCTTTCGGCTTTGGGTGTGGACTTGTACTGTAGGGCGATAAATGAGATTACAACTGAGCCTGCGGGCAACATCAAAGAGCCAATTTATTCCAATCAACTACAACTATCCGATTGCGGCGTGGATTTACCGCGTCCTGTACGAATCCTCGCCCGACTATGCCGAGTTTTTGCACGACCGCGGTTACAGTGGCAGCGATGGCAAGCTGCGCAAACTGTTCACCTTTTCGCGGCTGCTTTTTTCACCGCGCGCTTTTTTGCACGGGGATTCGCTGCGTTTCACTCCACAGCACCGCATTACGCTTTTATTTTCCAGTCCGATGATTAACGACTTTATCCAGCATCTGGTGATCGGCCTGTTTCAGAACCAGGTCGTCACTATCAGCAACTCTCGCGTCGGCTCGCCGTTGATGGTGGAGCAGGTCGAAGCCTTGCCCGAACCCGAGTGGAAACCCCGCATGCGGTTCCGCGCGTTATCGCCCATTGTGGTGACCACCAAGCACGAGCACCTTGGCCGTGTGTCCAAATACTATATGCGGCCGGACGATCCGGCACTTTCGGAACAGATTCGCACCTCGCTTGTGCGAAAATTCGAAACCGTTCACGGCATTTCACCTGCACAAGCCGAACTCACCGCAGAACCCGATTTGAGCAAACACCTCGCCCATCCCGAGCGCGCCATGACGCTGGTCAAACTCAAAGAAGGTCAACCTGACCAAACCAACGTCAAAGGCTTTCTCTGTCCGCTCATTCTCACCGGCTCCCCTGACCTCATCCGCACTGCCTGGGAATGCGGCATCGGCGACCAAACGAGTATGGGGTTTGGGTGTTTGGGGGTGGGGGAGAAACCATAAAAATTTAAAAAAAGCATCATGGGAGGAGCAAATGAATTGGCATGATTTTGAAAATTTAAGCGATGATCTATCGACCGACGAGTTGGCCGAATTGATAGCGGCTGCCAAAGCGGAAGGATTGGTCGGCCAGGTGACCTTTATCGATGACCCCGAAAGCAAAGAAGGACGGGAGGGCATCGAGTACGTCAACAGTCATCACTGGCTGCCGGCTGATTATCAGGCTCTGACTATCCAACACGTTGAAAACCTGGGCAAAACTCTTTTTGATGCGAATGCCGCCTTAATGGAGAAAAAAAAGGCGCTCATGCTGCTGGCGCATCGCGGTAGTATTGAAGCCTATCGAATTCTCAAGCAATTTAACACGCAAACGCCCGACGACCTGCACGTCTGGAGCCGAATGGCCTTTAAAGAATGCAAAACCTTCCTGGCGTCGGAATTGACGGAAGACACCAAGTTTGGCTTTAATACCCTTTCTTCAAAGGTTGGGCGCAATGAGCCGTGTCCGTGCGGGAGTGGGAAGAAGTATAAGAGGTGTTGTGGGGGACAGCCGAGAACTAGTGCTTAGTCATGCAATTAACTTTACTATAGGCTGTTAATTCACTATATTA
>CAYPZM010000035.1:0-22413 GCA_964414825.1 uncultured Cytophagia bacterium | reverse complement strand
GAGATGAAGGAGAAGAAGGCCCGCGTCGAGGACGCGCTCCCTATCATTTGCCTGCCTCAACGTGTTGATCGCCGAGCGCGTATCCGCGTACATAGGATGAAGCGGCTCAATGGCCAGTTTGACATTATGAGTTTCGGCATAGGTCAAAATGGTTTCGATGCCACTTTTGATTTGCATCCGTGATTTACCGAGCGATTGTGAGGGGTCCGCACCGCACACCAGAACCACAAGCGCCGCGCCCAACGCTACGGCTTCATCAATGGCTTTTAAATTGTCGCCTATGGCTACACGCCGATCTTCTTTGGTAGCGGCTGGGAAAAATCCACCGCGACACAAAGAAACCACTTCTAGTCCATGATTCCGGAGCATATCTCCAACTTGAGCGGGATCACGTCCTTCGAGCGCCTGCCGCCAAACTGTGATGCCCTTGACCCCGGCTCGGGAATATTTTTCTGCCGCCGTTTCAATGGGCCACGGTTTGGTGGTGATGGTGTGGATACAAAGCTTGTTGAGGTTGGTTATAGTGCTGGCGCTCATTGCACACATCCATAAAAGGTATATATAGGTTGATTCTTGATAAATCGGTCGAGATACAAGGCCAGCTCGCGGATATGGTAATCGCCCCACATGCTGGACTCGCCATTTGGAATCTTGCTTCCCTGCGGAACGTAATCCCAACCATTCGGTCGATGATAAATCGAATGCAGCAGCAAACCCTGGTGTTCCGCATATGTGCTCAAATAGGGCTCATCAAATAAAGTGTTGGCCACGGTGAGCCCGGCCTGCCAGTAGCGGTTACCAATTTCCTCCTCACCATGTCGTTTAAGATAGTGGCCCAGGCGCAACAGCCCCTGGGCGCCGATTGCCGCTGCCGAGCTGTCCACCGGCTCAAAATCGTTAAACGGATCGGCGGGACGATCCAGATAATCGCCCAATTTGTGGAGAAACGGAGCCCCGGTATCCCAATAAGGAATGCCATCCGTGGGCGTGTTTTCGATATAAAAATCGCATGTGGCCTGTGCCGCTTGTTGCATTTGGGACTCGATTGCCGCTCTTGCGCCAATGTCTTCAAACTCCTCATCCGCTAGCGTGGCAAAACATTCCAGCTCTTCCGGAAATCCGAGCATGGCCCAGGACAATCCGCGCGTCCAGGTGGTAAATCCGGAAAATCCTTGCTGGGAATTGGGGCAGCGATAATTGCCATCCTTGGTGTTAAAAATACTTTCGTGCGCGGTGCGGCCGCGAACATCGTAGGAATCGCGGCCATTGCCATAGTAGACCGAATAATCTGCAGTGGCAAGAATATGTTGAACGGAACGTTCCAGCAAATTGATACGCTGATCATTTTCTGCGTGCAATACATGGCCCAGCAGGTGGCTCACTAAAAGGGCGCGACAGGAGCGGATCGTATCAACAAATAATGAGTGTGGACCATTAAACGAATGGATAAAGCCGCCGGATATTATCGGGGTCCAACGACTGGCCTGCACAGCGCCGGAAATTTTTAACGCCAGTTCGTAAAACGCTTTTTCATTCGGTTCAAATAGAATCTTTTCCTCACGCATCAAACGCAGCAAATTTCCATACGTGCTGACATTGTTAAAACCATGGTCATGCACACCGATATGGCTGATGTGAGGTGCCATATGTTTAAAGGTTTGCTCGCGACCAAAATTGAGAAACCACGGGTCACTTGTGGCCTCAAATTGCAAAATGGCCGATCCAAATTCAAATCCCTGAGTCCATTCGGTCCAGCCGCGTGTTGTATAGTGGCCATTTACTGTGTAGACGGGCGAGCCTTGCGAGCGGTCATAATTTTCAGCAATGGCTTTAATCTTTTGTCCGGATAGATACCAAAAGTTGGTTAATTTATCGGATAAATCAGCGGGTGAAATCGTATCATCTATATTGAGCATAAAAATACCGTTTCTAGAGTTTCCATTAAGAACCAGGCTAAAGCAAAAAGGTGGCGGCATAAAGCAGCAAGCAAGTTAATAAAAACAAAATACCAATCCTCACGACACGGCGTCAAAATTGGTGTTTATTCCACGTCGTACGTTATTTAAAAAATCACGCGTTAAATTTTCCCTAGTATTAGAGTTCCCGGATTTTAATATTTCGAAAGCTCACTGTATTGCCATGATCCTGCAGCAAAATGTGGCCGGCGGGAATTTGGCCAAAGTTTTCGTATTTCTCGTATTTGCTGTGATGCAACAAGTTTCGGAACACTTGAGAAAAGCGATTGAATTCGACCACTTTGACGCCATTCAGCCAATGCTCGACATCACCGTTAGGTTTGGCAACGATGCGGGCGTGATTCCACTCTCCGGGAGGATTTACGGATTTATTTTCGGCGCGAATCAAATCGTAAAGCGACGATACGGTGCGATTGCCTTGCATGCCTTTTTTGGCATCCGGATGTTTTTCGTCATCTAAGATTTGATATTCCAGCCCAAGAGCAGACCCCGGTTGATCCGGTTGTTTGGGAAACACAAAATATTTAATACCGCTGTTGGCACCGGACGTGATTTTGAATTCCAGCATCAATTCAAAGGCGCTATATGTGTCAACCGTAACAATGTCTCCGCCATGCGCAGCCTCGGCTCCGCCGGACTCGAGAACGGTGAGCACACCATTTTCCATGGACCAGCCTTTTTCAGGAAAGTGTTCCAAACGCGCGCCGCGCCATCCTTCTGTTGTATTGCCATCCCAAAGTAATTTCCATCCGGCTAATTTTTCGGCGTGACTCAATGTGTTGAGCGGCACGCCGTTTTCATCCGTTTGAGCAAACGGGCTTGTAACCAAAAACAACGAGAATAGCAGCAGAAACATCATTTTCTTTTTCATAACGCAGCTCCTTCGCTTTAAATTATGTACCTGTTGATTTAGTAACGTTTATTCGCTCCAAATTTGAATCAAAGGGCCGTCTTTTCCAAAAACCGGGTCCGCTTTTGGTAGGCTTGCTTTATTAATATTCTCAATCGCTTGCTCCCGCTCTTCGGATTTGCCGTAATTCATGTCCCAGCGACGACCTTCCGGATACGCGCCGACAACGGAGAAATCCGGCCCCGACTCTATTTTTTTGTGCGCCACCCCGGCGGGAATGATGACGACATCGCCCGTGGCAAATTCTAAGGTCTCCCCTTCTGGGCCGCCAAACTGCACTGTTGCACTGCCGCTGTAGCATCCCAATACTTCATGGGTATTGCTATGATAATGGTGGTAGCTGTAAATGCCGTTTCGCCACGAACCGCTCCAGCCGTTTTGACGAAATAGAGCTTCAAGTTCAAAAGCAGGATCTGCGGAAAATTGAACCGCATTTTTTAACAAAACCAACGGATAGTTTGCATTGTTTGGAATAGTACCGTCGTCTTCAAGTTGGAGTTTAATTACATTGGGATCAGAAGCTTGTACTTTGGACATACAAATCACCATTAAAATTGTTGATAAAATTTTTTTCATGCATTCACTCTTTAAGCAACAGACAATTCAACAAAACCATGCCCAATCGCAAGCAACCAAATGTAAGGATTTGACAGATTATAATCAATGATCTAGAACCACTTGTGATTCCTTGTTTGAAGAATTGAACTTTTGCAGTCATTCTTATATCTTGGTGCCTTTTTAAAATATTTTTTCGAATACAATGTCACGCTCGAGTTGAAAATGATTTTCTTTAAAAAATTACAATAATTGCTTGCTTTTTTAAACGCAAGTCATTATATAGTTGATGAGTGACATTCAGTCATAGCAGCCTTCACTAAATTAAATATCCTCAAAATATGATCACGCATCATTTCAAAATCGCATTGTTGCGCACAAGAACGCTTGGGCTCCTGAAGGCTTATTTTCTACCCTTTTATTATTATCTCGCAATTTAATCCTCTGTTTAAAATTGACAAAAACGTAAGGTCGGTTTCGACTCTTGTAACGTAAACTATATAATTCATACACACACACCAATGTAAAGGAGAGAGGTCATGCGTCAATCAAACAAAGGAGTTCTTCTGGGATGTATGTTGTTGTTGGTGGGTTTTAGCACACAACTTTTTGCGCAGGCGTCATTTAAATGGGGATTTCGGGAGCGCGCGCGGCACACGTACATGAACAACACCTTGGATTTTAATGCGGATAATGATGACGAACAAGGATTTTTTCGTTTTCGTACGAATCTATGGGGAGACCTTCAATTAACTGAAAATTTGTCAGCTCGCGTCATGTTGACTAACGAATTTCGTCCTTACTCGATTGTGCGTCCGAGTGATGAAGGCAAAGACATGACCTTTGACGAAATCATTTTTGATAATCTGTACTTGAAATACACCACCGGAGGACAAAACCCGTTTACGGTTATTTTTGGACGTCAGAACTTGATTTATGGAGAAGGTTTTATTCTGCTGGAAGGTGGCCCGTGGGACGGCTCGCGTTCTATTTATCATGATGCGTTAAAGATCTCGCTCAAGCAAAACAATACAACATTTGACTTTTTGGCAATCAGCAATCCCCAATACGACTATCGTCTTCCCAAGGTTGTTCTTTTCGAAGAAGATAAATCCTATCTCGGTTTGCCCAAAGCGCATGGCGATCAACTTATGAACGATGGTTTGGAAGAGGCGCTGGGTGTGTATGTCACGCATAAACCAGGCAGTGGTCCATCTCTCGAAGGGTACTACTTTTTCAAAACGGAAGATCCGGACTATGCGCTACCTACATTTGGTCAACTTTCGGCAGATCAGTTATCAAAACTCGCTTTGCATACCTTTGGCGGACGTTTGGTTTACCCGTTTTCCAGCACGTTTAATGTAACCACGGAATGGGCTTATCAGACAGGCGCACGCGCGGCTCTGAACCAAAGTTCCTACGGTGGTTATCTCAATTTAAATTACACGCTGATGCCGGAGAGAAAAGGCGTGGGCACCCTGGGAATCAATGTGCTGTCCGGAGATGACCCTGAAACTGCGGATATTGAAGGCTGGAATCCACTCTTTTCGCGCTGGCCCAAATGGAGCGAGCTCTACATCTATTCGCAAACCATGGAAAATATCCAAGGCGCCCGCCAGGTGGCCTATTGGACCAATACAATTTCTCCCAACGCCAAATTCGTCTTTAATCTTTCCAAAGTGGTAAATGTGACAGCCTGGGTACATCATCTCCGCGCATTTCATGCCAATACACATCTGGGAGAAGGCACCACTCGCGGCAACGAACTGCAGCTTTGGGTAAAAGCGAATTTTTCAAAACAACTCAGCGGACACTTTTTGTACGACTATTTTATGCCGGGTGATTTTTATGCCGATGGTGCTGCGAATGCACAATTTGTGCGTTTTGAGCTCATGTACACCTTTCAATCCCAATAACAGAAGCGCGAGGAGGTCGTCATGAACGTTCTATTGTTGTCGATTATTGTTCTCATTTACCTGGGCATTATTGGTTATTTGGTTTATCTGGCGTATAGCCGTACCAAAGATGCTTCCGACTATATGGTTGCCGGTCGCAGCATCCATCCCTACATTATGGCGCTCTCCTACGGCGCCACTTTTATCAGCACATCAGCTATTGTCGGATTTGGCGGCGCTGCAGCGGTGTTTGGTATGGGATTGTTGTGGCTGACATTTTTAAATATCTTTGTCGGCATTTTTATCGCGTTTGTCTTTTTTGGCAAACGCACACGTATTATGGGATTGAATCTCAATGCCCACACCTTTCCGGAATTTCTGGGCGAACGCTACCAATCCTCGTTTTTGCAAGGCATTACCGGTTTGGTCATCTTTCTTGCCATGCCGCTTTACGCTGCGGTGGTGCTCATGGGTGGCTCTGCGTTTATCGCCCAGGTTCTTGCCGTTGATTATAATGCCGCCCTGTTCTTTTTTACTATGATCATCGCCATTTATGTGATAATGGGCGGATTGAAAGGCGTGATGTATACGGATGCGTTTCAGGGAAGCCTCATGTTCGTGGGCATGTTTTTACTGCTGATTTTTACCTACTCTAAAATGGGAGGCATGGTCAGCGCTCACCAACAGCTTACGGATATGGCGCCAACAGCCATAGAAGTGTTTGGAAAAAACGGCCACACCGGCTGGACGTCTTTTCCCACGCTCGGATCAACCTATTGGTGGACGCTAGTTTCCACCATCATTCTTGGAGTCGGAATTGGCGTTTTGGCGCAACCGCAACTTGTTGTGCGCTTTATGACCGTGAAATCCAACCGTGAGCTCAATCGCGCTGTATTGGTTGGCGGCATATTCATTTTAATGATGACCGGAGTCGCTTTTGTTGTGGGCGCCTTGTCGAATGTCTATTTTGCAAAACATACAGACTTGGGCCCATTTGCCATTGCAGCGGCCAAGGAAGTAAAAAATATCATTCCATTGTACATTAAAGAAGCAATGCCACAATGGTTTACCGCCATATTTATGGTGACGTTGCTCTCCGCTGCCATGTCCACATTAAGCTCGCAATTCCACGCCATGGGTACATCGATTGGTCGCGATGTGTACGAAAAATGGGCGCATGGTAAAGGCGGCTCGGTGATCATTACCAAATTTGGCATTTTGCTGGCGATTCTCATCAGCTTGGTTTTGGCTTGGGGCTTGCCGTTGTTTTTTGAAGGCGGCACCGCCATTATTGCCCGTGGAACAGCCATATTTTTCGGATTGTGCGCTTCGGCATTTTTGCCCATGTTCATCGGTGCGTTGTACCTGAAAAATATGACCAAAGTGGGAGCGCTTTCCGGCTTTTGGGCCGGATTCCTGGTGAGCCTGTTTTGGATTGTGTTCGTGCACGCTTCGGAATCCAAACCGTTACTGCTCAGCAAGGCCCTTTTTGGCAAAGATTCCATTGCAGATGGCACGATCTGGACGGTTGTAGATCCACTCATTGTTGCGCTTCCCATTGCTATCATTGCGACAATCATTGGCAATTTTGCTGGAAAACCACCGGAAAACGAGCATTTGGACAAATGCTTCCATGGCATAAAATAGGCTCGTGAATGTCGAAACTCCGGACAAGAATATTTAAAGGAGATAAATCATGTTAGGCCTTGGCGATTTTTGGGTAACGTTGGTGTTCATTTTGTTAATTTTGAGCACCGCCTTGTGCGTTGTCTATGGTGCGCTAAATTGGAACAAAGGCGCCGAAGACGATGCTACGATTCAAGCAGAAGAAAAACGGTGGGAATCCGAAGAAAAAGAAATGGAAGAGGTTCTTTAGGAACAATTTGAATCAAAGCGGCCCTAAAAAAGCCGCTTTGTATTGTTAAGCTCAAATGGTGGCGCGGCGCAATTTCCCCTTCAAGTGATGAATGTCTCGCCGTATTTGTTTTAGCAAAATTTTATCCTTGGCTTCCAACGCAGCGTCGCGCTGCTTTTTTAATTCTCGAATTTGCTTTTTTATCTTGGACTTGTTCACACCCACGACTTTATGATGGGCATGGTCATCGATCCCCAAAGCATGACAAAGCGCCGGAATCAGATGTTCCTTGTGCATGGTGCTAAATCCATGCAATTCGGGATGATCCAACTTTTCCGCAATGTCCCGAAGCTCGGTAACCTTTAAATTGTGAAGCTCTTCCCATGTATATTCCATAAGACCTCCTTTGTTTAAGATCTGATTTATGTGGAATGATACTTTGCTTCGTTGTCTGGTTACGATGTTCCCAGAATATCCCGGATGAGCGGCGGATACCCAAAATGTGCCTCAAAATACGTACACCACGTTTGCCAAGAAGATTTAGAGAAACACTTTTCCTCTTCATGCAAAGCCTCAACACAGAGAGCGTACGGTAAATCATCAAAAACAAGTTCGTTGCCAATGGCAAGCGCGTTGATTTGAAATCCCTCGCATTTATCCAGCGGCGCACCGGTTACGATGCAATGGCCTATCCAATCGTGCAAACATTTTTTGTGTTGTTGAAGCGCACGATTTCGAGTCACAAAATCAACAGATTTTTCAATATAGCGTTCCAAATGGCGTATGGTTTTTGTGGAAAGCGAATTCCACAACTGTTGATGGCATTGAAAACATAACGCGTATTCCATAAATGTTTCCAACGCGCCATAGGTTAAATTTTGAGTCACGCTCTTGACAATAATATAACCCGCACCATTAATCAGCAATTCGAGTCCGCACTCGCTGCAATTCCTAAATGGCCGCCCAGTAGCTTCGGAATACAAAATGGGCGGTATTGGCGTTTTCCATTTGCCGGATTTGTCTTTCACAAGTTGAATTTTGTGCTTTTCTTTACAATACAGCACCATAGCTCCCCAATTTTCCCTGTCGCTTTAATATAAAAGAGATATGCAGCAAGTCAAACAATATATTTGGATTTTTATTGTCGTTCGACTCTTATTGAGCAGAAAATTTCCACAGCGTAGTTGTTTGATAAACGTCGCCGGGTCTCAAAACGGTTGATGGAAAATTTTCCTGATTCGGAGAATCCGGATAGTGTTGCGTTTCCAAACAGAATCCACTGCGCTGTTCATACGTGATTCCATTTTTTCCGGTTATGCTGCCGTCCAAAAAATTTCCTGAATAAAATTGCACACCCGGCTCTGTTGTGTAAACCTCTAACACTCGGCCGGTTAAAGGCTCGGTCACCCTGGCCGCCAATCGCAGATTGCCGGCCTCACCATTTAACACAAAATTGTGATCATATCCTCCACCATTTTTTAATTGGGGATGCGAATTGTTAATTCGCGCACCAATTTCAACAGGCTCCCGAAAATCAAAAGGCGTTCCCTCTACCGGTGCAATCTCTCCGGTGGGAATGAGTGTCTCATCTACCGGCGTGTAAAAATCAGCATAAAGCTGCAGTTGATGATCTAAAATTGATGAAACACCGCCATCTTTTAAATTAAAATAAGTGTGATTGGTGAGATTGCAAATGGTGGCCTTGTCTGTTGTAGCGGTGTAGTCAATGGATAGCGAATTGTCGTTTGACAATGCATAGACCACTTGCACATCCAAATTGCCGGGATACCCTTCTTCCATGTCTTTACTGAGATAAGACAATTGCAGTACGGCCGAATCTTGCGTTGTAAACGCCTCGGCATCCCAAACCACTTTATCAAACCCTTTAATTCCGCCATGCAAATGATTCGGACCATTATTTTTTGCCAGCGTAAAGGTTTGGCCGTCGAGCTCAAATTCGCCATTCGCAATGCGATTGCCATAACGCCCAACGATCGCACCAAAATAGGGAGATGCATTCACATAGCCTTCCAGATTATTGTAACCTAACACCACATCGCCCAATTCACCGCTTTCATCAGGTACCATCAGATGCGTGATAATACCACCATAATTGGTAATTTTGACTTGAATTCCGTCCTCATTGGTCAACGTGAACAAATGAACGCTCGTGCCATCTTCCAATGTGCCGAATTCCTCTTGTGAAACTCTGGGTTTTACACTGCTGCATTGCCAAACGAAACAAACCAGGCAAACGATCACAAAACTCATCAAACGTTTCATAGTCTTTCCTTTTCTATTTTCCACGTGTATTAAACTAGCACTTCACAACCAAAGCTTTATTAAAATATTGTTTTTTCCATTAAAATACAAAGAATCCTTTTTTGCAATTTGCAAACAGTGCGGCAAAAGCAACAACATCTTTGTCGAAATAAAAGCATGAGCAAATATTGTTTTTGAATGCGTAGTAACTCTCATAATTTGATTTCCGCAAAGTTACCTCATTTTCATAACTGGCTCAGGTTTTGCTTCTGACTAATGGATTTGTAAAGTCTTTGCAATTTTAAAGGTACTTGGCCTTGTTGAATACATGGATTCATTACAGAATTGTAAATTATAGATTACTCGCCTTTGGTTGATTACAGTATCGTAATCAATAGAATGGCTAAATAGTCTAACAACCTGAAGGGAGTATCGATTATGCTGCTTAACATTGAAAAAATTGGCGACAATTTCGCACTAAAAATCCCGCCTGCCTTTGCCAAACAGTGTGGACTAGACAACGGGTCCCAAGTGAATGTAAAGCTCAATAGCGATTCGATTATCATTGAATCCACTGAGCATCATTTAGGTACATTTACGCAAACATTTCGAGATGTCGAAGAAAACCATAGCCATAGCGAGATTTACTACGGCTAAACCCCACGATGTCATTTTCCCTCGTATGACGTGTCCTCCTATAGTCCGTGGCATGTTTTATCTGAACTATTAGCAAGCGTGGCCCACAAGTTGGCTTTGCAGTAATTTTCTCAAGGATTGTGTAGTCCCTTAAACAAATAGGGCGATCTTATACATGACAAAACCAGCAAAATTACTGCAAGGCCACGCCAGCGTACCATCCCTGACTCGTTCCATCATGCCCCAGCCGTTGCTCACATCGCTTATCCTATTTGACCCGTTTGAATAAATCGATTTGGTCACACGCCTACCTGATTTGACGAATAAAATCAAGTTGTATTACAAATCTTGGCATTTTTGAAAAATTATTATTAATATGCCAGCCGTTGTCTTGCAGATTTGGTTTTTCTCATTCTCAATTCCTCACAAATTGAAATTTGTATAATAAAAAGGAGTTCACCATGATAAAATGTGTGCTACCGATCGTTGTCCTTTTTTTGACTACCTTTGCCTTTTCCCAGGATCGATTAACATCATCCATAATCACCTATCCCAACGAATTTTATTTCCACAATGGGGGGAGGGTGATTGATGTGACCCAACCTCCTTTTAATGCGGCAGGCGATGGCATCACGGACGATACGGAAGCCATTATTGCAGCTTATACGTATATTGCCGACCGCTACAGAACGTATGATAAATGGAACGAAATCGATGAAAGTTATATCATCTATTTTCCAAAAGGCGAGTATTTGGTCAGCAAAACCATTACCTATGCGGGAGATCGTCTGGAATATGGCGATCAAAATGAAAAAGGAATTTTTGGCATTCGGTTCGTAGGTGAAAACCGGGATGAAACCGTTATAAAGCTCAAGGATAATTGCGACGGCTTTAACACGAGACGAAAGGAATATCTGTTCTGCTTTCAGCGCCCACGGGCGGGAACGAACATCCCGGGCCGCAACGAGCTGCGTAACTTGACGATTAACACGGGTACCGGGAACATCGGTGCTGCGGCTGTCTATTATCTTAGTGCCAACACCGGCGTCATCCAAAATGTGTCGATTGTATCCGAGGACGGTAGTGGCAAAAGTGGACTTGAAATTGCCGGATTTTCTGTGCAGGGGTACATGAGCGATATCACAGTTGATGGATTTGAGCTGGGCATTTACGTCAAAGCCAGCAATGAAAATAATCCAACCTTAGAGTATGTTACGCTAAGAAATCAAACGGATGTAGCGATTAAAAGTCACGATGGCTGCCCCAGTATGCGCAAGATTAAGAGCGAAAATAGTGTGCCTGCTGTTGAATTGTCCGGAGGCGGCACTCAAACCATTATAACCGACAGCGAGTTCATCGGGGTTTCTGCCTCGGCTCCCGCCATTCAAATCTCGCACGAGCTGGCTCAGCTCTTTGCCAGAAATGTGACGGTTTCCGGGTATAGTGCTTCCATTCAAGATTATTTAGAGAACACGGTGAATGGAAATATATCGGAATATTTTTCTCATTCGCATATTTTGTTGAGCGGGAATACGGTTCAACCCACGTTAGATCTTGCTGTTGAAGAATCACCGGTTTATAATTGGCCTGAGAATAAATCCGAGTGGGTGTTGGTCGATACGTGCCAAGGCTCAAACATCAATCAAAAGCTGAACAATGCGATAAAGACTGGCAAGTCCGTGATATGGTTTGGATTAAAGCAGAATTATGCGCTCTCAGGCCGAGTTTTTATCCCCGCACATGTCACCCATATTATGGGCGTCTATTCCAATATCGATTTTCACTTTGAATTTCATGTGAATGAACCATCGGCACAGCCGCTCTACTTGTACAATTTGTTTGACCGTACTAAAATATTTCAATACGCATCCAGGCCCATTGTGTACAAACACGGCTCGGGCACGTACGAAAACCGACAAACGGAGCCGGTTACGGTTTTTCTGGAGTCGCTCGCTAATGTCGGTTTTGGTGACAAATTTTGTCCCCCAAATACAACCATCTACGGCCGGGGATTAAACGACGAAATCAAAAACACATCGAATTTCAAAGTGTACGGTGGTACATTGTGGGTACTGGGTCACAAAACCGAAGGGCCCACGGCGTCTTTTGAGGTAAAACAAGGTGGCGTTTGTGAAGTGCTGGGAGGCTATCGCAACGAGACTGGCACCGACCAGGGCATTCCGGCGGTAATTAATGACAACTCGAATGTGACCTATATCGGCTACACGGGCATGTGCTCTTGGTACGAATATGCCATCGAGGAGACCTGGAACGCCTCAACCGAACTCGTGAGTAACAGTGAAATGCCCATACGGTCGTCGCAATGTGTGACTCACAAGGACCGCCATGTGGGATTGTACAACCGCTATGATCCCATTCTTTCGGTCGACGAACCAGGTGCAGATAACGCCATACAGGATTTTACGTTGTATCAAAATTATCCCAATCCATTTAATCCACAAACCACCATTCAATTTGATATGCCGAATGCGGGCGATGCTAAAATCCATATCTTTGATGTTCAGGGTCGCAAAACCAGAACGCTGGTCAATGAAACAAAGACCGCCGGTTCTCATCAGGTGATCTGGGATGGCCGCGATGATAACGGTCTATCCGTAGCGAACGGTTTATACTTTTATCGATTGGTCACTGACGAATTTAGCGCCGTGAAGAAAATGACTGTTTTGCGCTAAACCGTGTCCATCTATGCAATTTACAACCTTGTTGGGAAGAATAGTACGTTGCAGTCGAGCTATTCTTCCCAGGCAAACAATACATTTACGTGATCCAGCTTGATATAGCCGCCCGCCTCTAGTCTGATGGCGTTTCTGCCTTGCTTAAAATCGACAAAGGTACGATCCCACACCCAGGTACGCGACGTACCGGAATCCCAGAGCATTATTCTAGCTGCCTCCCTCCCATTAACCTGAATGTCAAGTTCTGTTTCGCGGCCCCAGCTATTGCAATATCTGAATTCGAGAATATATGTGCCCGCGGCAGGCGCATCAAAATGCCATTCCATTGGCTGATTCTGTTCGCGTCCAATTTCCACATAACCGTCGCCGGTGTATCCTTTGATATCCGTTAATATATGTTGCGGCTTTTGGGAGGCATGTTCCGCTTCAATAATGGTACCACACGATGATGGTTCCATAGAAGGAACACTTTGAGCACCATTAACAATAGTAATATCATAAAGCACGGATTTGTACGTCTCGCGCCAATCCACATAACCAACGCGATTGGTCCACAGCGGATTTTTGTAATTGCTCAATGCCAGTGCGGCATAACTGCGCCAATACAGCGCTGCTTGCTGCAAATTTTCGACAGCAGCATTTTGATATTGAGCATCCAGAGTTTTCCGAAACAATGCCAGATTGGTAGCCGCGCGAATTTTGTGAGCGTAATATTGGCCCAGCCAAGCTATGGTACGAATATCATCCAGAGTTTGATGCTGCTCTTTATCGCCACTGGCCGGCAACTCTTCCAGCAGGAATAAAGCCTCATCCGCATGATTCTGAATTTGCTCTGCCACCTGGAGCGGCGTCGTCCCCGCCATGGGCTCATCAGCCAATCGCTTGTTCACATAATGAGGAATTGAGACGTAATCCGTGCCCGGATGCGGCGAAAGGGTGATGAAACGGTTGACGTCATGAAAACCTGTTGGCGTTTGCGCCGGACCGGAGCGACTCTGACAGGCTTCGATGTACCACTGAAAATCAAGCGAGCCCCAATGAAATCCTGTGGTTTTTGGATAAATCATGGACGCTTCTTGCCACGCTGCAAAGAGCTTTCCCGCGTCGATGTTCGGGAATCTCGCCTGCACTATTTGTACAAAACGTTCGTTTGTCACGTCCGGATCATAACCCAAGCGTCCCCATAGCATCCAATGATACCAGTGTTTGGCAATCTCGATCTGTCTGGGCGCTGTCGGCTCTTTCATCAAGAACTCTCGTCCCCAAATGTATTGGTCCGAACCGTAATAATAACCGCGCGACACATCATGCGGAATGTTTTGCATAAACTGACGCACAAAATCCGGCGCGCCCCAGCGGAAATAATAGATATCATCGTTGCGCAAGGTCCAGATGGTTTTCAAGTTGCCTTTGCCTTGAATATCCTCGACAAATCCGGGATGGTAAGTTTGGATTGTTGAGCTATAGACATGCGCCTTGGCATATTTAAAGCTAAACATAAACTCGATATCCGGATGGTCAATGACCGGTTTAAATTTTTCCGCAATATGCAGCGCGCCGGCCATGTGCTGACGATGGATCAAGGTCATTTTTCGGCCTGGCTGTTCTGCTGCGGCATCGAGCACACCCTGGGCATAGGTGTCAAACGCCCAGTCTTCTTTTTCTTGAAAGGACGCGCCGTACATGTTTTCGCCGGTGGTCAGACCGATACCTTTGAGATCGGAATATGTCAAAAACATCTGCTTGACGCTTTTGCGGAAATAATCGCGTGTGACTGGATTATTGATATCATCGGTGATGCCGTATTTGCCATCGATGCCGTTGGTGAAAATATTCCAGGTGATAAAATAAAAATTCACATTACGCGATTTTCCATAGGCCATGACCTGGCGCCAAAATTGAATTTTCTCGTCGATTGTGATTTTTTTGATGATCTCGACATTGTTGATGATCTCCGGCGCGTCAAAGCCGGTACCTTCGAGATCGTAATATTCATTCCAACAAACGGTCGAACGTTGTACATCGTCCAGCGCCACATCGGGATAATCCGGCACCTTGACCAGTGACGGGAACGGATGCAAACTCCAGCACGAGATAAAATTAAAACGATAGCGTGCGAGATTGTCGATATATGTTTTCCAGAAATCAAAACTCCACATTTCAGCAATGTTGTTTTGCGCTGCGTCGCTGACATCGGAATAACTCGGTGTTCGCACATCCAGCGGAATATTAAACTTTGTGCCGCGCAGTGCCATGTAGGGATTGTGATCGATATCCTTAATTGTCTCCATGCCACCAATGCGGATGAGCTCGGCGAGTTCAAGTCCGCCGTACATGGTCCCGGCCGGATCCGCACCGATCACCCAGATGCTGTTTTGCGCGGTGCGCAGGCTATAGCCCTCGGATTGCAGCTTTCCGGGTTGGTTACCGCCAAGTTGATCAAGTTTTTCCAATATCTTTTTTGCTTCGAGATCACAGATAACGATTTGTACAGCGTCCGCTTTGTTATAATCTTTTAGGGCGGCCCAATGTATCGTTTCAGATTCTAAAGCAGATTTGATTTCTATTACAGCAAACTCGACCTGCGGGATGTTCTCGTCAAAATAGAGGTGAATAGTTTCTGCTTGAGAGAAGGCTGGAAAGCACAAGCAAAGGATCATAGCACGCAGAAATATAGGCATTATCATCTCCTTGGAAATAGAGTTCATTACTAAAACGCCGAGCGCGCAGAGGTTTAGGGCATGCTTGTTCAAATCATCTGGATAAATCCACATTGGGTCTGGACATCTTTGCGAGCTCGTCCTCCGCGTTGAAACAAATTAAATTGAACAGAAAAGCAGACTTTACATTAATGCGGGAGCTGGCCTCACCCGAACATCCCCAAACGTCACATCCGCGTTATGCGCAATGAGCAGCGCAGCGCCGTTTGGCAGATTGCCCGGCGGTTCAATCGCGATTAAATCCCACGACTCCGGTTCCGTTTGATCGTTTGGCCAGAGTTTCACCGAATAGCGCGTTTGCCCATCCTCCAGGGTTTCAACGCGATGTCTCATTCCATAAACTCTGTAGAGCTCAATGGTTCTGAATTTTTCCGGACTTTGTTCGACATACAAATTCGCCCCATCAAAAATGCGCCAGCGGCAACTGTCGAGTTGGGTCGTCAGACGGAATTCGGATGTGGCGCCCAACGGAAACCATTTGCGATGCGGTTGGTGTTCATCGACATCGTGACCGGGAAAGCGGGAGGCAATCGCCGCATGCGAGACATTGTAGGTTGGCGGACCGGGCGCAGGTGGCGTGAAATCGTGAAAAATCACAGTCGTTTCGACCTCATAATTCGTCCAGGTGCTATCGCCAAAGGCCAGGATTCGATCATAGTACGCTTCTGTGGTGCGAACGCCATCCGGTGTCAGCTCCCATTTGCCATCCATGATGTCCACAACATCGGTAATCGTTTTAACGTTGTCCCAACGGATTTCATAGGGCAGCGGCCAGGTTTTTCCGGATAACAATTGAAGGCTGACAGTTTGATTGGCACGTCGGCCTAACAAATCTTGAGCAACAATATCAATGATATTGTCTCCTGTGTGGAGCTTGTTTCTGGCGATATCTACATTAAAATCACCGGGACGCGCCAGGCGGCAGCAATCCGGGCCAAGCGACAACTGCACGGTGTCGGATTGATTGATCACGGCGTAGGCTGAAATTAAACTATCCGTTGCGCTGATGTTGCCGAGGAGGTTCACCCAGCGCTGTGGTGTGCCGAGACGGCCAAAGCTTTGCTCGGTGCCGTACCATAACTCAATGCGGATGGACTGCATTTTGGGCATACAATCAATGCTCACCCAAAACGCCGAGAGTGTTATGAGGAGCGGCATAAAAATTCGAAAAGAAATAAAGGGCTTTTTCATATTAAAATTGCTTTCAAGGGCGTTGTGCTGAAACGCTAAAGGACAGAATTGACACGAAGTTCTGGACGAGCAGGACAAGCTCAATTCATCCATCCGAAAAATGGCAGCATCATTAAATAAACTTGATCACCCGACATGAATATATCGGGCGATCTCTTTGCTTTTTAATATTCGCTCATTTATAAAAGGACACGATTTCGGCCAGCTCCAGATTCTGCTTTGGCGTAAAATGGTCACTATGCATGTAATCCAGCAGCCCGGCATAAAGCTGTCGCGATGCCAGACGCGAATCGAGGTCATTTTGAAAATCGATGCTGGTGACGACGATTTTTCCAGCACCGACGTTTGCTTCAAACAGCAAGCCCAATCGTCGTGCGTAAAACCAGGTATCGATTGGTTGAATGAGGGGCCGCAGATCCGGCGACAGATCATCCAGGATCATGGCTTGTGACGAATGAATAACATCCCACCATTGCCAGTTGCTGTGATACTCGGTGGGGAAATTCTCGAAAATTGGATGCTGTGGATCGCACAAAATGCCGAGTGTGTGCGGCGCCTGATCGCTGGTCCAGGCGGTATTCCAAAACACTGACGAAAATCCAATAGCCACGTTCGCGCCCTTGCCTTCGCGAACCTGGCCATTAAGGTTCAACAAAACCGTGGCACCGTTCAACAGTTGCTGGATGACCTCGTTGTTTAATTCGGAGGTCACAAGAATATCCTGCTTGTTCAATTCGACCTCGTCCGGATAGACCCAAAACTCCCAGGTATTCTTGCCGTGCCCAGCGACATTTACACTCAACATGAGCTTGCTCGGCGTCTGAATCTCAGCCAAGGACATATTGACCGTGCCGATTTTTTGACAGTTATCAATGGCGATATCCGATTCGAACTGGCCTTGCCGCACAATCGTTCCATCGTCATTTTGAATCGACCAGGCAATTGTCGCACTATCAATCGGTGAGGCGCCAAAATGCGCCACCTCGAGCTTTGCCTTAAAATGTTCTGATGTTTTGTACAATCGTTTTTCCATTCGCGCCAGCGGCACGGTGACGCCACAGAATTGATTCCATTGTTCGGCATTGATATACGGCTTGCTCTCGTAAAACGGATCCAGAATGCCGACCAGGGCCGTGCCTTGTCCCGGGAAATCGTGGATGTCGAGCAACTGGAATCCGGCAAATCCCGGCGTGCGCAGCGCTGCTTCAATGTCGGCTTTGTAACAAAGCGCCTGCAATTTTCCGGAGGCCATTAAAAAGTCATGCGCTTGATCCTCCATGTGATTTCGCTTGAGCAGATCATAAAAAATCTCAAAATTCCTGGGTTTAAGATGACCGGTGTACTTTATCATTTCGTCAAAGTTCGGATAGACGCACCACTGGCCGATTTCGTGACTCACCACCGGGATGTCCTGGCTCAACACAGACTCTCCCCAATCGTATTGGGTTTGCGGTGGCTGCCCGTTGATGATGCTATTCAAGCCCTCTCCCCATTGCTGAATACGCGGCGCCGGAGTCGAGTGAAAATCATTCTCCGGAATCATGGGCCAGCCCGCGGCGCTGGTGTACAATCGACGCGGATCCTGTTCACGCCAAAACGTGACAAAGTCGCCCAGAAAATCTTGCTGATGTTGTCCCGCTGGTTCATTGCCATACGCATACAAAACAAACGACGGATGATTGCCATACTCGTCCAAAATACGTTTGGTTTCCGAATAGATAAATTTGTCGATTGGGTGGCCATCGCCCAAACTCGCGCCCTGGTTGGCCCAGGACGGGCCTTCGACGTGCAGATAAAAGCCCATGCTGTCCGCGGCAGCAAACGCGGCTTTTGGCGGGCACCAGGAGTGAAAGCGCATGTGATTCAAACCAAAATCTTTCAGCGTCGCAAAAATTCGCGTCCATTCGGCCGGATCGGTTGGCGGGTAACCGGTTTTCGGAAAAATGCAGCAGTCAAGCGTGCCGCGCAAAAACACGGGGCGGCCATTGATCTCGAATCGCCTGCCGTTTGCTTTGAATTGACGCAAGCCGAATTGATAACGTTTTTTGTCTTTCTCTCCGTTGGCATCTAGGCGAACGGTCATGGTGTAAAGATTTGGCGAAAATTCATCCCACAGCTTGACGTCCTCTCCCATGGGATAATCAATCTCAATCACCTCGCCCGATTTAACATCAATATCTCGCTTAATCGATTCGATCTCCGAGTCGGCTGCCGCCCAGAGCGTCAGACGTCCCTGAACAGGATTGCCAAACACATCGCGCACTTGCACGCGAACATGTGCGCTTTTCGACTCGACATTTGGAAATATTTTTACATCCTCAATATAAATCGGTGATTCTGCGCTCAGCGACATATCGCCAACAATGCCGTTCCAATTTGATTGCGTGTGATCGCTTACGCTGTGCGAATTGGGGCCAACGTTCACGATCATGTCGTTATTCACGCGAATGGTCAGCGTGTGTTTCCCGGGAGAAGCGACGTGCGATAGATCATAAACATGCGGCGTCACCAAACTGCTGTCTGATCCGATTTTGACCTCGTCCACATAAACGGTTGTTTCCCAATGGCAGCGCTCGAGATTGAGAAGAATGCGGCGTCCCTCCCACGCTCTCGGGATTTTGATCTGTTTTTGATACCAGGCGACACCGCGGTAATACTTTTCCGGCGTCAACCAAAAGGGGTGTTTGTAATCTTTATCCGTTATGTACGGGTCATATTTTTCATACTGCGGCAGGTCAAATTTTTCCACGCCCGAGCCGCCGACCCAGGGCGTATTCAGATTCGGTTCGTCGCCGTAACCTTGGGCTTGCAAAGCCCCGGGAAGCTGAACCGGATCAATGAATTGTTGTACATACCATTGTTCTTGCGCACCAATATTTTGGCGATCCAGTTTGATATCCCATTTGCCCGCGAGCGAAATGCTGTTTTGCGGTGAGTTCGAACAAGAAAACCAGATTACGACCAAACATACGATGCTCAAATGCCTTATTTTCATGCCCTGTTCCTTTCTTGGAATTAACGGAGGAAGGTCAAGCAATTCTAATTATTCGGAAATGTTGTTGGCAAATGAGGATCAGGTTATAAAGTCAATATAGGGTAATCGTTACAGGATAGTCAAGGGGATTTTCAGGTATTTGAGTGCAAAAATCTCAAGCCGATCCTTTTGATGCGCTCAAAAAGATCGGCTTTTTTAATTTCGCCCAGACCCAATTTTTAGCACACGCGCAAGGTGAACTATAAAGGCGTCTGCTCGTTGTACACCTCTAAGGTGTGCTACGAGTGAAGGCGAATAAATTTATTTGTAGCACACCTAAAAGGTGTACTACAAATTGGCATATAGCCTTATTTGAGCAATATCATCTTTTTTACATCACGAAAGCCCGATGCGCTTTCCATATGAAAGAAATAGACCCCGGCACTAACCTGGCGCTGATGCTCATTTCGGCCATCCCACAAAAGCGAGTGCCAACCTGCCGATTGTTGTCCGTCATAAAGTGTCCTTACGTGCCGGCCCAGAATATCGGTGATGTCAATTCGAACCTGTGTGACTTCCGGCAGAGCATAACGAATCGTGGTTTGCGGATTAAACGGGTTGGGATAATTTTGCAGCAGTGCATACTCAATTGGCGTGTTGTTTTGCGCCACGGCAGCAACGATATTGTTTGAGGCACCCGGCGTTGGACGTGCAAACGTGGTCCATTCGCCGTGGCCATCCGGATTTCGACCCAGCGAAGCATTTGTCGCCATTCGGTCAAACTGCAGATAATCGATGCGAGTCGTATCGTCGGCGTAAACGTAATAGAGACCCAGAGATTCACCATCGGCATTGAGCTTGAACGATGCGTGCAAGCCCTCATCTTCTGTATCGTCATCCATCCACACAAGCAAAAAGCCACCCGGTTCGATTTCGGTTTTCGCCGTGGCAGATTGAATTTTCCATTTGGTTTTATTCGCTTCATCATCCGTCAAGTAAAGCCCTTGCACGTCGAACATCGATTCGCCGGTGTTAATCAATTCAATCCAGTCGTCAAACTCGCCGCCTGGATCGGCAAGTACTGATTGATTGCTGGCACAAATTTCGTTCAACGCTACCGGAAAAACCTTGGGTGAGGCGTCGTAATAAAAGGCACCAATGTCGGCCCGGGTGCTATCCGGGTCTTTTGGTGCGGAGGGATCGCCAGAATCGCGAGCCGGTGAGATGGCGTAAAGATGAAGGTCTAAACCGGCCGGATCGACAAACAACGGATCCGCTGCGATGTTGCCAGTACCGGGCAAAATCTTCAAAGTAGATAAGCAAAAGTGCGCCGTTATGGTGGACTTTTCATCTGTGGCCAAATCGTTTTCGCGAGAACTGGCAAAAATATTGTTCGTTGCCTGCACTATGCCGCCGCCCATGCCGGCATTTTTTTCGTAAACATTTATGGCGTAATCATTTAAATAAAATGTATTGTTTATAATCTCGGCTTGCGAACTGTCTTTGATGGCAACGCCAGAGTGGCAATTCACAATGACATTGCGGAGCAGGAGCGCTGTTGACCGTTCACCAATGGAAATGCCCTTGTCCGTCGCATTCAAAATAGTATTGCCTTCTATGAGCACATTTTGGGAAGAACCGAGATCGAGCGCATCCTGATTGGGATGATCGCTTGATATTCGAAGCGTGTTGTTTCGAAATATCCCACCATCCACATAATCAAAATCCACTTCACCGTCGCCCCACATCTCGCAGTGTTCAATAAGCGCTTTGGCATCAACAACGTGCAGCAAATCGTCGTTTGCATTCGTGCCATCCAACCGACAATGCCTTAACGAGGTGGTACCACCTCGTGCCGCAAATGGATCATCAACATTTAAAATATCCACAAATTCGAGTTCGAGATCAGCGTTTTGAGAGGAGATCGCCGCGGTTTGCCAATCCTCGTCTCCCAGCGCTGTCGCGCCTTGAATCAGTACATAGTTGAGCAACGACGGCTTTTCAGTATTTGAAAAAGCCAATCCGCCCCAGCGCTGATTTGGAGCAATGGGTCCAAAACGCACGCGCTGACCTTTTTTCCCTTCGCATAAAAGTTGCCCATGAATGGTCAACCCAACCCCTTGTGCAAACAGCACCTCAACGCCCGGCTCAAACGTCAAGCAAGCACCCGCCGCAACGGTTGTGTTTTCGGTTAGGATAAAGGGCGATTGTTCAGCGGTTAATGTTTTATTTTGGTTGATGGTGGCGGGTAACGAATGCCCGGCATCTGTTTTAAAGAACGCAACCAGGCTTACGCTTTCATCCACATCAAATCTCAACACCGGTTCGGTTGAAACTATTGCACCGCCGGAAACGGGGCTCTCTGCGTAGAGCTCACAATCAAAACTAATGTCCGAGCTGGTTGGCGAGCATTGATGCACCTCCACGGTCATGATGTTTTCGCCCGTTTTGAGAGACTCGATAGGAAGCGAATAATCTCGAAAATCATTTTCATTGGATGTGACGCTTGCCGAACGGGTATCCGCTGTTATCACGCCCTCCGGCATATTCGAGCGCAACACTTCAATGCCGTTTAGGAAAACTACGGCCCCATCATCGCGTAGCAGCCGGATGTTCAAAGCAGTGATGTCGGTCAAATTCTCAACTGTGAATTTGTGCCGAAACCAGTAGGTAATATTTTTATTGCTGCCGTCCCCTCCATAGCCGAGGGTCGTCACTTCATCGCCGTCTCCATAACCGAGTT
>CAYPZM010000034.1:14042-22509 GCA_964414825.1 uncultured Cytophagia bacterium | reverse complement strand
GGTGCGTTGCCTCTTGGTAACATAAGCGACTCGGCACTTGTCCTGGCCCCAACTCAAGGTTTTATCAAATCGTTGGCGCTCGAATATCCGCAAATGTCGCCTAAACTTGTTGATCTCGACACGAATACTGAAACGATCGATTTTATACTTTTACAAGAAATCGCGTCTGCGGATTTTGAACTGTTGGTGGCTTATCGTAATGGTTTGCGCTATGTGTCGCGATTGGCTCGCGACCACGCGTTAGCGATGAATAACAAGCGTGTACGCCTGCACATCGAAGAAAAAGGCGTGCTTGAAAATCTAAAATTTGTCAATGAAGAACGACCAAAGCCGGCTCCTGGAACGGTTGAAATTCGCGTTCACGCAACCGGTCTAAATTTTCGTGACGTGCTAAATGCTCTGGATTTGTATCCCGGTCAAGCTGGACCGCTTGGCGGCGAATGCTCCGGTGTTATCACCGCTGTTGCTCCTGATGTTCAAGGTTTAAGTGTTGGCGATGCGGTTCTCGGTATTGCTCCCGGAAGCTTTGCGAGCTATGTTCTCACCTATGCCGATTTGGTGGTGAAAAAGCCACTCAATTTAACCTTTGAGCAAGCCGCAACCATCCCCATTACCTTTTTAACGGCCTACTATGCGCTTAACAAATTGGGCGCGATGCAGCGCGGCGAACGTCTACTCATCCATGCTGCTTCCGGAGGTGTTGGGTTGGCCGCCATTCAATTGGCGCAAGCAGCCGGAGTAGAAATTTATGCAACAGCAGGAAATGATGAAAAACGCGCCTTTTTGCGCAATTTGGGCGTGCAACATGTCATGAATTCCCGCTCGCTTGAATTTGCCGATTTGGTGCTCGAATCAACTCAGGGAGAGGGAGTCGATTTGGTGCTCAATTCGTTGGGCGGCGATTACATTCCGAATAATTTACGGATTCTGGCCAAGAATGGCCGGCTTTTGGAAATCGGTAAAATTGGAATTTGGACGCCGGAACAGATCGCCGAGGCTCGCAACGATGTGCATTATTTTACCATTGCCCTCGATTCACTTTCCGAATCCGAGCCCAAAACCATTCAAAATATGTTTAACGAATTGTTGCCTCGATTCGAATCCGGCGAGCTCAAACCATTACACCATGTGGTTTACGAACTTGAAAACTCAACGGACGCCTTTCGATATATGCAGCAAACTCGCCATATTGGCAAAATTGTCATAAAGCAAGATGTTAAAGGATCAGAGCAGTCAAATTCCATCTCGATCTCGCCGGAGGCAAGCTATTTGATAACCGGCGGACGTGGCGCGTTGGGTATTCAGTGTGCGGAATGGCTCGCAGCTCAGGGCGCAAAATTTCTCATATTGTTGGGAAGAAGCGAACCATCAAAATCTGTTATAACCTTAGCGGATCGGTTAAATCATCAAGGTGTAACCGTATTGATGCCCCAGTGCGATGTGTCAAGCTTGAGAACACGTGATGATTTACAAAGCATTCTGGGTGTTGATCTGAATGCGATTCCTAAACTTAAAGGTGTAATTCATGCGGCTGGAGTGTTGGACGACGGGGTAATTGCACAGCAATCGTGGGAGCGATTTGAATCGGTCATGAAATCAAAAATACAAGGGGGTTGGAACCTGCATCACCTGGCGCAGTCATTCGATCTCGATTTTATTCTTTATTTTTCATCAGCAGCATCCATGCTCGGATCACCGGGGCAGAGCAATTATGCGGCTGCCAATGCGTTTTTAGACGTGCTAGCACAGTACCAAAGTCAACACGGCTTGCCGAGCATCAGTGTCAATTGGGGGCCGTGGGCAAAGGCAGGTATGGCGGCGGGTAAAACGCGATTTATCGCGAATTCGAGTGGCCTGGGCACCATTAATCCAAAGGATGGATTTAAATTGTTAACGACAATTATGCACAATCCACAGCCGCAAATAGGCGTTATGCCAATTTCCTGGAAAGCACTAACCGCACAATGGGGGGGTGAGCTTCCGTTGTTTTACTCCACTGTTGTCGGTACTTTGGAAAAAACTCCGGAGCTCATGTCCGAACCCGAGCTAGTAAAACTGCTCGATGCGACAAAAGCAGACGAACGTCTGGAGGTTACGACCGAGTATATTGCAAAAAAGGTAGCGCGAGTGTTGGGGCTGACGGATGGCCACGCCATTGATCCGGAAAAACCGCTTAGCGAAATGGGGTTGGATTCTCTTATGGCTATTGAAATCAAAAAAGCGGTTGATCTTGCAATCGGGAGGAATTTACCAGCAACTCTTGTGTTTAACTATCCCACTATTGTTGCATTATCGCAGTATGTGCTGGTGGATGTGTTAGACAAAGCTATTGAAACGGTTGAGGAAGAAGAGGCATCGGACGAGCTGCTGGAAAGCATAGAAAGTCTTTCGGATAAAGAGGTAGAAGAATTGTTACTGCAAAAACTAAGTGAGGAAGACGAGATTTAGGGAAGGTGAGTGGGGCGGAGGCCCCTTAAAGTTTACCATTATTAACAGCATCAGTCCTTATGGGGCAAAGATTGGCGTAGAGGTTGAGTTTTTTGGATGAGGAGGTAGAGCACACTACTGCAAAGCGGTAATTGAGGACAAAGAAGCAGAGGGTTTTGAGTGATATGGATTCAACAAAAAATTCGCAGGGAGTTGATAGCCTTAGTCCCCTAAAGCGGGCATTGTATGCCGTTGAGGACATGAAGGGAAAGCTCCATGCACTAAAACGTGAAAAAACCGAACCTATTGCCGTTATTGGCATGGCCTGTCGGTTTCCCCATGCCCAGGATCATCGTGAATTCTGGAACGTGCTAAAAAATGGGGTGGATGCTATTGAACAAGTGCCGAACGATCGCTGGGATGTTGACGAATTTTATTCCAGCAATGCCGGCGAGCCGGGAAAAATGAATAGCCGTTTTGGCGGCTTTATGGACGATGTGGACAAGTTTGATCCGCAATTTTTCGGAATTTCCCCGCGCGAAGCAACAAAAATGGACCCGCAACAGCGTCTGGCCCTGGAAACAACATGGAAGGCGCTGGAGGACGCTGGTATCAATCCGGCGAGTGTACGAAAAAGCTTAACCGGCGTGTTTATGGGTGTCTCCGGTAATGATTATATGTCGCTGGCACAAGATTATTTAGATTATGACGATATTGATGCCTATGGCGGCTCGGGAAATGCCAGCAGCATTGTGGCCAATCGGCTTTCTTACTTTTTCGATTTTCAGGGTCCGAGCATGTCTCTCGACACAGCCTGCTCCTCATCCCTGGTGGCTGTTCATCAAGCGATTAACAGCTTGCGCAACAATGAAAGCACTATGGCCATTGCCGGCGGCGTAAATGCACTGCTCTCACCGCGGGCCAGTATCACGTTTTCACAAGCGAATATGCTGGCTCCGGGCGGTCGTTGCCGCACGTTCGATGCCAGCGCCGAAGGTTACGTGCGCGGCGAAGGCTGCGGTATTATCGTGCTTAAACGCCTGTCGGATGCACAAAAAGATGGCGACACGATTCTTGCCGTTATCCGCGGCTCGGCTGTGAATCAGGATGGCCGTACAAACGGGCTTACGGCGCCGAACAGTTTGGCGCAAATTCGCGTTATTGAAGCGGCGTTGCAAAATGCGCGTCTTAAAGCAGAAGATATTGACTATGTCGAAACTCACGGCACCGGTACCATTCTTGGCGATCCGATTGAGGTGGAAGCCTTGGGACAGGTGATGAAACATCGCCGCAAAGACGACCCCTGTTACATCGGTTCGGTCAAAACCAATATTGGCCATTTGGAGTCTACTGCTGGAATTGCTGGCATGATCAAAACGATATTGTCGCTGCGTAACCGGACCATTCCGCCGCATTTGCATTTCAAGACCATCAATCCCAATATCCCGATTGATGAGTTGCCGTTTCGTATTCCAACATCTCCGGTGGAGTGGAAGGCCAGCGAAACCTTTCGTGCCGGCATAAGCGCTTTCGGATTTGGCGGCACCAACGCGCACATCATCCTCGAAGAAGCGCCTGTTCTGGAAGCACACCAGGAAAAACCGGATCCTGGCTCGTACGTATTTACATGGTCGGCAAAGGATCAGGACGTGCTGAATGCGTATGTTCGAGATTATGATCAATTTTTGCAAACCAACAATTTTGCTCTAAACGATATGTCGTTTACGCTGCATACGCGGCGCGAGCATTTTAATGTTCGTTTGGCAGTAACCGCCTCCACTCCGGATGAATTGCAGAAAAAATTAGCCGCTATTCAGGCTGGCGAAATTGCCGGAAATGGCGCTATGGCTACAACGTCGGTGGATGAGAGAAAAAAGGTCGCATTTCTGTTTACCGGACAAGGCGCGCAATACGTGAATATGGGCAAACAGCTTTACGAGCTGCATCCCGAATTCAAAGCGGCGCTGGACGAGATTAATGAAATTTCAACACAGTATAGCGATCGACCTATACTTTCGGTGATGTGGGACGAAAACAGCGATCTCATTCACCACACCGAATACACCCAACCTGCGTTGTTTGCTGTTGAATATGCGCTGGCAAAATTGTGGATGTCCTGGGGCTTGAAACCGAGTTTGCTTATGGGACACAGCATCGGTGAAATTACCGCAGCCTGTATAGCAAAAGTGTTTACACCGGAAGATGCTTACAAGCTGGTAGCAGTTCGCGGGCGCCTGATGGGTTCGTTGCCGGCGGGTGGCGGCATGGCCGCTGTATTTGCCGAGCGCGATATTGTACAAGACGTGATTTCGGCTCTGCAGGTGGATGTTGATATCGCCGGAGTTAATGGCACAACAAATACGGCAATTTCAGGACCCGTAGCTGAAATCGATCGGCTTTTAAGAGAATTTGAAAAACGCGAAATTAAAACGCGTAAATTAACGGTATCGCACGCGTTTCATTCTAAATTGATGGACCCGATTCTTGACGAATTTGAGCGAGTTGCCCAGGAGATTACTTATAACGAACCGCAAATCGCCATCGTCTCGAATTTAACAGGTACGGTGATGGAGGCTAAAACTCCGGACGCTGCATACTGGAGAGAGCATATCCGGCGGCCAGTCCTGTTTTTGGATGGCATTCGAGAGCTGGTGGCGCAACGCGTCAATGTGTTTGTCGAAACCGGCCCGAATCCGCACCTTACCGGCATGGGCCGTCGCAGTTTGCCCGAGCATCAGGCTGTGTGGGTTTCATCCTTGAAACAAGATAAAGCGGATTGGCCAAATCTGTTGGAGGCCGTCGCCAAATTGTATGCAAACGGCGTCAATCTCAATTGGTCAGCATTTGATGCACCTTTTGCCGGAAAACATGTACAACTCCCAACTTATCCGTTCAAACGCGAGCGCTATTGGCTGGAAGACAAACGCAAAAAGCGACAATCAACATTTGTCGCTGTGAGCGCTTCAGACAAAGTACACCCGCTTTTGGGGTACGAGCTCGAATCGCCCTTGCGTACCTTACAATTTCAAAACCACATTAATGGCGATCACGATCCTTTTTTGGATGGATTTTCACTGTTTAATCGAAAAATCTTTCCCTCTTCAGCATTTGTGGAAATGGGTATTGAAGCGGGACGCAAGTTGTTTAAATCCGATGCTTATAAAATTGAGGCCATGCGTTTTAATCAAGAGCTGGTGCTACAAAACAGCGGCCAAGGCACGGATTTGCAGTTTATTGTCACTCCGGACAACGACGGCAACACCGCGGTTTTTCAAGCTTATAGTTTAAAACGCGAGCTGGATAGCGTGTCCTGGACGTTGCATGCCGAAGGTAAATTGACCAAATCTGATGTTGATTCGCCTCGAACCTTGGAATTGACTCCTTCTGCAATTAAAACGCAGTGCACTTTGCGCTCGGTCGATGAATTTTATGCGACTTTGAAAGATAATGGTTTGTGCGTTGATAATCAGGCCAAGATTTTTTCGGAAATTTATATTGGCGAGAATATCGTCCTCACCAAACTTAAAATCTCCGACCAGGTGCGCAACAGCATGTCCATGTACAATATCCATCCGTTGTTTATTGATGCGTGCTGCCAAACCGTTTGTATGCTCGCGCAACAATCCGGCGATGTGTTTATGCCCTACGGCCTGGAACGCCAGGTAAATGTGCAAAACGGTTATGCAGATGTCTGGTGCTACGCCAAGGTTGAGTGGGTGGACGACGAGTCCCTGGCCGGTGAAGTTTATCTGTTAAACGAAAAAGGCGATGTCCATGCCTATTTCCAGGGTATCCGGCTGGCACGCGTAAAGGATGAGTTGAAAGACAGTTTGGAACAGCCACCGGTTCAAGTCGAGGTAACGACTCCGAGCCCTGAACACTCTCAACCCAAAACACACCTGACACGGGCAGAGATTTTAGAATTGCCCGAAGAACAACGGCACGAAACTGTTGCCAAATATATGCAGGAAGAATTGGCAAACGTTCTTTCACTGCCGGTGTCGCAAATTTCCATCAATCAACCCATTACCAATTTTGGTCTGGATTCCATTATGGCGGTTGAATTGCAGACAAAGCTCGACCGTGATTTGCAATTTAATCTCCCGGTCGCCAAATTAATTGTGGGACCAACCCTTTCGCAATTGGCGGATGACGTGATCGCCGATTTGGATGGAGAATCGCACCTGGAGTCCATTCGTGCACAAGAAGGTGTCGAGTATGGCGAATATCCGCTCTCTATGGGCCAAAAGGCGTTGTGGATTCAACATAGAATGGCGCCCAAGAGCGTCTATAACCCGATTTATGCCGTGCGCGCGCAGTCCAAAATGGATATCAATGCCCTGCATCAGGCGTTGCAACTGGTTGTCAATCGTCACCCGGCGTTGCGTACGACGTTCCATTTCAGAAACGGTGAGCAAATTCAAAAAGTACACGAATACATGGATGTGCATTATGAATTCCACGACGTTTCGGATTTGGATGACGATCAAATTCAAGCTAAAGTTGAAGAACTCTCTGCCCAAAGTTATGATTTGAGCAAAGGTCCGCTATTTAAAGCCGTATTGTTGGAAAAAGCCGAGAACGATTATATCCTGGTGATTGGCGCGCATCACATCGTAACCGATATGTGGTCGCTGGCGATCATTGTTAGCGAAATTGCGCAATTCTATGTAAAAGGCTCCAAAGAGTTTAATTTGCTGCCACTCAAATTGCGCTACACGGATTATGTGGCCTGGCAAGATCAACTTCTTAAAAGCCCGGACGGTGAAACATTATGGCAGTACTGGTCCAATAAATTAAAAGGACGTTTGCCGAACCTCGAGTTGCCCACTGATAAAATTCGGCCTGCCGTGCAGTCTTTTAACGGAGAAATCCGCTCGCTCAAACTGGATGCGGACTTGAGCAAAAAGGTCGAAAAGCTGAGTGAGGCGCGGGGTGTTACGCTTTACATGACCCTGCTTGCTGCATTTAAGATTATGATGCAAAAGTATACCAGTCAGGATGATATCATTGTGGGTACGCCCACTACCGGACGCAGCCGGTCGGAGCTAACTGATCTTGTCGGTTACTTTGTCAATCCCGTGGCTTTGCGTACCTTTGTCAATAAAGAAGAAAACTTTGAACAGCTTCTCGACCAAGTCAAACAAACGGTTGTTGATGCACTGGAGCATCAGGATTATCCGTTCTATCAATTGGTCGAGCGCATTATGCCGGAACGAGATACCAGCCGCACGCCGATCTTTCAGGTGATGTTTGTCTACCAACGCGCCCATGTGTTGAATGACCAAGGCCTCTCTGCCATGTCTTTGGGATTGGAAGGCGAACACATGGAATTTGCCGGCATTCCTATGCAAACGTTTCCTGTTAAAGAGCAGGTCGCTCCATTTGACATCACCTTGATGCTGGCAGAAGGAAAAGACGGACTTGGCGCGTCATTAACCTACAACACCGATTTGTTTGAAGAAGAAACCGTGCTGCGAATGCTTCAGCATTATAAAACGCTGCTCGAAAGTATCGTCGAACATCCCACGCAACCGATTTCAAAACTGCAAATGGTGCCGTACGACGAGTTGTATCAACTGTTGTTCGGCTGGAACGATACCCATGTGCCGCTACCGGAAAAACCCTGCATTCAATATATGTTTGATCAACAGGTAGCGCAATACCCGGATAGCGTGGCCGTACATTTTGAAGGCACACAGCTCACTTATGCGGAGCTGGACCAGCGCGCAAATCAATTGGGTCGCTATTTGCGCCAAAAGGGTGTGGGCCCGGAAACTATTGTTGGCTTGTGTGTGGATCGCTCCATTGAGACTGTGCTGGGTTTGCTGGGCATTATCAAAGCGGGCGGTGCGTATATGCCGCTCGATCCGCAGTATCCCAAGGATCGCTTGGAGTATATGATCACCCACTCCAAAGTTCAACGCGTTATCACCGTGTCCGGACTTTTGGAGAATTTGCCCGAATTTTCTGGCGACTATATCTGTCTGGACGAGGAATATGAGGCCATCGCCGAGCAAAGCGACGAAGCGCTCGAGTG
>CAYPZM010000034.1:0-14032 GCA_964414825.1 uncultured Cytophagia bacterium | reverse complement strand
GTGCCTGAATGAAGCCAATCATCTGGCCTACATCATTTACACTTCTGGCTCTACAGGACAACCAAAGGGTGTGATGTTGAGCCATGAAGGATTGTGCAATTTGGTTCAGGCTCAAATCAAAATCTTTAATGTCAAACCGGAAAGCCGGGTGCTGCAATACGCGTCGTTTAGTTTTGATGCTTCAGTTTCTGAAATTTTTATGGCGCTCATCGCCGGTGCGCGGCTCTATATGATCAGCCGAGAAACCATGTTGTCGCAAAACGGGCTGCTGCGCTCGATGAAAGAGAATGAAATTACCACCATCACCTTGCCGCCTTCTATTTTGGCCGTGCTTCCTGAGGCGGAGCTGCCCCATTTGGATACGATCATTTCGGCAGGTGAGGCGTGCACCAAAAATATCGTTAACAAATGGAATAAGAATCATCGTTTTATAAATGCTTATGGCCCAACCGAATCCACGGTGTGTACTACCGCCAATGTTGTGGAAGGCCAGATCGACCGTGATAATATACCCATCGGCATTCCCATCGACAATTTGCGCGTCTATATTGTGGATGCTCAGATGAATCCGGTGCCCATTGGCGTGCCTGGTGAGCTGCTCATCGGCGGTATCGGTTTGGCACGCGGCTATTTTGACCGGCCGGATTTGACCGCGGAAAAATTCATCCCCAATCCCTGGGGTGATCAACCGGGAGAGCGGCTGTATCGCTCCGGCGATTTGGTGCGTTATTTGCCGAACGGGCACATCGAATTTCTAGGCCGCATTGATCATCAGGTCAAGATTCGCGGATTGCGCGTAGAGTTGGGCGAAATCGAATCCGTAATCCAGAGTTATCCGGATATCGAAAATGCCGTGGTACTTGCTCGGCGCGACAAGACCGGTGAGACCCGGTTGGCTGCTTATTATATCTCGAGCGATGCTGATGAGATCAACTACGAGTCGATTGCAGAGTTTATGAAAAAAAAGCTGCCGCCGTATATGGTGCCCTCAACCTTTATGAAATTGAAAAAGTTTCCGCTTACGCAGAATGGCAAAATTGACCGTAAATCTTTTCCTGATCCATTCTTTAAGCAGAATATAAAGCGTTCGGATATTGTCAAACCCAAAAATGAGATCGAACGCACCGTTGCAGAAGCATGGCGAAAAGTCCTGAATATCAATCAGGTCAGTGTGAACGACAATTTTTTTGAAATCGGCGGTCACTCACTCATGATGGTGAAATTGCACGCTATATTGGAAGAGGCGTTGAAAAAAGAGTTGTCAGTTGTTGAATTGTTTCAATATCCAACCATTGCTTCTCAAGCCAAATTTTTAAACATGGGCAATAATGATGATCAGGTTCTAAAAGACACCGAGGTCAGAGCAATCAGGCAACGCGCTCGCATGGCTGAAAGACGACAGCTTATGAGACAAAGGAGAGAATAACGTGGCAGAGACGAATGCATCGGATGCTTATGCAGGTTTGGATGTTGCAATTATTGGCCTATCCGGTCGCTTTCCGGGCAGCTCAAATGTTGAAGAATTCTGGCAAAACTTGATCAACGGCAAAGAGTCCATTTCGTTTTTTTCCGATGAAGAGCTTTTGGAATCTGGTATCGACGAATCGCTGTTTAGTAACCCAAATTATGTCCGCGCTCGCGGCATTCTTCAGGATGTCGACCAGTTCGATGCCGCGTTTTTTAATTTTTTCCCCAAAGAAGCTGACCAGCTCGATCCACAACACCGTTTGTTTATGGAGTGTTCCTGGGAAACGTTGGAAAGCGCCGGCTACAATTCGGATGATTTTAAAGGATTGATTGGCACCTACGGCGGCGTTGGGATGAATTCCTATATCATTCCGATTTTGGCCGCCACGCACGGCAAAATCGATACGGCCGAGGGATACCAGTTGTCCATTGGCAATGAAAAAGATTTTTTGACCACAAAGGTCTCCTACAAGTTGAACCTGCGCGGACCCAGTCTCGACGTGCAAACCGCATGCTCTACTTCGCTCACGGCGGTATTTTTAGCGTCTCAAAGCTTGGTCAATTTTCAGGCGGATATGGTTCTCGCCGGTGGCTGCACCATCACGCTGCCGCAAAAGAGCGGCTTTACCTATCAGGAAGGCATGATTCTGTCGCCCGATGGCCATTGCCGGGCGTTTGACGCGCAAGCCAATGGCACCATTTCTGGGAACGGCTGCGGTGTGGTACTGCTCAAACGGCTGGAAGATGCATTGGCCGATAACGATCACATATACGCGGTCATCAAAGGCGCGGCGTGCAATAACGACGGCGCGCTCAAAGTTGGGTATACTGCCCCGAGTGTGGATGGCCAAGCTCAGGTGATTGCCGAAGCGCAGTTTGTAGCCAATATCGCGCCCGAGGATATCAGTTATATTGAAACGCACGGCACCGGTACCAATCTTGGTGATCCCATCGAAATTACCGCACTGAATAAAGTGTTTCACGAAAAAACCGACCGTACGCAATTTTGTGCCATAGGCTCGGTCAAGCCAAATGTCGGCCATTTGGATGCCGCTGCGGGCGTGGCTAGTTTGATCAAAACCTCTTTGGCTCTCAAGCATAAACAAATTCCACCCAGCATCAACTATTCGGCCCCCAATCCCAAAATTGATTTTGACAACAGCCCGTTTTTTGTCAATACCGAACTGCGCGACTGGGAGTCGGATGGCAATCCACGCCGCGCCGGCGTGAGCTCGTTTGGTATCGGCGGCACCAACGTGCATCTCATTTTGGAAGAAGCGCCGCATCGCGTAACCGCGACTTCCTCTCGCGATTTTCAACTGATTTTACTATCCGCCAAATCCCAGCCGGCTTTATCGCAAATGCGACAGAATTTGGTGCACCATTTGAAAGAAAATCCAAATCTCGACATTGCGGATGTTGCATTTACGCTGCAATTGGGCCGCAAAGATTTTAACCATCGCATGGCCGTGGTCTGCCAGTCCCCTGAGGATGCCCTTCAAGCGCTCGGTGAGGTGGATCCCGAACGTCTCAAAGTCGCCAGCCATGGCAAGGACGTACCGGAAAAGTCCGTGGTGTTTATGTTTAGCGGCCAGGGCGCGCAGTACGTCAACATGGGCCGCGATTTGTACAACTCGGAACCCACATTCCGTGAATCTGTAGATGAATGTTGCGAACTATTACAGCCGTTGCTCTCGCTCGATTTACGAGAAATTCTCTATCCTGAAGATGCTGATATCGAAGCCGCCAACCAACACCTGTCGCAAACCAACTTTACCCAGCCGGCTCTGTTTGTCATCGAGTATGCGCTGGCGCAACTGTGGCACGAGTGGGGTGTGGTGCCGCAAGCCATGATCGGCCACAGCATTGGCGAATACGTTGCCGCCTGCCTCGCCGGTGTGATGAGTCTTGAAGATGCTCTGCGGGTTGTCGTAGCTCGCGGCAAATTGATGCAGCAAATGCCTGCCGGAGCCATGCTGAGTGTGCCTTTGAATGAGGATGAACTAGAACCCTATATGAAAAACGGTGTCTCACTGGCGGCACAAAACGCTGAAAAGCTGACCGTTGTAAGCGGTACGTTTGAGAGCATCGCCGCCATGGAAGAGCAGTTACAAAAGGACAATATCGAATTTACGCGATTGCATACCTCACACGCGTTTCATTCGCCCATGATGGATCCCGTCCTCGAGTCGTTCAGGAATCAAGTCGCAAACATTACCTTGAATGAACCAGAAATTCCTTATATCTCCAATTTAACCGGAACGTGGATAACAACGGAGCAAGCCACGGATCCGGATTATTACGCGCAGCATTTGCGCTCCACCGTCAAATTCAATCAGGGCATTGGCGAGTTATTGTCCGGTTTTGATTACATTTTTCTCGAAGTAGGCCCCGGAAAAACGCTTAACATGCTCACCCGGCGCCATTCCGCGGCGTCGCCCGATCAGATGATTTTGCCTTCCATTCATCATCCAAAAGATACGGCAAATGATCAGCAGTTTATCCTGGACACTCTGGGACAAATTTGGCTGGCCGGCGGAATTGTGAATTGGGAGGGCTTTGACACACACGAGGTTCGGCATCGCGTGCCGCTGCCCACTTATCCGTTTGAGCGACAACGACATTGGCTGGACATTGAGATGCCGTCAAACAAACCTAAACGGGCGAGCGCGGAGGGGAAAATTAATGACATTACCGCATGGTTTTATACTCCGGTGTGGAAGCGTTCCTTGCTAAAGCTCAAAGATACGCAAGAAGCGTTTAATTATCTTCTCTTTGTGGATGCGGAAAATGATGCGGCAGTGCAACATCTGCGACAGGCCGGTCACCGTGTCCGCATTGTTATGCCAGGATCCGATTTTCGCGTGGATGAGGTGAAAATTAAGCTTCAACCGGATAATCAATCGCATTATCAAAATTTGTTGGACACACTCGAAGAAGAAAATTTTCTCCCGCAACGCATTGTTCACACCTGGACCATGTCGGCGCGCGATGTAAATCACTCTATTGAACGAGGTTTTTATTCGCTTTTGTGGTTGGTCAAAACGCTGGCACGTAACCAAATGACCGAAACGGTCAGCCTGAATGTCGCCAGCCGCGAAATATTTGACATTACCGGGAATGAGCATCTCAACGCCGAAAATGCGATGCTGGCAGGAGCGAACAAGGTCATTCCGCAAGAATACCCGAATATTTTATGTCGCCTTATTGATATGGATGAATTTAACCTGCAGCGGGTTTTGGATGAATTTGCTGCCAAACCCTCGCAAGTTACCGTGGCATATCGCCATAGCTGCCGCTGGGTCCAAACGTTTGATTCCATGGATATCGAAAGCGACGAAACGCCACAATCTATTTTGCGCGATCAAGGCGTTTATCTCATTACCGGTGGAGTGGGAAATATTGGTTTGACCCTGGCATCCTTTTTGGCCGAGAATTATAAAGCCAAACTGGTTCTGCTGGATCGTCGTCCGTTTCCTGAACGATCCGAATGGGATCAAGTCGTGAAAGATGGCGATGCTTCGATGGCGAGAAAAATCGAACAAATCAAACAGGTTGAAGCAAAAGGTGGCGAGGTTTTGGTGTTGAGCGCCGATATAACGGATGAACCGCAAATGCTCGAAATTCTGGATTGGACCCGAGAACATTTTGGTGGCCCCAATGGCATTATTCACGCTGCCGGTTTGGTCGGAACTCGATCCACAGTAGCCATTGCCGAAACCGATGTGGATGCTTGTGAACAACAATTTGCTCCCAAGATTTATGGTAGCCGACTGTTGGCAAAAATTGTTGAAAATAAACAACTCGATTTTGTTCTGCTGCAATCCTCATTATCCACAATTTTGGGCGGCATGGGAATGTATGCGTACGCAGCAGCAAATTCCTATATGGATACATTGGCCGCCATTCAAACGCGAAAACAAAAAACGATGTGGATGAGCATCAATTGGGATGGTTGGCGATTTGGCGAAAAAAGCAGCAAATCGGATATTGAAGAGTTGAACCTGACCCCTTCCGAAGGTGTTAAAGTGTACGACCTGCTATTCAAGAACGCGGGATTATCGCAAATGGTCATTTCGACCGGCGATCTTGAAACGCGTCTGCAAAAATGGGTAACTTTTGAAACATTGCGTACACAAATGCTGGAAGGATTTAAAACTTCCACAACCAAACACGAACGCCCCAATTTAACCACGCCGTATGTCGAACCACGTACGGAATTGGAAAATGAAATGGTACAAACATGGGGAGAGTTGCTCGGCATAAAGGGCGTGGGTGTTCACGATGATTTTTTTGATTTGGGTGGACATTCCTTGTTGGCCACGCAATTGGTGTCTCGTTTGCGTGACAAATACAAAGTCGAATTGCCGCTGCGTGATCTATTTGAATCTCCGACCATCGCCACGATTAGCGAGATGATCTCAAAGGCACAAAAAACAGAAGACGAAGAGCAGGAAAAGATTGCCAATGCTCTAAAAATGGTTGAAGGACTCTCCAATGAGGAGGTTCAGGAACTGCTCTCCAAAGATAACTCTTAATCCAACATTAAATAGTCTATGAACGATTTGTATCAGGATATCAGCAAGCTCTCTCCGGAAAAGCGCAAGCTGCTGGAAAAAATTCTGGCGCAGCAAAATGTTGATCTCAAGAATAAACGAATTTTGCCGCAAAACCGGGAGCAAAACCGCTTTCCACTGTCGTATGCGCAACAACGCATGTGGTTTCTCGATCAGTGGGAGCCCGGCAATCCAATGTACAACAATCCGGCGGCTGTTGCGATTGAAGGTGATGTGGACGTGGCTGCTATTGAAAAAGCATTGCAGGCGCTTGGGCAACGACACGAAGTACTGCGTACCGTATTTGAAAACGTGGATGGCCATCCGGTTCAGGTTATTCAGCCTGAATCCAACATTTCTCTAAAGCAATTGGATTTGAGTCATTTATCGGACGCGGACCAGCAAGACGCTTTGCGTGAACAAGCCATCACGGAAGCGCAGGCACCGTTCGATCTGTCAACCGGACCTTTGCTTCGCACTTCGCTGATTCGATTGGCTGATAAAAAATATGTTTGTTTGCTCACCATGCATCACATTATTTCCGATGCCTGGACGTTGGCCACGTTTATCAAAGAATTTGCCGAACTATATGAAGGCTTTGCTGCTAGAAAACCGGTCGAGTTGCCCAATCTGCCCATTCAATATGTCGATTATGCGGTCTGGCAGCACGACTATCTGCAAGGCGATGTTCTGGACGAACAGCTAAGCTATTGGCGCGAAAAACTGGATGGCGCCGACAATCCACTCGATTTACCGACCGACCACAAACGCCCGACCGTGCAAACCCACAACGGAGATGTTTTTTATTTCAACATTAATGCAGAACTCGTGGATCGCTTGAATGCGTTTTGCAAGCAACACGACGCCACGCAATTTATGGCCCTTCTCGTTGTTCTGGATATCTTGTTGTACCGCTATACCGGTCAGGACGACATTGTGATGGGCACACCCATTGCCAACCGCAACCGCAGCGAGTTGGAGCCGCTGTTGGGTGTGTTTGTCAATACGCTGGCCATGCGCAGCAATTTGTCCGGTGAGCCCACATTTGTCGAGCTGGTCAAGCGCGTCAAAAAAGATGCATTGGATGCGTATGCGCATCAGGATATTCCATTTGAAATGTTGGTGGAAGAGCTCAAGCCCGAGCGCGATATGAGTCGGCCCCCGTTCTTCCAAACCATGTTCGTGCTGCAAAATACGCCGTCGCAAATGCTCGAATTGTCGGATGTCACGATTACCCGGTTAGAACAGCACACGCCAACAGCCAAGTTCGATCTTACATTTGTGTTCGAGCCCAATGATGGTCTTGACGGCCAGATTGTTTACAATACGGATTTGTTCGAAAAATCGACTGTGGAGCGTCTGGTTGGGCATTTGCTCAATATACTAAAAGATGTTCTGGAGCATCCGACCCGAAAGATTTCTCAAGTAAATCTATTAACCCAAGCTGAACGAAACGAGCTGCTGGTTGAGAAAAATCGGCAGGCGGAAGATTTATATTCCGGTTCATCTTTTGTGCATCAGCTTTTTGAAGAACGCGTCACTCTCTCGCCCAATGCCCAACTGACCTGCGGCTCACAAGTGTGGAGTTACCAACAGTTCAATGAACGCGCCAATCGAATCGCACATTTTTTGATGGCCTCCGGCGTTACGCCAGAAGCCGTTGTCGGCGTATATTTGCACCGTTCCCTCGATTTGCTGGCCGCGATTTTGGGCATTTTTAAGGCCGGGGGCGTTTATCTGCCCCTCGATCCCGATTATCCCGGTGAGCGTCTCGATTATATGATTCAAGATTCCCAAGCAAACATCATTCTAACTCAGTCCGATTTGGCGCAAACAAGCTCTTCAACACAAGCGACATTCATTTTGCTCGATGAGATTGAAAATGAGTTGCAAGCACAAGAGGCCCAAAATCCGATTGTACACTTGGATGGAGACAATCCGGCTTATCTCATTTACACCTCCGGTTCAACCGGCAACCCCAAAGGCGTTTTAATAACGCATGGCACGTTTGCGCAGCACTGCGCTGGCATCCAAAAGGAGTGGCAGCTCACGGAAGCCGACAACGTTTTGCAATTTGCCTCCACCAATTTTGATGCGTCGCTGGAGCAAATTTTCCCAACCTTGTTGGCCGGTGCGCATTTGGTTAAGCGACCCAACATGGTTTGGACGCCGGAGGAGCTGGTTGACACCATTCAACAGCATCGGCTCACCGTGGTCAATTTGCCAACAGCCTATTGGAACCAATTTGCCAAAGTGTGGCAAGCCCATAAAAACCAAGATTCTCCCATCCGATTGTTGATTGTTGGTGGAGATTTAATGTCGACAGATTCTCTGGCTGCGTGGTCCCATTCGAGCTTGCAGTCAGCGCGATTGCTCAACGCCTACGGCCCAACTGAAACCTGCATCACCTCAACCATTTTCGATATATCAAAAAATAGTGATGTGATCGAGGAGGGCGCCATTCCCATTGGTTGTGCGTTGTTGCAACGCAGTGTGTACGTGCTCGATCGACAGGGGTATCCCGTGCCCCAAGGCGTTCCCGGTGAATTGTGCATTGGCGGATTTGCCATTGCGCGCGGTTACCTCAACCGTGCCGATCTCACGGCTGAGCGATTTGTCCCGAATGCATTTTCTGGATCCGGAGAGCGTTTGTATCGCACCGGCGATTTGGTACGATACAATCAACACGGCATGCTGGAATTTCTGGGACGAGTGGATCAGCAGGTCAAAATCCGTGGTTACCGAATTGAGCTGGGTGAAATTGAAGCGACCCTGGGACGATTTCCAGGTATGCATAAAGTAATTGTGACATCTTTTGGCGATCATTCCGCAGAAAAGTTTCTCGTTGCGTATTATGTGTGCGAGGGAGACAAAGAGAGTGTTACCACATTACGCGAATATCTGTCGCAACGTCTGCCGGAATATATGATTCCCAGCGTTTTTATAAAGCTGGATTCTTTTCCTCTTACCCCCAGTGGTAAAATTGACCGGCGCGCGTTGCCCGTGCCGGATCAGTTACGACCCCAAGTTTTAACCGAATATGTTGCTCCACGTACTGAAACGGAAACTCGCATTGCCGAGATTGTAGCGTCGGTGTTGAATATCGACCAAGTCGGTATTTACGACAGCTTTTTTGATCTTGGCGGACACTCGATGCTGGGCACTCAGGTCATTTCTCGAATTCGTGAAGAATTTGATGTCGATCTATCTTTGCGAGCTTTGTTTGAACGTCCCACTGTGGAAGGCATTACGCGGGCAATCGCAGAAGAACAAGCATCCCTGGTGGACGAACATGATCTCTCCTCAATGCTGGAAGAACTCGAGGGATTGTCGGACAAAGAGATACAGGAAATGCTACAGAATGAATAGAATCCGAACGTGGAGACAGAATGGCGGAACTCTCGGAAAAACTTAAAGACCTTTCCCCCGAACAATTAGAGCTGCTGCGCAAAAAAATGCAGCAAAAAGGTGTATCTCGCGCGGCAAATCGCATCCCCAAACGTGCGGATCTGTCGCATTACCCCATGACGGCTGCGCAAAAACGGTTGTGGTTTTTGGAACAGCTCGATAGCAGCAGCGCCTTTTACAATATACCGTCCGCCGTGCGTTTTGTTGGGCCTGTGGATGCAGCAAAGCTCGAAGCAACGATTCAAAGCGTTGTGCAGCGACATCACGTTTTACGTTCGTTTTATTTGATCTCCGAATCCGGCGAACCGGTGCAGCGTGTGAGTGATAACATGCAGGTGCCTTTGCAGCGTGTTGATGTTACCGAACACCCGATTAACGATCGAGATGCGGAAATCGCCAAAATATTGAGCACAATTGCATCTACACCATTTGACCTGAAACAAGCGCCATTAATGACCTCGCATCTGATCAAACGCGATCATAATGATTTTATCCTTTTGGTCAACATTCACCACATTGTTGCCGATGGTTGGTCTGTTGGTGTTTTGCTGAATGAGATCGTAACTCTGTACAAAAAACACAGCCACAACGGAAGCCTTGAGCTTCCCGAGCCAGATTTGCAGTTTGCCGATTATGCGCAGTGGCTGGAAGAGCGCGCTTCCGATGCCGAAATTGAGAAACAGTTCGACTATTGGAAATCCTATCTCCAGGGCATGCCCACGGTTCTGGAATTGATTACAGATTATTCCCGTCCGGCCATTCAGTCGCATAAAGGCAAGCATTTCAAATTTAACATAAAGCGTGACACCGTACAAGCATTGCGCGAACTAGGCCGCAACCAACATACCTCGCTCTACAATGTGCTCATGGCAGCGACGCAACTGTTTTTGCACAAATACACACAGCAAGACGATTTTGGCATTGGCGCCCCCATCGCCAATCGCAACCGGCGCGATGTTGAAGGCCTGGTTGGATTTTTGGTCAATACGATTGTTCTGCGCGCTACCTTTGATCAGGACATCTCTTTTCTCGATTTGGTCGATCGCGTCAAAAATGATGTGCTCACAGCCACCGAAAACCAGGATGTTCCGTTTGAGCGCATTGTCGAAACGCTGGAGGCGCATCGCCAGCTGAGCCACTCGCCGCTGTTTCAGGTCATGTTTGACTTGCAGCGCGCACCGTTTCAGTCCATGGCCATCGATGATGTCAAAATGGAATTGTATGATGTTGAAATTAATGTGGCAAAATTTGATTTGCTGATTTTGTTGATGGAGAATGGCCCGGACATTCAATGCACGTTCGAATACAATACCGATTTGTTCAAACCCGAAACCATTCAGCGCTGTGCTGACTATTTTGTGCATCTGCTTGAAAAAATTGTCGAACAGCCGGAGCAGCGCGTTTCCGAACTCTCCTTGATCAGCCAAAAATTCGTGGAAATGATCACGCGTGATTGGAATGCCACTTTTCCGGATTATCCGCGCAACGCTTCCTTGCACCAGCTTTTTGAAGAGACCGTGTCCACGTTTCCGGAGCATATTGCTCTCCAGGACAATAGTCACAATTCAATTTCCTATGAGCAGTTGAACCGCCGCGTCAATCAATTGACTGCTTTTTTAGCAGAAAATAATGTTCAACCTGGCGATTTTGTGGCGCTTTATCTGGAACGAACGCCAGACCTGATTGTTGCCGCACTCGCCGTCATTAAAGCTGGTGCCTGCTATGTTCCCCTTGATTTGGCGTATCCGGCTTCGCGTATCGTCTTTATGCTCAAGGACACCAACGCAAAGCTTGTGCTGACCGATGCCGTGCTGGCCGAGCAATTGCCGGAAACGACTGCGCCAGTCATCAAGCTCGATCGTGAAGCAGAAACGATATCGGTGCAAAACGAGGAAAATCCGCCTATTGCCGCATCGGCCCAAAGTCCTGCGTATGTCATTTACACATCCGGCTCTACAGGCCAACCCAAGGGCGTGGTTGTGCCGCATCGCGCCATCGTTCGCCTGGTTAGAAACACCAACTATGTCAGCCTCACTTCCAAAGACGTGATCCCGCAAATCTCCAATGCCGCTTTTGACGCCGCGACATTTGAATTTTGGGGAACGCTGCTCAATGGCGCACGTCTGGCGTTTATTCCCAGGGATATTTTGCTGTCACCGCCGGAATTTGTAAACACCCTGCGCGAGCTCAAGGTTACGGCCTTTTTTATTACCACGGCCTATTTTAATCAAATTGTCAAAGAAATTCCAGGTGCATTTCAAACGGTAAAAACGGTAATGGTTGGCGGTGAAGCTCTTGATGTTGATGCCATTCGAACGGCGCTCAGCCATTATCCTCCCACGCGTCTCCTCAATGTCTACGGCCCCACAGAAAATACCACGTTTTCAACTTTTTACGAGATCCAGACCCTCGAACAACAAGCGGCAAGTGTGCCCATTGGCAAGCCCATCGCCAATTCAACATGTTATGTGGTCGATAAATACAACAACATCTGCCCGCCAAACGTACCCGGCGAGTTGCTGGTAGGCGGCGATGGTGTGGCCTTGGGATATCACAATCGCCCCGAGTTAAATGCGGAGCGGTTTGTCGAGCATCCATTTGACAAAGGAACCGTGTATCGCACTGGCGATTGGGTGCGCTATTTGCCGGATGGGAATATCGAGTTTTTAAACCGCATCGACCAGCAAGTGAAAATTCGCGGTTTTCGTATAGAGCTGGGAGAAATCGAAACGCTCTTGAAGCAACATGACTCGATTAAAGATGCGGTGGTGTTGGCTCAAGAAAACAAATTGGGTGAAAAGCAGCTCGCGGCCTATTATGTGCCAGGCAATGGCTCCATCAACAAGCAAGAGCTGCGCAGCTTTTTGTCGCAAACATTGCCCGATTATATGGTGCCTACATTTTTTGTCGAGATCGAAACCATTCCCATTAACGCAAACGGCAAAGTGGACAAACGCGCCTTGCCCGATCCGGTTGCTGATGTTGTTTCGCGAGATACAACCTATGTCGCTCCCCGCAATAAAATTGAAGCCCATTTGGTCAAAATGTGGCAAGAGATCCTCGGCATTGAGCGTATTGGCGTTTATGACAACTTTTTTGATTTGGGTGGAAATTCGCTCAAAGCGGCTGTATTTGTCAATCGGTTGCAAAAAGAGTTTAATGAGACGATACATGTGGCGGCAATTTTCAAGGCGTCCACTATTGCCGAATTTGCTCTGTTTGCCACGCAATATTACGAAGAAACGCTGAAACAGCAGTTTGGTGATGACGCGCTTGAAGAGACTCGTTATCACATCAAAGTGACTGAACATGCTGATGAAAAAATTACCGCAACCCATGTTCGAGAATTTCAAAAGATTATCGATCCGCTACCCGATCGAGAACCGGCGGCAAAGAAAAATCCCCCCGCCGTTTTTGTTCTCTCCCCGCCGCGCTCCGGTTCAACGCTGTTGCGTGTTATGCTGGCCGGAAACAAAAAGCTGTTTTCGCCACCGGAACTGGACTTGCTTTCCTTTAACACGCTTCAAGAGCGCAAGGCAGCGTTTTCGGAGGAAGGTTTGGAAATTTGGCTGCAAGCTCCTATTCGTGCGCTCATGGAATTAAAACAGGTTGAAGCACAACAAGCCGTGCAATTGATGCATGATTACGAATCCCAAAACTTGTCCATAAAAGAATTTTATTTCGAATTGCAGCAATTGCTGGGTCATCGTTTGTTGGTGGATAAAACGCCCACTTATCCTTTTGATCCCAATATTCTAAAACGCGCCGAAGCGGATTTTGAGGATGCCAAATTTATCCATCTCGTGCGTCATCCCTATGCCATGATCTATTCGTTTATTGAAGCAAAACTGGATCAAAACTTTTTTCGGCATGAGCATAATTTTTCCCGTCAACAATTGGCCGAGCTCATCTGGATCGTCAGCAATCATAATATTTTGGAATTTCTGGAAACCATCCCGCAAGCGCGACACTATCGCCTGCGCTTTGAAGATTTACTCAACTCTCCACAGTCCGAGCTCGAACAGGTGTGCCAGTTTTTGAACATTGATTTTGAGCCGGAAATGCTCGAGCCCTACAAAGGCAAAAAAATGACCGATGGCGTCAACAAAACCACGCAAATGGTGGGCGATTTTAAATTTTATCTGCACAAAAATATTAATGCTTCGGTAGCGGAACGCTGGCGAAATTTCCATAAAACTGATTTTCTAAGTAATTTGGCTTGGGACTTGGCGGATCAATTTGGCTATGAGGTGGAAAAAGATTTGGCGTCCCAGAGTACCGAACGTGATTCCGAACAACTGGAAAAAATCGAGCCGATTTCCCGCACATCCGATTTGCCGTTGTCGTTTGCACAACAGCGTCTCTGGTTTCTGGATCAGTTTGAACCGGGAAATCCGCAATACAATATTCCGGCCTCGGTGTTGATGGCCGGCGATGTCCGCCTGGACCTTTTGGAAAAAAGTCTTAATAAACTCGTGCAACGTCACGAGCCGCTGCGAACGGTATTTGCAACCTCTGCCGAGGGAAAAGCCAGCCAGGTCATTTTGCCTCACGTGCGGCTCAATATCTCAACAGTAAACTTGCTGGACTTGCCCGAAGAC
>CAYPZM010000033.1:0-22730 GCA_964414825.1 uncultured Cytophagia bacterium | reverse complement strand
GCTGGAACAAATCCTTAATTTGTAACTGTTTATAATTCCAAAAATATTTCCATCAAGACTAGGAGTGTGGGCCCCAGGGATCCCATCCCGGGATGAACATTTGTTGAGCAAACTGGAAAAGCAGTACAACTGCGTATTAATGAATCGAAAGACATCCGTTTCTGTCAAATTAATTTTCTTGCAAATAGCCGCGCCGCGTTTTATATTCCCGTCCGTACGAATGTGAAGCGTGGCGATAAATTTCATATAAAGCAAGTATGGAACATTCTGGATTAAAAAGTGTTGAACTGCTCTAAATTTGTTGCTGTGTTCTTGTTTTTTTTAGAAAAAGCAATGCGAAATATCATCTACATCGGTATACTTTGCTCATTTTTTCTCTCTGTACTGGGGCCGGGAACCGTGCATTCATTTGAAATTCAACCGGTCCAGGAAACACACGATACCTATTTATTCACGCAGGAAATGCAATCGGCAACGGTTCAGCCGCTTCGTATCCTCTATGATTTTTCAATTTCACATTTCCTCGTTTCTCAAATAATCCGCACACCGCGCCTCATCCGCATGGTGCCGCAAGTTGGCACGGAATACATCAGCGAATCCCCCTTATCGGCATATAAATACGCTTTAGGACAATTCACCTCCGACTATTAACGCTCCAACGACATTGCGCTTAATCCATACTAGTTTTGAAATTTTCAATCTGATACGATTCAGAGGAGGAATGTATGTTTGATCTGTTGATGAACCTGGTGCTTTACGTCTTGGGCGTATTTTTTGTCGGATTTTTTATCTACATTTTGTATATCGCATTTGCGCCGACAGGCAAAAAAAAGTCCAAAAAAATGAAACAGGCCTAAGAGGTAAATATGGTACCCGGAGTTAGTGCATCCGAAGTTCTCGTGATTCTATTGGTCGTTCTGCTCGTTTTGGGCCCCAAAAGCATTCCAAATGCCGCTCGACAATTTGGCAAGTGGACCTCTGCGGCCCGACGCGCTTGGGACGACATCCAAAAAGAGTTGCGAGTATAAAAAGTCTTTTTAAAGGAACAAAAGATGATCCCCAGTGGTCCCGAATTGTTGATCATTGTGTTTGTTATTTTGCTGCTGTTTGGCGCCAAAAAATTACCCGAACTGGCGCGCGGACTGGGGCAGGGCATTCGCGAGTTTCGCAATGCCACAAATAACAACCATGTAGAATCATAAAGAAAAAAAGCTCTGGCAGGGTATTTCTGTCAGAGCTTTTTTTAATATGGAATCAATTGGGTCAAATTGTTCCGTACTTGAAGTCTTGTAACATCACCCAATCCGTATGAAAACATACAAAACATATCCCGCCGTCAGCAAAACTCCCTCCCAGCGCTGTAACTTGAATTTGGTCCACATTAGCGGCAACAGTAAAAGCGCAAAAACCAACATCACATACAGGTCGAACCGCTGAATGTCCGGCGCATGAATGGGCGAGATGATGGACGCCAGACCCAGAATCCCCAAAAATGTTGAAAATATTCGACCCCACCACATTGCCAATGGCGATATCCGGACTTTTCCGCAATGCCGCGATTACAGATGTTGCCAACTCGGGTAAACTGGTTCCCGCCGCAATAATGGTGAGACCGATGATGGCTTGACTGACGCCCAGCTTGTTGGCTATGGAAATAGCGCCCGACACCAGATTGTTCGCGCCAAACACCAAAAGAAGCAGGCTCCCGAGAATGATCACGATCTCAATATACACATTTTTAAAAAGCGTTGTCGCATCAGATTCTCCCATTATTTTTTCGGCATCCTGCTTTTCTCGTTTTGCAAAATAAAAACTGGACAGAGTGAACAGCACAATCAGCAAAAATAATACTATTCCTTCAAAACGAGAGACCTGAGTGTCCAAAAACAGAATAAAAAATAGCATGGTGGTGGCAATCATAATCGGCGTATCAATTTTTATCAATTTGATTTCCGCCTTTAGCGGGTAGATAATAGCCGAAATGCCCAAAATAATTGCAATATTGAAAATATTTGAACCCACCACGTTGCCCACCGAAATGGCCCCTTGTCCCGCCAGCGAGGTTTTAATGCTGACCATCATCTCCGGCATGCTAGTACCAAACGCGACGAAAGTCAATCCGATTATTAAGGGCGAGATGCGCATTCGAGTCGCGAGTGCGGAGCTGGCACGAACCAGCCATTCGGCGCCAAAATAGAGCAAAACCAGACCGAGCACAATGTGCAAAATACCTGTTATCATACTTTTCCAACAACATTGTTAAATTTTGTAGTTCATGCGAATTATTATTGCGTCAACACATCAATCAACGGCTGTTTTGGATTTCTATCACCATCGACAATGCCAAAACCGCCCTTGTAATCCCAGGTGGTCCAGGCGATGTTGTTGGTCTCCAGCACCTCGCGCATGTCCCGATACCATTGCAGGCGATCTTTATGCGGCACGGTCGGCAAACAGCCCCATTCGCCGCAGTACAATGGCAAGCCCGTTTCCTCGGCCAAAGCCAACGGCTTTTGGAAATGCTCGATAATCGAGTTTTTGTCGTAATTGCGTACCTGCCCTCGCAGAGCATCCTGCACCTCTTGTGGATATTTTGCCAAATCTTCCTGACGGACCGTCACACCCGGATAAAACACCGGCCCGTCATAATCGCGAATGCCCGTCCAACTGGCCTGGTGATGCGTTAACGCAAACGGCTCGTACATGTGAAAACTGAGCACAATGTTCGGATCGTTTTCCGGCACGCGTAACTGATCAAACGTACTTGCGGATTGCCAACGGTTCGAGCCGATAAAAATAACCCGGTTCGGCTCGTTTTCTCGCACAACGGCAATGGCTTTGGCCACCAGCTTGTTCCAATCCTCGGGGTCGTCGGCCACCGGCTCATTCATCAGCTCATACGCGACCATATCCACTGGACGGTCTTTGAGCTCGGCGGACAAGTCGCGCCAACACTGAAAAAATTGTTCCTGCGCCGCCGGTTCGGTCCATAACGGTTTTTCCGCTTTGTTAAAGTGATGCGAGCGCAAAATGTGCAAATCCACAATAGCGCGCAAATCGTGTGCTGCACACCAGTCCAAGGCATTGTTCAGCAGCTCGAATGCCTCCGGCTCTTTGTTGCCCAACTCGTCCCACATCTGCTCCTCATCAATAGGAATGCGCAGATGATCGAATCCGAGCCCGGCCAAAAACTGCACATCCTGTTCAGTAAACCAGGCGCGCCGCGCTTCACCGCGCCGGTTGCTCTGCGATAACCAGTGCGAAATGTTGGTGCCGCGTTTAATGGTGAACGATTCTTCTTGTGGCGCGGAACAGCCAAGTATCCATGAAAAACTCAACGTTGCCAGAAACACAATTCCCCACAGCATTTGTTTTGGTTCCCAAAACATGTTTCTCTCCTCATTTATAATTTTGTCCAACAAGCTTTAAAATGTAATGAATTCTTGCTGTAAAGCAAGTTCAAATCATCAAACAAGACTCGCAATGTTGCCAAGGCGCAAAGTTCATCTATTCATTCATTCCTCGCATGCTATTGTAGTGGTAATTAATCCGGTATTCGAACTTTTTAACCATATATGTGGTCCGTGCCCTTGCGTGATGCCAAAATCTCCCGAAATAACCACAAACACTTTCCTGTTATTTTAATCCTTTGAAAAGGGACACGATTTATGCAAACCTCACAAACTCACATCACGTTGGCCGTGTTGCCGCTACAGGTGCTGGCCCAAGATCCCAAAGTGGATATGTTTTGCCAGGGATTGGCTATGGATTTGACCACCGATCTATCGCGGTTCCGCTCCATTCAGATCATCGCATACGATTCCCAAATCCTCAATACTAACGATAGCCTCACCGATGCGAATTGGAATAAATCGCATCTTGACTATCTGGTAAAAGGCCTGGCACGGCAACAGGGAGAACAGCTAGTTTTCAACATTCAATTGATTAATGTACAAGAAAATCATTTGGTGTGGTCTGAGAAATTCACCAGCGCGTTTGAGGAGCTCTTTCAAGTACAGGAGCAGATTGTGGAAAAAATTGTCGGTTCGCTTCAGCAATTTGTCGATGACGATCTGCTCAATACAATGCGCCGCAAATCGGTCACAACGCTAAACGCCTACGAATGCTGGCTTCGAGGTTATTCTGAACTCAAAAAGGGAACCGTGGAGTCGGACGAGCAAGCGCGTCTCTATTTCAAACAGGCTATGGATATTGATCCCGGATATTCGCGCGCGTACATGGGCATGTCGCTCTCTTACTTTAACGAATGGAGTTGCCAGTTGTGGAGCCGCTGGGATGTGAGTCGCAATGGCGCATTCGAATGGGCGCACAAGGCACTGGAACTCGACGAGCTCGACCATGTGAGCAATGCCATTTTGGGGCGCATTTATTTGTACAATGGCGATTATGAAAGGGCCGAGCACTATTTGCGCAAATCGCTGCAAATCAATGCAAATGATGCCGAAACGTTGATTGTGGTGGCCGTCGGATTTGCTTATCTCGGTTACACAAAAGAAGCAAAGGAGCTGTACGAACGAGTGCGACGTTTGAGTGCGACAGAGCGTTTTGCCGAATATGGTGCGTTTATTTTGTTTGAAGCAGGCGACATCGACGAGGCCATTTCTATGGGCGAGCGCTACGAAGTGGGCAAAGGCTGGGTCGATTATCCGGCATTTTTGGCAGCGGCGCATTATTTAAAGGGCGACTATGACAAGATGCACCACTACTGGCAGCGTTTTTTGGACGAATTTGCCAAAAAAATCAACAATGGCCAACCGGCAGATGATATGACCGCGTTGCGATGGATGATCAACACCAATCCCTACCGCGACAAAACGCAACTGCGGCCGTTTTGGGATTATAAAAGTCAGGCCAATTCGGAGGAGCTGCGTGAGGATAAATCGCTGCAGAATTCCATGGCTCACTCGAATCAGTTCGTTCAAAATGGCAAATTGTGGCACATCTCGTTTGAGGGACAGCACACGCAGCTCCCGGATTTCAAAGGCAATCATGATCTCGTGCGCCTGTTGTCGCAGCCGCACCAGGCCATTCATTGCACCGACCTCATGGGCGCCCAAACCGTAGAACGCGGCCAGGAAGTTTTTGACGACCAAGCCAGGGCCGAATATCAACAACGCATTTTAGAGTTGCAAGAAGATATGAAAGAAGCAGAGGCACTCGGAAATCACGAACGTTTTTCCGAGCTGCAGGAGGAATACGATCAGCTCGTAGATCACCTGTCGAGTTTGCTTGGAAAAGGCGGCAAAACGCGCAAAGTATCCGGGACCGTAGAAAAATGCCGCTCTGCTGTCACGTGGCGCATTCGCAGCGCGATAAAAAAAATAAACGAGGTACATCCGGCTTTGGCAAGACATCTGCGCGCCTCGATCAAAACCGGAATTTTTTGCGAGTACGCGCCGGAACGCGAAATCGAGTGGCAATTGTAACCCGACCTCACACATGCCTCATTTAAAACTCACACTGTAAGTCCAAACCTCACGCCTTTAGGGTGACTGATTAAGAGACACGAAAACCTAAATTTCACTCGTGTCCGTCTTACTTTTAAAAAAGGAGTCACCTATGAGAAACAATAAACAAGTACCGTTTGCCGAGGGAAATTACCTTCTGGACGGAGGTTTGGAAACCACGTTGATTTATCATTACGGCATAGAGCTGCCGCATTTTGCGGCATTCGATTTACTGCGCTATGAAGAGGGGCGCGAGGCGATCACGCGCTACTATCGCCCATATTTTGATATTGCTCGCAAACACGGATTGTCATTTATTCTTGAGACGCCTACCTGGCGAGCAAATCCGGATTGGATTTACAAACTGGGTTACGCCAGGGAGGATGTGCGGAATATTAACGTTTATGCAGTGCAATTTATGCGAGACATGCAGCAAAAGTATGCGCCGGCGTCGTCCCATATTCTGCTGGGCGGACAAATGGGTCCGCGAGGTGACGGCTATGCGCCGACCAACATTATGAGCGTAGCCGAAGCGCAAGCCTATCACACGCCGCAATTGCAAGCGTTCGCAAAAGCCAATGTGGATTTGGCGACTGTTTTGACGCTCAATTACAGCAATGAAGCTATCGGGATTGTGAAGGCCGCCGAGGATGTTGGCTTGCCGATTGTGGTGTCGTTTACCTTGGAAACCGATGGCAACTTGCCGAGCGGTGAACCCCTAAAATCGGCTATTGAACGCACCGACCTGGAGACAGCGGGATATCCGGCCTATTTTATGATCAACTGCGCGCATCCCGAGCATTTTAAACATGTGCTTCAAGAGGATGGTGCCTGGAAACACCGCATCCGGGCATTGCGGGCGAACGCTTCAACAAAAAGTCATGCGGAGCTGGATGCCTCCGATACGTTGGATACCGGTGACAAGGCCTTGCTGGCCCGAGGTTATCAAGAACTCACTGAACTTTTGCCGGAGCTCAAAGTGTATGGCGGGTGCTGCGGCACCGATCACAGCCATTTGCAGGAAATTTCCAGGGCCTTTTTTACCCCTGTGGCGTTGGCGGCGTAAAGAAAAATTCCAACGTTTTCTGTATCTTCAAACAATGCGCCGGGCGTTCTTTGAATCGATTAAAGAACGCCCGGCGTATTTTTTTAGGTTTAAACGCAAAGCCTCGCTGAGAAACAAGACCCTTTGATAGCTTATCAAGTAAAATAGCTTTTCGTAACATCTATGTTTTTGTGTGTGTGATTTGAGCATTACGCAGAATACATTGGCTTTTGGGGATGCGCCACCACAAATACATGATCCCCCATCAACCATTTGCGTTTTACCAGCCAATCATCAAGTCGTTTGAGTGTGCGCAGAAACGGGTACTTGAGCACAGCCGGAAGCCGAACATCGCCGGCAATGGCGGCGCGAAAGCCGATGCCTGTATGAAAAAAGAGGGTTTTAAATTTGAAATATTTAGCAGATAAATGTAGAATTGTATCCGTTTGAATTTCCTCAAATGGCGAGCGCGCGGCCATCTCGTCTTTTATTGTTTTGCCTCCTCTTATCGCATATTTTAATTTGGTGGCATAACTAACATAGGTGGGGAGAACAAAATAGAGCGCACCGCCAAACAATCGACTTTTCCAGTGCATGCCAATATTGTCAGAAAAAATGTAAAGTCCGTTTGGTTTTAGCGACCGCCGCACCTGGTTTAACAACCGTTCCAACCGCAGGATATGATGCAGCCCATCCCAGGCAATCACCACATCAAACGATTCGGGATCGAGTTCCATCACATTCAAATCCGCAACCTGATACTGCAATGAGCCAAAATTCTCGGTGAATGGATTTTCGCGAGCCAGCTTGCGCGCAACCTCAATCGCCTGTTTACTGATATCCATGCCAACCACATCATGACCGTGTCGTGCCAACTCCAGGCATAAATTCCCAGGCCCGCACGTCAGGACCAGCACCTTGGCGCGAACCGAATGATCGGCTACGGTTTCAAACAGGCGGGTGTATAGCGGGCCATTCATGATCCATTCCGCCTGAGGATCATAGGATTGCTGCTGCGGCAAACCGTTGCCGCGATTTACATATATTTTTTCCGCACGCCGCATATCAGCGGCAAAGGGAATACCGAATTGTGCGGCATTTTTAATTTCATCCCCCCAATATTCGCTTTCTTGACGTAGGGCGGCAACATAATCAGAACTTCCAATCTCCATCAATCCTTGCACGCAGGGCACGCTTTCCATAATACTGAACCATTTTTGAATGAGGTGTTCCGTTTACGCCGTCTCGAGTATACTCGTAATCTTAACAATAAAACGGGAGAGATCGTTCCAGACAAGGCCAAATTAAAAAAAAAGCTCGCAACCGACTCCAGGGTACTAAATGAAGCATGGGGTGTAAAAAAGGTGCAGGCGGTGGAGATGATATGAAAAGGGGTGGGACATATCCCACCCTTTTTTACAACTCCCAACTAATCCCCAACGAGGGCAACACACCGATGCTGCTTGAATTTGTAATTGTATTGTCCCAAAAATTATAACTTGGGCGCTGCGGTATGGCATAATTGTAAAAGTTTTGAATATCCGCATAAACCGTCAACGTGGAGCTGCCAAAGTTAAAATAACGATCCACGCGGACATCGATATGATGCGCGGCATCCAAACGTCCGGCCAGATAGTCTTCTGGCAAGTTTTGGATGTCTTTAGTACCAGCGGGATTGTCCCCTTTGGCGTAAATGGGCGTAAACGGCACGCCGGTAAAGTAGCGAAATTTGGCGGAAAACTCCCATTTGCTGTTCGGCTTGTAGCCGCCGGAAATATTCAAAATGAAACGCTGGTCGTATTGTCCCGGATAGGTGATACCATTATTGGCCGTCAACTCGGTTTTGCCCAAGGTTACGCTGGCCAGTCCGTAAAACGGTGTGTCGGAAAATTTCTTTTGGATCAAAAATTCCAGGCCATAGGCGCGGCCGTAGCCGTTCGACACCATATCATAATAACCAAACGATTCAAAATTTTCGCTGGCCCCGCCAAAATTGGTGCCGGTGTTGGTGATGACAATATAATCATTCAAGCCAGGAGTGATGCCCGTGGGCAGATCGTCATAATCTTTGTAATAGGTCTCCACCGAAAGCCGCCAATCGTCTTGCACCAGATAATCCCAGCCCAACACCGCCATATTGTTCTTGAGCGCTTTTAGGCTGCTGTTTTTCGGATTGGTCATCCACACATACGACGGCGATTGATAATATGTGCCGCCACTCAGTTTAAAACTGTGCTGGGGGTGAAATCTGTAACGAAACGCCAAACGGGGAGCGGTATAGAGCTTATCCTGCAAAAATCCGTAATAATCACTGCGCAATCCGGCATTGATCTCGAATTTGGGTGTCACATTCCAGTCCAGCTCGGCATAACCGGCAAACTTTTGCGCTGTGGTATTAACAAACGACGTTTGCGGCACGCCCAAAAAATCGATGGGAATTCGATTACCGCTGCGGTCCAAAATGGTATCGGCGAATGCGACATTGTTTTCATACAAAATGGTTTTGGACGACAGACCCGTGCGCAATCCCATGGATTTTGAGGCCACCCAATAATGCTCCAGTTTGGTGTTGATTTCGCGCTCGCGTGCATTACTGCTGAAAAATTCGGTGAGCGAGGTATCGGCCTGAGAAAATCCGTATTTGAACAAATTGGTTCCGACGGTGGCATCCAAAAAGCCCCAGCCGAGCAGTCGGCGATAATTAATGCCGGCAATGGCTTGATACTGATCGTTGCCTAAAATTCCGGAATTTTCAACGCGATTTTCCGGCGTGGTCAAATCGCGATCCACATCGTTAATGGCGCTCAAGCTAATGAGAAACAATTTGTCTTTGGGCGACAAATCGTAATGACCGATCAAATTAAAATCGGTGTACACCGGAACGAACGATAGTCCGGCCGCTTTAAAAATGAGATCGAGATAACTGCGGCGCGCGGAAAAAATCAAATTCCCATTACTGCCGAGCGGTTGTTCAAAATCGGCGCCGTATTGCGTGGCCGAGATGGTCACTTTGGGCTCAAACTTGTTAGAGTGATTTTCCGTCATATCCAGCGTCAACACCGATGACATTTTATCGCCATAACGCGCCGAAAAGCCGCCGGTGGAAAACGTGACATCCTGAACAAAATCGAGGTTGACAAAACTCAAACTGCCCGAGCTGGTGCCCTGGGTACCAAAATGATTGATGTTGGGGACCTCAATGCCGTTGATCACAAACAAGTTCTCAGAGGGACCGCCGCCACGCACCAGCAGGTCGTTTCTACCGCCAGCATTGTTAATGGCCACTCCGGGCAACGTGGATACCGTGCGCACCACATCCTCAAATCCGCCGGGAAAACGCCGAATTTCCTCGCGCGTGAGGCCAATGGTGCTGGGCTGCACCTGCCCTTCTTCGGCAAAATAACCGGCGGTTACGACGACTTCTTCGCCCTCGAGCACGCTTTGTTTTAGCTCGGTATTCACCACTTCAGCGCGCGCAGAACGCACAATGGCATCGGTTTTGAGCATGGATTCGTAGCCAATATAATCAAAACGCAAACGATATGCGCCAACCGGTACATTCTTTATGATATATCGTCCTTCAACATCGGTGGATGCGCCGTAATTTGTGTCCAGAACCAGCACATTCACACCGATTAACGGCTCTTTGGTCTGCGCATCGATCACCGTGCCGGTGATTTCGCCGGTGGGTGTTTGCGCAAAAAGCGTGGGTATCAAACATATTATAAAGATGAACAGGATTTTTCTCATTTTTTAATGCTCCTCAAAATTCACATTGAAAATTGGCTCACATGGTTACGCTATAACATGGCCGCTATGGACGAAATTCCGTTTTTTCTGAGTATGTCTAATAAATGTCTAATTAAAATCACCTGTTTGATGTATTTGTCTGGGAAAAGATTCATCCCTCAACCCAGAACTTTCTTGCCTTTACATGCCGATTTGTGTATTATTATTTAAAATATTATCTATGCTGCCAAAAATGTGAGGGAAGAACATGAAACGACTGCTATGGTTATTTGGATTCTGCCTGATCCTGGTTTTTTGCCAACAACCCACCGAGCCGGATTGGCTTCAGGGCCGCATTGTTTTTCTCGGCGACAGCATTACTCAAGACGGCCGGTATGTCAGCATCATCGAATACGAGCTTTTCAAACAGTATCCCCATTCAAATTTTGATCTCATCAGCATTGGCTTGTCCAGCGAAACCGTTTCCGGTCTCACCGAGCCGAATCATTCCTATCCGCGCCCGGATTTGCACGATCGCCTCGATCGCGCATTGACTACTCTTCAACCCTCAACCGTGTTTGCCTGTTATGGGATGAACGACGGCATTTACCATCCGCAAAGTGAAGAACGAATGGCCGCTTATCAACAAGGAATACAAAAACTGATCGACAAGGTTCACGCCATAAACGCACAATTAATTTTGCTGACCCCGCCGATTTTTGATGCCGCTGTGATTCCCGAAAAAGTGGTTGGCCGAGAGGCAGTGCAGTTTGGCTACGCCTCGCCCTATGAGGATTATAATAACGTATTGGCCGATTATGCCGAGTGGTTAAAGAGCCTGGATGTCGAAGACGTGCGCGTTTGTGATTTGAACGGGCCTATGTTAGAGTATACACAAAGTCGACGCGCCGAAAACCCCGATTTCGCCTTGAGCCAGGATGGCGTGCATCCGCAGCTTGCCGGGCACGCGCTTATGGCAATCGAAACCCTGCAATGCCTCGGAGTGCCGGTGGCGGAAACGGATCCACAGGCATACGCCAGCGAGCTCGAAAGCGATAGTCTTTATCAGCTCGTACAGCAACGCCGCAGAATGCGCTCCATGGCCTGGCTGCTGGAAATCGGTTTTGAAAAGCCGGGCAACTATGAAGCGTTGCCTGTTGACCAAGCCGAAGAACAAGCCTTGATAATAAAAGAAGATATATTGAACCGAATTAACGCCGAGCATTAATTTTTTAGAGCATTCATAGGAGAAACTTGATGAAAGCTAGATTGTTATGTCTGCTGGTGCTGGTATTTTTGACCGGCATTTTATCGCAAGACTTTAATTATGATGAAGCTAAAGTCCCGGGATTTGAATTGCCCGACCCGCTGATGTTATCGAATGGAGAACGTGTGACCGATGTCTCGACATGGGAGAACCAACGCCGACCCGAAATTTATACATTGTTTGCCGAACACGTATATGGCAAGGTCCCCAATTCAGCCAAAGCAACAGAAATTTCCTACGAGCTTTTGGAAAGCAGCACCGACGCCCTGGGCGGAACCGCCACACGCAAACAAGTGCGCGTGTTTTTGCTGGGTGATACCGATGGGCCGTTTATGGATGTGCTGATCTATCTGCCCAATAATCGAGAGGCTGCGGCGCCATTGTTTGTCGGGCATAATTTTTACGGCAATCACACCATTGTCGATGACCCGGCGGTACGGCTCAGTGAAAGCTGGGTGCGCAATAACGAGAATTTTAACATCTTTAACAATAAAGCTACTGAAGCGTCGCGTGGCGTGCGCACGCATCGTTGGCCGCTGCGTGACATTCTGGAGCGCGGTTACGGAGTCGCCACCATTTATTATGGCGATATTGACCCGGATGACAATGGGAATTTTGACAACGGTATTCATCCCTATTTTTATTCGGAGGGACAAACCCAGCCGGCGCCGGACGAATGGGGCGCCATTGCCGCCTGGGCTTGGGGCTTGAGTCGCGCTTTGGATTATTTTGCTATGGATGCCGACATTAACGAAAATCAAGTTGCGGTTATGGGCCACTCGCGCCTGGGAAAAACATCGCTGTGGGCCGGTGCTATGGATGAGCGCTTTGCGCTGGTCATCTCCAACGATTCCGGCTGCGGCGGCGCGGCGCTGTCGCGGCGACGATTTGGCGAAACCGTGGAACGCATCAACACAGTGTTTCCGCATTGGTTTGCGGATAATTTCAATCAATATAACAACAATGAAGGCGAATTGCCCGTGGACCAGCACATGCTTTTCGCGTTGATGGCGCCGCGCCCGGTTTACGTGGCCAGTGCCGCAGAAGATTTGTGGGCCGATCCGCGCGGTGAGTTTTTGTCGGCTAAATATGCTTCGCCGGTTTACGAATTGTACGGCTTGACCGGACTTCCGGCCGAAGATATGCCGGCGCTCGGCGATCCGGTGATGGGAACCATAGGTTATCACATTCGTCCGGGCAAGCACGATATTACCTTGTACGATTGGGATCGTTACATGGATTTTGCCGACAGCTTTTGGAAAAACTAAATTACGGATCCGCACGAACAATCTCTTGAAGAAGCCGGCTATTGGTTCGTGGATAATCAATTTGCCATGACCGATAATTTTGGACTGATGCTGGACGGATTGTTGTTGGTATATAATCCGTACGAGATCGCTTCGTACGCACAAGGTCGAACCGAGCTGTTGTTAAGCTACTCTCAATTAAAATCTTTGATTCAAGAAAAGTTTTTGCCATGAAATCGATCATCGCTTTAATGTTAGTTTTCGTTTTGCTGGGAACCGGTTTCGCACAAATTCCGGAGAAAAAGCAAACCACACCAAGCCTCTATATCACCGCCCAAGAAGCGTATGATAAATGGCAGGCCAATCCCAATATCAAAATTTTGGATGTACGTACGCCGGGAGAATACGTTTTTGTTGGGCATGCGGAGATGGCGTATAACATTCCGCTCAAATTTTTAGCCAGAGTGAGCGAAGGAGAGCGGCCTCTGATGCGCGATAACGAACATTTTTTGAGCAAAGCACAAAAGTTATTTAGCACCACGGATACGCTTTTGGTTATGTGCCGCTCCGGCGGAGGCGGTGCCCAGGCCGTCAATAAATTAGCCGACGCCGGGTATACGCGGGTTTTTAATATCATTGATGGATTTGAAGGCGACGCGCTGGACATGCCGGACAGCTATAACGATGGCAAACGCATTCTCAACGGCTGGAAAAATTCGGGCGCGTTGTGGACGTACGATTTGAATTATGACTTGGTTTACAGTTATCCCGAATCAAAAGAGGAAGGAAAATAAATGTTAACAGCCCTTGTACTGATCAATGTAGAACGCACGAAAATTAACGAGGTCGCTGACCAGTTGGCCTCCATCGATGGCGTGAGCGAAGTGTACTCGGTGACCGGTCGTTACGATTTGGTGGCGATTTTACGCGTGGAGAAAAACGAACAACTCGCCGAGCTAGTGACACAGGAATTGACAACCGTTAAGGGCATTACTGCCACGGAAAGTATGGTGGCCTTTCGCGCACACTCGCGACACGATTTAGAGGGGATGTTTGATTTGGGGAATTGAGTTCGATTCGATCTCGTATGAAATTACAGGAATAATAATGTGGCATCGATTATGCGTGTTTTTCATTCATTCCTCAACTCATAATTCCAGCAGCATCACCCCAAAAACTCACCCGCCAACTGCATCACCTGCGAAAAACAGGTGTCCACAGCCGCTTGATTCTTGATCGCCGTGGGAAACGGATTCTCATGCGAATAGGAGAAGGGAAAATCAAGCACCACAAAATTTCCGCGATTTCTAGTCCGCTCGCTTTTTAACGTTTGCTGCAATGCGGTCACCGGAAACACTGAATCTTGCGCCAAAGCCACGGTCATTAAAGAATCGGCCAATTGTTTGAAGCGTTTTTCTCGCACCGAGGCCATCCTGTCGCTACGCAGCATGCTTTTAAAATATTTCATTTCTCCGGACTTTTCTTGAGCAAATGCCGCCACCGAAGGATCGGTTTTGAAAACCGGATCGAACAATTTGTTAAAAAATGTGGTCAGAGCAGTTCCGGCTTCGCTATCCAAAATAAGTTTGGAGCTTGGCTGCGTCAAATCCATGGTCGAGCCTCCGGCGAACATAAATAGCCGCGTTTTATCGAACAGTTTTTGTGGATTCGCCATTACTAAAATCTGCGCCAACAAAACCCCAATCGAATAAGCAAAAAAATCGATGCGAGTGCCGGCCTTAAAGTGCGGATGTCTTCCGGAAACCATGTCCTTACTCAAGTGCACTACATCGTAAAACGTTTGAATGCCGGACAATAAAAATCGCTGCGGCGCAAATTGCAAGCGATGATTAATGGCGGCGTTGGCGAACGAAGATGACTGGACGTCCGGAAAAAGTGATTTACGCTCGCGACTCACTTGTCCCATTAATCGCGGATTTCCCCAGGCCTGCGGTGTACGATTCATGTGAAATGCGATGGGAAACAAAACAACGGCTTTGCCGGTGAGCTGCATCAGACGCTCGGCCCAGGTGAGATATTTGTCCCACCGTTTTTCATTCAACCCGTGAAATAAATAAATCGCCGAATCTGCTTTGGTCGCCAATGGTTTGAGAATCGTATAGCGAAAGTTCTGGTTTTCCTGAACGTCACGATCCTTGACCTGTAGACTTTTGAACACATAATCTTTGGAATAGCGATTGCGATCCAAAAAATAGTTCAACAACGCTCGAAACGCCGAGTCGCGCGATTCGAGCTCATTAAATTGAATTGGTTTGGGTTGGGAAACAAAATCTATATTGTGAACAAACAAATTACCGTTGTCCAATACGAGCTCGTCCGGCTGTTGCGAAAAACAGGACTGCAAATAAGCATGCCGTTGCGCATAAGGATACCGGGGGTTGTGATGGTTGAGCATAAAAAATGTAAGGGGGAGCGTGGAGGGGGGCGACAGGCTACTCATGGTTGCCTCCTTTGTCGGTTGCGCGTTTTTGATTTTGGGTTTTTAAGGTGTTGATCTCTTTTTTCTTTTTTTTCAGCAGGTCTTCCCAGCGCTGGATGCCGTCTTTGAGTTGGTTCATGCGCTCGAAGAGAATGTTTATTTCTTGGAGCATGGTGTTTAATCGAGCTTCGGTTTTTTCCTTTGGCTGTATATCCAACCGCTGTTGCAGTCTGAAAAATTCGCGGGTGTAATCGGAAACGGATTTAATGTGCTCGAGCGAATACCCGAACAGTTGCAGGTCTTTGACCAGCTCGCACAAAAACACCCATTTTTCGGAATAGAGTCGGAATCCGCCCTCGCTGCGCATGTCCGGCTCGATGATGCCAAGGCTCTCCCAGTGTTTTATGGTACGCGGACTGACTTCAAGCCGTTCTGCCAGATGCCCCACCGTAAAAAACTGTTCGGATGTCGATTTTTTGGGCTTTTCGTCCGCCTTTTGCGGCAAGCCAATTTTTCGAATAATTTTTTGAATGTCTTCGAGCTCGTAGCCCAGTTCGGACAGTTTTAAAATTTTATCTACTTGCAGCAGAGATTCCTCGGAGTAGATCGGATCATTTTTATCCGAGTAACCCACGGGCTTGATCAACTTTGCGTTTTGCCAGGATTGCAACTGCTCCTCCGAGATGTGGGCTTTTTCGAGAAACTCTTCAAGCGTATAGATTGCGTTTGTCATAAAATATACCTTAACGTATATAAAGCATAAAAATATAATAAAAGTAAACGTACAAATATATATAATTGCTTTGTTATTGTCAAGTGAATACTTTTCGTCGTTTTCTTTGTACTATCCCTGTTTGACAGGCTAAAGTTGAGCTTGTGAGGTTCAATTTGAAAATGTAGAGTCAAATTCGTGTTTTCACTGGTTGCTTGGTTATTTCCCCTAATTTTTAAATTACCGGTTCAGAGAGTCAATTTGTATGCTTTTATAAGCTTCAGTTTATAAAGGAGATATTGCATTCAGCGGTTGCTTGGTGATTTTGGCATGACCTTTGAAAATAAAGTGGAAACAAATTAAAACCAAATAAAACAGGAGTCAAATCAAATGTCAATTATCTACTTTCTGCTCATTGGATTGGTTGCGGGTTGGATTGCCGGACTCGTTATGAAAGGCCGTGGTTTTGGCTTGTTGGGAAATTTACTCGTTGGCGTTCTTGGCGCCATTATTGGCGGCTGGCTGTTCGGCGGTTTGATTGGCGGCGGGCTCGTCGGATCGTTGATTGTTGCCGTAATTGGTGCCCTGCTTTTGTTATTCCTGGTGGGACTCGTTAAAAAGTAAGCGGTATTTATTTAATCCATCAAAACCTCGTCCTTTGAGGGACTAGACCGATTACAGCTTTTAAAGGCAAGGGTAAACAAAGAGCCCGATGATCGCTCGTCGGGCTCTTTTGTGGTTGTAATGCCTCACTTAATCCTGCAGAGATTTAATTCGTCGGCGATAAATACAATCCTCTTTATCACAAAACCGGCACGTATAATCGACCTTTTTGATTTGAGGACCGATGCCGATAATACCGCTTACAGATTTAATTGGAACCATAAGAGAAGACGCGGTTAGGGTTATGTTACAGAACGAATTGGGCAGCAAGGAAAACAGTTTGTGTTGTTCGGATACGTGCCAGCCACAATAACCGGGACTGTAGCGGTTGCTGATGCGCAATCCCTGGTCTGCACATTTTTGGCTCAGGTGCTCCTCGATTTGATCCATGGCCATATCCACAGCTTCCGAAGCCACGGCATCAACAAGATATCCGTTAATAAAATCGCCTTGTTGCATGAGCTCTTTTGCCCAGGCTTCCATGTGGGGGCCAAGTGTGCAGACAAACAATGCGGCGGATGAGGCGCGGCGCAATTGTGTCGAAATGATCTTACCGACGTCTAAAGTTACATCATTCACCCGAATTTGCGTATTATTTTCAAATCGATCAAAATTTTGAAACAAACAGTAACCGCCGCACATATCGACGAACTTTCCGGCTTGCTCGATGATGTTTTGAATCATCTCGTTAAAATGGTCCGGGGTTTCACCCGGCCCATAGCCCAGCACGGTTTGTATATTCTCTGGAGAAATATAGATGTCGCTCCAGTCCAGCGAAACACGAACGCTATTTGTTGTGGATTCCAAAATCTTCATGAGCGGAATCGATTTACTGCGTTTGAAATAGCGGAAATATGCTCCGGCGTAGTGCCGCAGCAACCACCGATGATGTTGGCACCGGCATCAATCAGAGCCGGAACCAGCTCTGTCATTTGCTCGGGTGTTTCCGGGAACACAGTTTGGCCGTCTCGAATGATCGGCGCGCCGGCATTGGCGTGAACCAATAGCGGCGTTTGTGGTGCCTGGTTTTTGATAATTCTGATAATGTCTACCATTCGTTTCATACCGTTACCGCAGTTGGTACCGAGAACATTCACTCCCAACGCCAAAATAGAATCGACCATTTGTTCGGGCGATACGCCCATCATGGTTTTATAATCGCCATCCACGGTTTGTTCAAAAGTAAAGGTACAAATGACTGGCAAGTCCGTGTTTTCTTTGCAGGCTTTGACGGCCAGGGAAGCTTCGTCAATTGCGGACATTGTTTCCACGACCAACGCATCGGCACCTCCGCGCTCCAAAGCCTGGGCCTGCACGCTAAAGGATTCATACAGTTCGTCTTCGGTGACATCACCCATCATCAAAATTTTGCCGGTTGGGCCTATGGAACCGAGCACCCAACGCTCTTCACCAGCCGCTTCTTTGGAGATGGCCGCAGCCGCTTCATTGAGCTCGGCGGCGCGACCGGCTAGCCCATAATGGCCGAGCTTGAATGAGCTGCCGCCAAAACTGTTGGTTTCAATGGTATCCGCGCCCGCGTTTATGTAGGCTTTGGCAATATCCAGCACGTCGTCACGCCGGCTGATATTCCACAACTCCGGGCACTCGCCGGGTTTTAAGCCCTTGGCGTGCAAAAAGGTGCCCCAGGCGCCATCGGAGACCAGGATTCGGGATGAAACGGCTTTAAGAAAGGTCACGTAAATTTCTTTCGATTTGGATATGTTGTAAATCTTAATAAGCCGACTCTATAATTTGAGTCAAGCCACTTTTTTATTCAACAGCGCCACCGCACCTTGGGGATCGACAGAATAGCCATCCGCACCAATCTTTTCGGCAAATTCCCGGGTTACAGGCGCACCGCCAATGATCACGGGAGTTTCCGGATATTTCTCTTTGATTGCTTTAATGGTGCCTTCCATATTCACCATCGTTGTGGTTAGCAAGGCACTAAGCCCAACTGTACAACCGGGATGCTCTTCAACGGCTTGCAAAAACTTTTCAGGAGAGACATCATTGCCCAGATCCACCACTTCATAACCACCGCCTTCCGCAACCATGGCGACCAGATTCTTTCCAATATCATGCAAGTCGCCGGCAACCGTGCCAATGACCAGGGTGCCTTTGCGCTTGACTTGCCCGGACTGAAAATACGGTTTGAGATGCTCCATAGCCGCGGTCATGGCTTTTGCTGCCATTAGCAATTCGGGCACAAAGGCTTTGTTCTCGCTAAACTTTTTGCCAATACGATCCATACCGAGAATGCAGCCTTCCAAAATATCATCCGGTTTTAGGCCCTGGGTCAGGGCATCTTTTGCCAGCTCGTCGGCGCCATCCTGGCCTTTTAAATCCGGCGGATAGGCCGCATCTTTGTTCACTTTGCCGCGCTCGACACAAACGGCGAGTTGTTCGATAAAATTACTCATGAGGGTCTCCTGGTTTCACTTTTTTCTTAGCAAGGGATCACTTGTGAATTCAGACATTGCCTTTATTGCAAAGATAAATTTCGACTTGCAAACACTTCCTGCTATGTTGGGTGACCCCTTTTAGGTCACTTTTTCGTTTTTCGACAGATTATCTCAAAATTCCTGCCAACGCCTCAGCCTGGGCGCGCAAATTTTCAACCGGCGTGCCATCCGGGATTTCGCAGCCAGCCATGCTGAAATTTTTCTCACCACCAACGTTTAGGCAGTGGCTTACAGCCCGTTTTACGTCCTCAGGTGAACCTTGCAGCATAATTTTTACTGGATCAAAATTCCCGCAAATCGCCGGCCCGCTCTCTCCATAAACTTGCGCCGCTCGTTGGTAATCGACCATCCAGTCCAAATCGACAATATCGGCGCCGCTTTTGGCCATATCTTTAACAATCAAAGATGTGTTGCCGCAAATGTGCAAACGTGCCGTGGCGTTTTGTTGATGTACCACCGCAAAAATTCGCTGCTCATACGGCAATCCGTGTTGGCGGTACCAGTCGGGCGAAATTTGCGAAGCTACGGCATCGCCCAGGCCAATAATATCCGCGCCGGCGCTTATTTGCGCACGCGCGAACAAAATTTCCTGCTCGCAGCAAAATTCCAACAATTCGACAACCCACTCCGGGCGTTCAAACATATCCATCATCAATTGGCTCACACCGCGCAAGTCGGCGGCTTCGGCCAATGCGCCTTCGACCCAGCCCATAATCGGCACCTGACCGCCGACCAGCTCGTGAAACCGAGAAACGGCTTGCAGCCTGTCGCGCATGCGTTTCCCATTTTCAGGTTTAACAAGTTTCAACTTTTTGAGATCCTCGGGCTCCTGCAGCAGAGGCGATTTGCTCTTTGGCAACTCGTCGTATGGAAATTCCACGTGCAATCCGAGGTCAAACGCTTCCCTAAAGGGATCGGAAATGGCCTGCACAATATCGAGGTCAAAATGCTCCAACATGGCCATATTGGCATCGACCAGCACGCGGTAATCAAAATAATAATCGAACAGCGGCTTGTTGATATAATGCGCGGCAAACTGCATCATAATATCAAAATTGGGTGGTCGGTCAACCGGTTTACCGGCCAGGCGTTGTGAAAAGCGCTCAAACGAGGTCATTTACATGTTTCCGTTTGGTGGGAAATTCGTATCAGAAAAAGTTAAAAAATATTTTGAGAAATAAAAGGGAAAAATCATGCCCGAAATGGTTAAAAGGATGCAGCAGGAAAAAGCAGAAGCAGATAATGCCATTAGCAAACAAAAAAGGGTAACTCCTGAAAGCTACCCTTGTAAAAGCGCGGAAATCACTTGGCCATGGTTTCATACCCCGTTACATACAAGGGATATTGTGATCCGACCAGCGAACCAAACACACCAATTCCCCCTGAAATGCCGCCGCTATAAACCGGGTGTTCTTTGGTGAGATAGTCGTGATAATTGTTATCGATGGCGGCTACGGTCAGCGTGTACGAGCCTTTGAACACAATCATGGAGGCATACCAGAAAATTACATGCTCGCCAAATTCCGGCGCGAATAAATCTTTGTACGGCACAAGCGCTTGAATGCGCCGGGGTTCGCCATTAACGCCGCCGTCATATTCCTCGCGTGATTGCGGATATTTTTGATTTTCGTGAAACGGTTTGATGTATTCGGCATCCTCGAAATCCTCATTACAAAACATTTCGGTGAGAAAAATCTGCTCGGACGAGTCGCACCGAACGACCACCGGCATGTTATAGCCCCAGTTCTTTTCATCAACAATAGTGGTATCTTCGCCAGCCAATTCAGTGAGCAGCAGCGCATTCGAGGGCACCCGAGTTAGCGCGCTTGCGGTTTTTTCGTTGGTTACAACGTCGAGTTGATAACGTTTGCCGGGTTGAATGAATAATTGCTCGTTAAAATAATATCCCGGGTTGGCTTTATCTTCGAAAAGCGGAACAACGGTGCCTTCCGCAGTTTCGGTAATGGTGACCGTTGCGTTGCGAACCGCAGCATCTTTGGCATTGTACAGCTCGGAGATGGGTTGGCTGTATTTGATGGAAATGGCGCGGTCCGCGGTAACATAATTATTTCCCCATAAAAATCCATAAATCACAATTTCACGTTGATACGCCGGTGCGGCCGGGTCTTTTTCGCAACCCGCCAATATCATCACCAGAAAAAGCGGCAAGATTATCTTTTTTAAAAAAATCATACTATTCTCCAATAAAAAATTCGAATTTAAACCAAATTAGGTGGTCGATTAGAAATAATAGGACAAGCCCAGCGTCGGCACAAACGGCAACATACTATAATCTTTGCTATAGGCCGGGTTTTCATAGGTGATCCATTGCCGGTACCACACATTTTTGTGATTGTACACATTAATCGCCTGCAAATAAAGCTCGAGCGGTTTTTTGAATAATTTGGTATCGTAAAACAGCCCGACGTCCAGGCGATGATAATCCGGCAACCGATAGATATTTTTTTCACCGTCCAACACCTCGGAATGCTCGCGGCCGCCCGGATCGGTGACGAGATAACGCGCCGTGCCTTCGGTGTAAGGCTGACCCGAGCCGTATTTAAAGGCAAAATTAACCCGCCATTTGCTAGCCAATTTATAGTCTTGAATGAGCGTAAAAGTGTGACGGCGATCATACGTCGGGTAGTATTTGAGGCCAAAATTATAGCCATCCACGGTTTTGTTGGTCCAACTAAGTGAATAGCCAAGCCAGCCGCTTAACGGCCCCCAGTTGTTGCGTACGTACATATCCATACCATAGGCATTGCCCACGCCGCTATAGAAATTTTGTGCGGTAGTTTGATTCTCCAAGGTTTCATCCGCGCCGCGAAATGTTCGGTACTCGGCCAGATTGTTGTATTTTTTGTAATACCCTTCAACGGCCACGGAAAACGTTTCGTGGTTGTCATAATTGTAGCCCAAAATGATGTGGTCCGCCTGGCCGGGTTCAAACGTTTTATCGACCGGAAACCACATGTCGCCAAAACTCATGCCCTCTTGCTGAACCATGTGGAGAAACTGGTGGTAGCGGCCAACACTTAAAGTGACGTTCATGTGATCGTTAATGAGTCGTTTGAGAGAGACTCTCGGATCGAACCGGGTATAATTGCCATCCGTGTAATGATCCACTCGCGCCCCGGCTTGTAGAATGGTGAGCAGCGACAGCTTGTAGCTGTCCTGAACATAAACGCTGAAATAATTACCGGAATAGTTATTGCGATATTTTGTATCGACGACATTGTAGTTCAGGTCAAAGCCGAGCATTTTGGTTTCAAAACCAAAGTCGAGAGAATGGCGCAGCGAAGGCGTCCAGGTGAGTCCGCCTTTTAAGGCCAAATCGTTCACCTGGTTTAACATGCCAAATTCCACTTTGTCAAACTTGACCAGCGTTTCACTTTTAAACTGGCTGCCGGCAAATACAAAATGGGAAAACAGCTCCGGAGAAAACAGGTGCGTCCATTGCGCCGAAAAGGTTTTGTTGCCCCAATCCAGTTTGATGTCGGTGCCGTCTTGCGATAGATCGAGCAAATCATTGCCCATGTAAAAACTTATGCTTGCCAGATTGTTTTTATTAATGTCCCAATTGACATGCGCGTGCCCATCATAAAAATAATAGGGCAAATCAAAATCGACCAGCTTGGCCGCCAGATCGACATACGTGCGGCGGCCGGAAACCATCCACGAGCCTTTTTTC
>CAYPZM010000032.1:11441-23459 GCA_964414825.1 uncultured Cytophagia bacterium | reverse complement strand
GATTGTTGTTTGTAGAAATGCTGCTTTACCGGGAAAAAGGCGAAATTCCCATTGAAGAAAAGTCATAAACGGAGAGTATGTGTTAAAAGTCGATAAAAAAACCAAAGAACGCGCCATTATTGTGGGGATTGTTCGTCCGGATCAAGATCCTGAATTGGTGAACGAATACCTCGACGAGCTCGAGCTCCTCGCGGATACGGCCGGCGCCGAAGTGGTGGAACGAGTGGTTCAGAACCGAAAACGCATGGACCCGGCATTTATGATTGGCCGTGGCAAGGCCGAGGAATTGGCCACGATGACAAAATATCTGGATGCCGATCTGGTCATTTTTGATGATGATTTAAGCCCCGCGCAGGTTAAAAATATCGAATCCTTGTGCAACAATAAAATTCTTGACCGCAGTGGACTGATTCTGGACATTTTTGCCAAACACGCAAAAACTCGCGAGGCGCGCACCCAAGTTGAGCTGGCGCAGCTTAAATATATGCTGCCGCGACTCACGCGTCAGTGGACGCACTTGTCCAGGCAGGTGGGTGGTATTGGCGTTCGCGGTCCTGGTGAAACTCAGTTAGAGGTCGACCGGCGCTTGATTCGCAAACGCATCAGTCTGTTGGAAGAAGAATTGGAAAAAATCAGCAAGCAGCGCTCGCATCGGCGCAAAAATCGCGAGGAAGTGATCAAAGCTGCGCTGGTTGGATATACCAATGCCGGTAAATCGACGCTCATGAACGCCCTGACCAACGCCGATGTCTTGGTTGAAGACCGGCTGTTTGCAACGCTCGATTCGACAATCCGTGCGCTGGACCTTGTGGAACACCAGAGAGTTTTGCTCATCGATACGGTCGGATTCATCCGCAAATTGCCGCACCATTTGGTAGCATCGTTCAAAAGCACGTTGGAGGAGACTGCTGAAGCGGACCTTCTGCTGCACGTAATCGATGTAACGAGTCCGGCGATTTACGAACAAATTGATACTGTCAAATCCGTACTCAATGATCTGGGAATCAAAAACAAACCCATGGTCAACGTGTTTAACAAAATCGATTTGGTGCAGGATAAATCGATTCTCGCCGAATTGAAACAGTTGGAAGAGCCCGGCGTGTTCATCTCGGCGGAGCGCGGAATTTTTCTAAACGAGTTGGTTGATAAAATTCGCCAATTCATAGACACGCAAACGCGTTATATGACGATTTCTTTGCCCATTTCTCGATCAAAAACTGTGGCACAATTGCATGATTTGGCCAAAGTCTTAAATGTCGATTACAAAGACAGCAAAGTTAATATTGAGTTGCGCACCAATGTGGCCAATGCGGAACGTATAGAACGGCTGGTTGCACCAATCTAAGGAAAATTTGTGCGAATACTCGTCATTGATGATGATAAAAATATTCGTGATTCTTTATTGTGGCTGTTGGAAAAAGAGGGGCACTCGGTAACACTGTGTTCAACGGGTGAAGAGGCCGTAAAACTGGGTGAAACCGAAACGTTTGATCTCGGATTTTGTGATGTGATGATGCCGGGAATGGGCGGACTCAAAGCGTTGGAAAAAATTCTGGCCATGCAGCCAAATTTGAATGTGATTATGATTTCCGGCCAAGCCGATATCCCTACTGCCGTAAATGCCACCAAACTTGGCGCCTACGATTTTCTCGAAAAACCGCTCAATCCCGAAAAAGTGCGTCTCGAAGTGAAAAAGCTGGAAAAGCAGCACAACGTGCAAATGGAAGCTGAAAAGTTAAAGCATTGGGTGGATTTGGATTACCGCATGATCGGCAATTCGCCCAAAATGCAAGAGTTGCTGCAGCTCATTAATAAAGTCGCGCCTACCGATGGCCGCGTTTTGATTTTTGGCGAAAATGGCACCGGAAAAGAGCTGGTGGCGCGCGAAATTCACAAACAGAGTGGTCGACAAGGTCGATTTTTGCAATTAAACTGCGCCGCACTTCCAAAAGAGTTGATTGAAAGCGAGCTGTTTGGCTACGAAAAGGGCGCTTTTACCGGCGCGCAAAAACGCAAAATCGGTTTAATTGAAGAAGCCGAAGGCGGCACTTTGTTGTTGGATGAGATTGGCGATATGGCCGCCGAAACCCAGGCCAAATTGTTGCGCGTATTGCAGGAAAATGAGTTCACCCGCGTTGGCAGCACCAAACCGAAAAAATTTGACGTGCGCATCATCGCGGCGACCAATAAAAATTTGCAGCAGGCCATCGAAAAAGGTGAATTTCGGCAGGATCTCTATTTCCGCCTCAATGTGATCCCCTTGACTATACCGCCGTTGCGGGAGCGGGCGAGCGACATTCCGGACCTGGTGAATCATTTTCTAAAGCTGTATGCCATCAAAAACGGTAAAAAAGCAAAAATAGTCACATTCGAAGCCATGCGAACCTTAAAGAGCTATGTATGGCCCGGAAATATTCGGGAACTGCGAAATATTATCGAGCGTTTGAGTATCATGATTCGTGGGGATGAAATTAATAAAGAGGACGTGAACAATGTTCTCGGCTTGATAACCCAACCCAAAGCATCCCCGGCTCCATCTCAACACACAGTTGAGCTACCCTTAAAAGAACAGCTCTATGAGTATGAGCGAGAAATTTTGCAAAAGGCGTTTCAGACTTGCGAAGGTAATGTTAGCCGTATTGCATCCGTTTTACAAACTGATCGCGCCAATTTGCATAAAAAATTAAAAAAATATGGGATTAAATAGTCCATGATCTTGTCCAAACGAACGTTTCTCTTCGGCCTTGTTTTGATTTGCAGCGTGTTCGTGCTAAAAAGTTCGCTTTTTGCGCAAGAAACACGCATTCGTGAGACCAATAGACAGTATCAGCAGGGCGATTGGATCACTTATAGCACCACCCGATTCGTGCGCTACATCAGCATTGGCGATACGTATGTTTATTTTGCGACCACCGGCGGAATTACGCGACTCAACAAGTTCTCTTACAAGTGGGATTTCCCCTGGACCAAAAGCAATGGTTTGCCGGATAATGACATTTTTCTTGTGGCGCAAGATCCAAATACCGGTTACTTGTGGGCCGTAACCAACCAGGGCATCAGTTATTTGGAGCCCGCCTCGCAGTTATGGATCAACACGTTTTATGATGAGCTGGGCATGTATAATGAGTATATCACCTCCATCGGCATTGGTTCGGATCGAACCGTTTACGTGATCACGTCTGATAATCAGTGGTACGAATCAAACAATATTTCCGCCAATTTTACGCAAACCAATCCACCAACTTTGGAAAATTTTATTACCTGGTACGGCGCCAGAGAAAATCGTAGCACGTCGCTGCCTAACTTTTTTATGGATGGCGGCTATTTGTTTGACAGTCGACAGCAATATATCGACGATTTGCAATTTCGCCACTGGCAAATCACCACCTGGATTCGCGATGACTGGAACAACCTTTGGCTTGGCACCTGGGGCCTGGGCGCCGGTCGCGGCGATCTGCTGACGCAGCGTCTTGAATTGTTACATTTTGGCTTGTGGGACGAAACCGTGGACGCCATTGCTCGAGATGGGGACGATTACTGGGTAGCCGGCATTCAAGAGCACAACGAACCCGCCGGCGTCACCGAGTGGCTCGGTTTACAGCGTGAGCCCAATTATTACGAGGCGCATCTCATTAGCGGATTTTCCAATGCCCAGGTAACTTCGGTTATTGCCGGCTCGCGCAATGTGTGGTTTGGTACGTTGGCCGGATTGGTTCGCTTTGATAAAAATAAAAATAATTGGCAAACCTACACGACTGCGGACGGTTTGGCACATGATAAAATTCATAAAATCACCCGAGACGATCAATTCCTTTGGGTTGGCACGGCTTCGGGTGTGTCTAAATTACATCTCAATACTGTCGGCTCGGATTCGTTGCGCGTGGAACGTATTAAATTTCCCAGTCATCGCATTATCAACGTGTATGATTTCGCGCAGCAAGACAACTTGCTGTGGATGGCCACGGAATTTGGCGTATTCGTTCACAACAAACTCACCGGAGAAAATGGTTATTTTAGCGGTTTGGATGAAAATATCGTCGGCCAACCCACGTTTGCGATTTCTGCATGGGGTGAGGAAATTTGGTTTGGTACGGAAGAAGGCGTATCCGGATTTAATTCCGTGACTAATGAATGGCTCGGCGCGTCGGTAATAAACCATCAAACTGATGGTGGTGTAATTCGGATTTTGGCCACGAAACAAGCCACCTGGGTCGCTACTAACCAGGGCGTGCTCAAATACGACAAGGAAATGCAATACTGGCGTCAATATACGGTTCAGGATGGTTTGAGCGACAATCGGGTCTACAGCCTGCAAATCGATGGCGATTACATCTATTTTGGCACCGCACGCGGGTTGACCCGATTTTACTGGAATTCACCCTTTCGCGCGGATTGATCGTTCTTTGAAAGCGATGACTTTTTTTCAGGCCGAAGCGTTTCTCAATTCCCGCATTTCTATGGGATGGAAACTCGGTCTGCACAGTATGCAGCAGATGATGCACGAGCTGGGAAATCCGCAATTGCGGTGTCGGTTTGTCCATATTGCTGGCACCAACGGCAAAGGATCTGTTGCGGCCATGCTCGAATCCATTTTTCGCGCTGCTGGATACAAAACCGGGCTCTATACGTCGCCGCATTTGCTGAGCGTTCGTGAACGCATTCGCGTTGAGGCAGAGGATATTCTCGAAAACGCATTTGCGGATCTGCTGCAGCGCATTAAACCGGTTGTCGAAACCTACAACGCCACCTATTTTGAAACGCTCACAGCCTTGGCATTCGTCTATTTTGCCGAAATGGAAACCGACATTGTTTTGCTGGAGGTCGGGCTTGGCGGACGCCTGGATGCGACAAATATTGTGCTTCCGGAACTCTGCATTATCAACTCAATTTCGTATGATCATACGAAACATCTCGGAACCACCTTGGCGGAAATTGCTCGCGAAAAAGCCGGCATCATAAAACCCAATGTGCCGTGTTTGATTGGAGATTTGCCCACAGAGGCGCAACAAATAATTGCCCAAACCTGTCATGATAAAAATAGCGCTCTATTCTCCGTCTTGGAGATGTGCCAGCCGACCGAGCGACAGCAAGAGCTTGGGGCCGAACGGTTTCAGGTTAAGGGTACCGAGGCGTTTGATGCCCGGTATGAATTGTTGTTAAACGGCGAACATCAAATAACAAATGCGTGTGTAGCAATTGCAGCATGTGAACTTTTAGTGAAAAAAGAGTGGAATCTGTCGGTGCAGGATATTCGTTCCGGCCTTCGTGGGTGCCGATGGCCCGGGCGATTTCAAATTGTGCGCCACCATCCAATGGTTATTTTGGACGTTGCACATAATGAAGCATCTATAAATTTCCTGGCTCGATTATTGAAGCACTTTTTCGCCGATCGTCAGATTATTTTTGTGTTTGGGGTGCTCGAAGACAAGAATGTCAAGAAAATGTGCAGTATTCTTGCTCCTCTGGCGAATTGTTTCCAACCGGTCGCAGCGCAAAACCCACGGGCTTTATCGGCCCAAAACGTTTTTGATTGCTGCAAACGTTTTACTCCATCGGTTTTGCCGGCGTCAACCGTTTCCAAAGGAATTGATGCGGCTTTTTCAATCGCAAATGAACAGTCGGTGATTTGTATAACGGGTTCGCACTATGTTGTGGGCGAGGCAATAAAGTGCTTGACAAACTAGGCGATTTTATGTACTTTGCTCCATCCTGCGTTACTTCTAAATGGAAGGCACCCCAAAATCATCTCCGACAACTACCATGATGTTGTGCAGTCAAAAGATATCGATTTTGTCACACATTTATAAACTTCTTTGGTGAACTAGTGGCGAGTGTTGAACTGCGAAATGTGAGCAAAGTCTATGACGGAAACGTCGTCGCTGTTAATTCTGTGGATCTTTTCATCGAGGATAAAGAATTTGTGGTGCTTGTAGGCCCTTCGGGATGTGGCAAGTCCACGTTATTGCGCATGATCGCCGGCCTCGAAGAAATATCTTCCGGGGAACTATATATCGACGGTGAGCGGATGAATGAGGTGCCGCCAAAAGATAGAGATATTGCCATGGTCTTTCAAAATTATGCTCTGTACCCGCACATGAGCGTGTACGATAACATGGCGTTTGGACTCAAATTGCGAAAATTTCCCAAAGATGAGATTAACCAGCGAGTGCATGATGCCGCAGAGATTTTGGGCATACGCTCACTACTGGCGCGCAAACCCAAAGCCTTGTCCGGCGGCCAACGCCAACGTGTTGCAGTGGGACGAGCGATTGTGCGAAAACCCAAAGTGTTTTTATTCGACGAGCCGCTTTCCAATTTGGATGCCAAATTGCGAGTACAAATGCGTACCGAAATTTCAAAATTGCATTCCAAACTACAAACAACAATGATTTATGTGACGCACGATCAAGTTGAAGCCATGACTATGGGCAACCGTATTGTGGTGTTAAAAGATGGGTTTATGCAACAAGTGGATTCACCGCTAAACTTGTACAATGATCCGGCAAATCAGTTTGTGGCCGGTTTTATTGGTAGCCCATCCATGAATTTTATTCGCGGTAAGCTTTCTCAAAAAAAGCAGCTATACTTTCAAAAAAACGGCGTTGAACTGCCCATTCCCGAAACACAGACGAACGCTCTGCAGCCATTTGTAAATAAAGATATCGTGATGGGCATTCGTCCCGAACATTTAACATTTTTGGACAACGAAACAGCGAATAAAGAGAGGGCGTTTTTCCAGGCCACAATTGAGGTTGTTGAACCCATGGGGAATGAAATTTATTTGTACGTGCGCTTGGATGATGATGCCGTTACAGCTCGCATCGCACCGCGTTCCGATCTTAAAGTTGATTCAACCTGTTCATTGAGCGTTGATATGACCAAAGCACATTTTTTTGATGATAAAAATGAAAAAAGAATAAACTAAAATGGTGAGGGAATAATTATTGTCCTGTAAACATTATTTATAATGATTTGGAAACTTTGCCTACGGAACAAGTCTCCAAAAAGGTGAATTTGTTATAAATAGTTACCTTCCACACTGAAATCCTGTTTTTATATAGAAAAGTAAACATTTAAAAGAAATTTGACCGGACAGGAGTGTCATGCGTGCCGGCAATGCTGTATGAATTGCCAACGCTATTGTAATTAAAACATGTCATAAAGTAAGAGGATTCGAATGGATATTGCAGAGTTAAAAACTAAAAAGATTGCCGAGCTCGCAAAAATGGCTCAGGAAATTGGCGTGAGCGGCGTAACAGGGATTCGAAAGTCTGAGCTTATTTTTAAGATAATCGAAAAACAGACTGAAAAAGAAGGATTGATCTTTGCCGAAGGCGTTTTGGAAGTGCTGCCCGATGGATATGGCTTTTTGCGCTCGACGGATTACAATTATCTTCCGGGGCCCGACGATATTTACGTCTCTCCCTCTCAAATAAAACGCTTTGGCATGCGCACCGGCGATACCGTGTCCGGCCAAATTCGGCCACCTAAAGATAACGAACGCTTTTTTGCCCTGCTCAAAGTTGAGGCGGTCAATTTCGAAAACCCGGATGAGGCTAAAGCAAAAATCTTGTTTGACAACCTAACGCCACTCTACCCGGAGGAACGCATCAACCTGGAAACGGAAGCCAAAAACTATTCCATGCGCACCATGGATATGCTCACCCCCATTGGCAAAGGTCAGCGCGGTCTGATCGTTGCACAGCCGAAAACCGGCAAAACCATTCTGTTGCAGCAAATTGCCAATAGCGTTTCAACTAATCATCCCGAAGTTCGTATGATCGTTTTGCTGATCGACGAGCGCCCCGAAGAAGTGACCGACATGGAGCGTTCGGTCAAAGCCGAAGTCATTAGCTCTACTTTTGACGAACCTGCGGAACGCCATGTGCAAGTTGCCGATATGGTGTTGGAAAAAAGCAAACGCCTGGTCGAATATGGTCACGACGTGGTTATTCTTTTGGACTCGATCACCCGTTTGGCGCGCGCACACAACGCCGTTGTTCCACATTCCGGCAAAATTCTCTCCGGTGGTGTGGATGCCAATGCGCTGCATCGTCCCAAACGCTTTTTTGGCGCCGCTCGTAACATTGAAGAAGGCGGCAGCTTGACGATCATCGCCACTGCCCTTATCGATACCGGCAGCCGTATGGATGAAGTCATTTTCGAAGAGTTTAAAGGCACCGGTAACATGGAACTTGTACTCGATCGTCGTTTGTCGGACCGGCGTATCTTCCCGTCCATCGACGTCAATCGCTCGGGTACGCGTAAAGAAGAGTTGCTGCTCGACCCGAAAGAGCTCAACCGCATTTGGATTCTGCGCAAACTGTTGTCCGAACTGTCTACGGTGGAAGCTATGGAATTCCTGCTCGGCAAAATGCACGGCACACGCTCGAACAGGTCGTTCCTGGATTCGATGAGCGTCTAAAATATCTTGCGTTTGCTCATATATTTTTGTATATTTCACACTTGTGAATATGAATATTTTTTGTTCTTCGAACGAGGAGGAATAGCATTGAAAGAAGGAATTCATCCTGAATATAAAATGGGAACCGTTCGCTGTGCGTGCGGTAACGAGTTTAAAACCCATTCGACTATTGGCGATATCACGGTTGAAATTTGCTCACAATGTCATCCGTTTTTCACCGGTAAACAAAAACTTTTGGATACTGCCGGTCGGGTTGATAAATTTCGCAAAAAATATAGCAATTACAATCCCTCTGCCAAAAAGTAGCTTGAGGTTTGAACAACTTTGCAACGGAATGATATCCTGGCGGACTGTCATTCCGTTTTTTTGTGTTTACCCATCAATTTGAGGTATCGTGAGTACTGAGAAAAAAATAATGGTCGGCGGCCAAGCGGTGATGGAAGGCGTGCTCATGCGCAGCCCGGATCAATATGCCGTTGCCGTACGACGGCCCAATGGCGACATTGTTGTCAAACGGGCGCCTTTTAAAACCATTATCAACCGCTTTAAAGTTTTAGGACTTCCCATTATTCGTGGCGGCGTCATTCTTATCGAAGCTCTTGTTTTGGGCATCAAAGCGCTCACTTTTTCTGGCGACATTGCTATGGAAGAAGAAAAGGCCAAAGAGGGAAAAGATGCCATGAAAAAGAGTGTTTGGGAAAAAATGTGGATGGCTCTCACTGTGCTGTTTTCTTTTGCCATGGGCTTGTTGATCTTTTTTTACATACCGCTGCTCATCACCGATCTGTTCAAATTCGAGTCCGGTTTTGTTTTTAATTTGGTCGATGGTGTGTTTCGGCTGCTTTTTTTCCTTGCTTATATCTATTTAATCTCGCGCTGGAAAGAAATTCATCGCGTTTTTGAGTACCATGGCGCTGAACATAAAAGCGTGTTCACCTTTGAAGATAAAAAAGAACTAACTGTCGACTCGGCGCGATCGTATACCACCTTGCACCCGCGCTGCGGCACCAGCTTTTTGTTGATTGTGATGCTGGTTAGTATTTTGGTGTTTATGTTTTTGGGCAAACCCGAAACTGTGCCTGAACGGCTAATCCGCTTGGCGTTTGTACCTCTCATTGGCGGCATTTCGTACGAATTTATTCGCCTTTCTGAAAAAGCGTCGAAAAATCCGATCTCCCGATTGTTTATTTTGCCCGGATTGTGGTTGCAAAAAATTACCACCCAAGAGCCGGATGACAGTCAGCTTGAGGTGGCGCTGGTAGCGCTGCGCTGTGCGTTGGACCTCGATCCCCAGGTCGGCGGCTCCAGGATCGAAATTTTAGGGGAAACTGTTTAAGCATGGGAGTTTTGTGTTAGATAAACTTGCAAAAATTGAGCATCGTTATAAAGAAATTTCAGAAAAATTAAGCGATCCCGAGGTAATTCAAAAACAAAATTTATATCGCGAATTGGCCAAAGAAGAGGCGGATTTGGCACCGATCATCCAAAAAACGCGGGATTATAAAAAGCTGCTTTCAGATATTGACGGCGCGCGACAGGTTCTCAAGGACGAAAGTGACGGCGAAATGGCCGAAATGGCCGAGATGGAACTGGAAGAGCTCTCCGAAAAACGCGAAGAGCTGGAAGAGGAACTACGGTTTCTTCTCATTCCTAAAAATCCGCAAGATGAGCGCAATGCCATTATCGAAATTCGCGCCGGAACCGGCGGCGATGAGGCCGGACTGTTTGCCGGCGATCTGTTTCGTATGTATCAACATTATGCCGAGCAAAATAGCTGGAAAATAGACATTCTGTCTTCGAATCCTCAGGGCATTGGCGGCTTTCGAGAAGTGATTTTTAACCTGACCGGCAAGTCTGTTTACGGCACTATGAAATATGAAGCCGGAGTGCACCGCGTACAGCGCGTTCCCGAAACCGAAACCAGCGGTCGCATCCACACCTCGGCGGCGTCGGTGGCGGTTTTGCCCGAGGCCGAGGAGATTGACGTGGGTATCGATCCCAACGAGCTGCGTATCGATGTGTATCGCTCCTCCGGGCCTGGCGGACAAAGTGTCAACACCACCGATTCCGCTGTGCGCATTACTCACATTCCAACCGGCTTGGTGGTGACGTGCCAGGATGAAAAGTCGCAGCATAAAAACCGCGCCAAAGCTCTCAAAGTGTTGCGCGCGCGATTGTATGAAAAAGCCTTGGAAGAGGAGCAAGCCAAGTTGACCGCGGAACGCCGCTCCATGGTGAGCACCGGCGACCGTAGCGCGAAAATTCGTACGTACAATTACCCACAAGGACGCGTGACGGATCATCGCATTAACCTGACGGTTTACCGTCTTGAAGAAGTGCTACAAGGCGGCTTGTCCGAATTTACCGATCAACTTAAAATGGCAGATCGTACAGAAAAACTAAAAGCCATGGAATAATCCCGGTGGCGGATCAACAAAAAAAGCAAAAATGGACCGTTGTTGACCTACTGAATTGGACGACCGAGTATCTCTCAGAAAAAGAGTTTTCCGAAGCTCGGTTGAATGCCGAGCGACTTTTGGGGCACGTTTTAGGACTTGAACGCATCGAACTTTATACCAATTTTGACCGCCCGCTCATTCCAGACGAATTGGCTGCATTTAAAGCACTGTTAAAACGGCGGTTGGCACACGAGCCGCTGCAATACATTCTTGGGGAAACCGAATTTTTTTCATTGCCCTTCAAAGTGAACCCTGCTGTTCTCATCCCGCGGCCTGAAACCGAAATCCTCGTAGAGCACGTCATCGAATTATGTCAGCACCAATTTGCCGACACCGACGAGCTATTTATTTTGGATGTCGGAGCCGGCACCGGCTGTATTGCGGTTTCGCTTGCCAAACATATTGAAAATGCAGTGATAACGGCTGTGGATATATCGCACGATGCCTTGACCCTGGCGCGCGGCAATGCCGAAGCGCATGACGTTTCCATCAATTTTAAAGAGCACGACGCCTTGAAACCGTGGCCTACCGATTATTTGAATACGTTTGATATCATCGTCTGCAATCCGCCGTATGTCAGTTTTCCGGAATATCAAAGCTTGCAGCCGGAAATCAAAGAGCACGAACCCAAAATCAGTTTGCTGGGCGGGAATGACGGTCTGGAGTTTTACCGCAAATTTGCCAATATTTCAACAACCCTGCTCAAACCAAACGGGTATCTTTTTTTTGAAATCGGCGAACGCCAGGCTTCCAGCGTAAAAAACATTTATGCCGAAGTCGGCTTTTCCGGTTTTCAGGTGTTTGAAGACCTGGCCGGAAAAGATCGCGTTCTGCGCATGTTATGGAAAAGGAGTGGAAATGAACGAGTCAATATTTCGAGCCAATGATATTCGCGGCATAGTCGATCGCGATTTTCCCGATGATGTTGTGCTAAACCTTGGCAAAGCCTTTGGCACCTTTATGCGGCGACGTGGCCATAAAACGATGGTGGTCGGCCACGCCGGCGTTGGAAAATTCCACGTCATCGGCGACGACGCAACCATCGAGCTCGGCGGCTACACCCAGAACGCCCTTTCCACGCTCGAGCTCGACATCAACGGCATTAGCCCCATCAACGTCGACGGCAGCATCACC
>CAYPZM010000032.1:0-11431 GCA_964414825.1 uncultured Cytophagia bacterium | reverse complement strand
GATTTACGCATTTCATCGCCGCACCTGGCACAGATTTATGTGGATGGGTTAAAATCCACAGGAATTCAAGTCATTTTTATCGGTCAGGTGACCACCCCGGCGCTCTACTTTGCCATTATAAAATGGAATCTCGATGGCGGCGTCATGATCACCGGCAGCCACAATCCCAAACCCTATAATGGCTTTAAAATGTGCGAAGGCCTGGGCTCTGTATATGGCAACGACATCCAAAAACTGAAAGACATGATTTTAAAGAATGATTTTGATTCGGCCGAGGGCGGTGTCGAAACGCGTGACATCATGCCGGAATATATCGATATGCTGAAACAGCAGTTTTCATTCGACCGAAAACTGAAAATTGTCATAGATGCCGGAAACGCCACAGCCGGTCCCATTGCGCCGCCATTGTGGCGCGATTACGGTCATGAGGTGATAGAGCTGTATTGCGAACCGGATGGCAATTTTCCCAACCACCTGCCCGATCCCTGCGTGCCGAAATATATGAAAGATTTAGCCGATCTCGTCGTTGCCGAAGGCGCGGATATCGGCATTGGTTACGATGGTGACGCCGATCGTTTGGGCGCTGTAGACAATACAGGCCACTATATTTTTGCCGACCGCCTGCTGGTGCTGTTTGCGCGCGATGTGCTGAAAAACAAACCCGGCTCGCAAATCATTTTTGATGTCAAATGCTCCATGACTGTTCCCGACGCCATTGAAAAGGCCGGTGGCAAGCCGCTGATGTGGAAAACCGGTCATTCCATGCAAAAAGCCAAAATGAAAGAAACCGGCGCGCCGTTTGCCGGAGAGCTGTCGGGGCACGTCTTTTTCAAAGATACGTTTTACGGATTTGATGATGGCATTTACGCCTCAGGCCGCTTGCTGCAAATTATCGCCAATTCCGGAAAATCATTTTCCGAGCTTGCCGAAGAGGTTCCGGTATTTCCATCCACCGAAGAAATTCGTGTGGATTGTGCTGATGAAGTCAAGTTTGACGTTGTGCAAAAATTAGTAAAAGATTTTCGCAAAGATTATAATGTCATCGACGTGGACGGCGCCCGTGTCGAATTTGGCGATGCCTGGGGCCTGGTGCGCGCCTCCAACACCGAACCCAATCTCGTGGTTCGCTTTGAGGCAAAAACCGAGGAGCGCCTGGCGGAAATTATCGACATTTTTAAAGAACGCTTTGATCGCTATTCCGATATCAAATACTCACGAGAAGACTTTTGATCAATGAATAATGAACAATGATCATTCTTGATCATTGCAAAGGGAGTCTGTTTTGCAGTTTCGGCTAAAAGATTATATTGAAAATTCGCGGCGCATCCGTCAATCTTACAACAATCCGCTAAAAAAAACAGAAAATCTGGCGCTCAAAGATAAATTGGAGCGCCAATTCTATGATGATGAAGCAACGCCTTATTTGGATGATTTCAAAAAAGAGGTGTTTTTATACGATCCAAACGAGGAGATGCCGCAAAGTCACAAATTTTTCTATTCTCAACTGGAGCAGGTAACAGATAAACGAATTCTGGACATTGGCTGCGGCTATGGGTTCACCTCTGTAAATTTGGCAAAACGCGGGGCGGTTCTGAACAGCATTGATATTTCTCCGAAAATGATCGAATTGGCGAAACGGAATGCGGTTTTTAATCACGTGGATGATAAAATTACCGCCGAAATCATGTCCGCGCAAAATCTTCAGTTTGAAAGCAATACTTTTGATTGCGTGGTCGGTTTTGGCATTTTGCATCATCTCAATTTGGATCTGGCTGGAAAAGAGATCGCCCGCGTCCTTAAACCTGGCGGACGCGCTTTGTTCATAGAGCCGCGCATTCCGTTCAAGTTTTTAATATTTGTGCGCAGTTTGCTTCCTCAAACATGTTTTGAATCCCCGGGCGGCTCGCAATTAACAGACAAGGAAATTGCCGCATTCGCGTCTCACTTTACCAGCAGCCAAATCAAATATTTTCTGTTTTTGCGAAAATTGAGTCGATTCCCGTTTTTTAAAAAATTTGCAAATAGATGGGATCAGTTTGATGTTGCTCTAATCAAACGGTTCCCCAAGCTCAAAACCTTGTATTGGGCGTTTGTGATAGATGTACGAAATTGATAAAGAACTAAAACGAAAGAAACATTATGGCTAAATTATCGGAAAAGGTTCTGGAACTGCTCAAGTCGGAACCCTTTCGCGCATTCAAAACCAAAGAGATTCAGCGATTGCTGGATGTTCCGCATAATAAATACTCAAATTTGCGAGATTCCATACGCGGGCTGGTTCGACAAAGCAAAATTACCAAATTGAAAAAAGGTCGTTATTCCGCCGGACACAAGAGTAGCGAGATTGTTGGTGATCTGCATGTTAATGCTCAAGGCTATGGCTTTATCAAGCGCGAAAAAGGTGAAGATGTGTTTGTGAGCCAAAAAAATATGGGCCAGGCGCTGCACAAAGACAAGGTTCGTGTGCGTCTGTTTGCATCATCCAGCGGCAAAAATGCCGAAGGCCAGGTTGTGGAGGTCCTGGAACGCGCGCGCAGCACCCTGGTTGGCACGTTTCGGTGGGGCCGAAAATACGGATATATCGTGCCGGACGACATTAAAATTCAGCGCGACGTGATCATTCTGCCTGGTGACGATAAAGATGCGCAAGAAGGCCAAAAAGTGATCTGCGAAATCCTCGAGTGGGAACATCACGCCATGAATCCTTCCGGCAAAGTGGTGCAGATTTTGGGCTTTGCCGATGAACCGGGCGTGGACATTCTTTCGGTTATAGCGCGCCATGAAATTGATGTTGGATTTCCCGACTTTGCGCTCAAACAGGCCGAATCCATTCCAGCGGAAATCCCCAAAGAGGAGATACAGCAGCGACTCGATTTGCGCGATGAAACCATTTTTACCATCGATCCGGAAAGCGCCAAAGATTTTGATGATGCCGTTTCCCTGGAAAAGCTGGAAGACGGCAAATGGCGCCTCGGCGTCCACATTGCCGATGTGAGTTATTATGTGCGAGAAAAAGCCGCGCTGGATCGTGTGGCGCGCGATCGCGGAACGTCGGTTTATTTGGTCGACCGCGTCATTCCCATGCTGCCGGAACGCATTTCCAACGAGTTGTGCAGTTTGGAAGAGAGCAAAGACAAGCTTACATTCAGTGTGCTGGTTACCTTGAACCCCAAAGGCAAAGTGCTCTCGTACGATATTCGCGAATCGATCATCAACAGCAAAAAGCGATTTACTTATAAAGAAGCGCAACAAATTTTAGATGGCGAGCTCAAAAGCCCGTTTTCCGAAACATTGCAACAGATGCGTGCGCTGATGAACGTGCTGATTAAAAAGCGCCAGCAACGCGGCAGCATTGATTTTGATACGGTTGAAGTGGAAATTCCCTTAAATGACAAAGGCGAGCCGCTGGAAATTCGTAAACGCGAGCGGCTGGAAACCAATCGGCTCATCGAAGAATTTATGCTGCTGGCCAATGAAACCGTAGCCAAACATATTGCCATTGTGCTCAAGAAAAAACTGGATACCGAACTGCCATTTGTCTATCGTATTCACGAAAAACCGGATAAAGAAAGTGTAAACGAGCTCGTGCAGCTTGCCAAGGCGTTTGGAATTAGCATTACGCCGCCGGCGCGCCTGCTGCCGCGCTTTTTTCAGAAACTTGCCAAACAGTTTCAAGAGCATCCGGCCGCGCATGTGCTTCAGAATCAATTGTTGCGCACTATGATGAAAGCGCAGTACAGCACGCAAAATATCGGTCATTTTGGTCTGGCCTATCACCATTATACCCATTTTACTTCGCCTATCAGGCGCTATCCCGATTTGACTGTTCATCGTCTATTAAAAAAGTATTTGCAAAAAGATTTTGATGTCACCGGCGCCTTTTACAAGGATATTGAAAAAATCTGCAAAAAATCCACGGACATGGAGATCCATGCTCAGGAAGCCGAGCGTGACAGCGTCAAACTCAAGCAAATCGAATATTTGGAGCGCCATCTCAATGAAGAGTTTGATGGATTGATCGTGCGCATTGTCAATTTTGGCTTTTTTGTAGAATTGCCCGATTTGTTGGTTGATGGATTGGTGCACGTTTCATCATTGGGTGATGACTATTATATCATTGATGAAAAAAATTATCGCCTGTATGGTGAAAATTCGGGACGCGAGTTCAAATTAGGACAAACCGTCCGTGTAAGGCTCGATCGGGTTGATCGGAATGAAAACCTGGTCGATTTTGTTATTGCGGGGGATTAATTCACGCAAAAAACGGTAGTCCAAACTGAAAATCAAAACGCGCCCATGGCACAATCCTACTCGTCGAGACTGGTAGACCGCAAGCAAATTGCCGAGAATACAGCAACTTTATATTTTGAGCGCCCGGCTGGCTTTGAATTCAAACCCGGGCAGCACATCAATATAAAGTTATCAAATTTACAGTTTGAAGACAAAAAAGGCGCGCGCCGCACCTTTACCCTGTCATCCGCGCCGCACGAGCCACTATTGCACATTACAACGCGTTTTTCGGAAAGCGGCTTTAAACGGACGCTGCTGGAAGGGCCTTTGCAAGAGGTCGAATTTATCGGCCCGATGGGAGACATGATTTTTGATGAAACGTTGCCCGCCGTATTTATTGCCGGAGGCATTGGCAGTACACCATTTAAAAGTATGATTTTGGACGCGCTGCATCGAAACGTTTCTCAGTCCATCACATTATTGTACTCGAACCGTTATGTAGGTGCGGCAGCGTTTCACGAATTATTCAAAACGCTAGGCAAAAAACACTGCAACATATTCAAGTATGTTCCGACGATGCCGGACGAAGATCAGCACAAAAGCGTCTGGAGCGGAGAAACACGGTTCATTAACAATGACTTTATCCGGGATTACGTTGACGATATGGACAAGGTTATGTTTTATCTTTGTGGACCGCCTACCATGGTAACTAGCATGCACACTGTTCTTGAAAAGGAGAGCATCGATCCAACTCGAATTAAATCCGAATCGTTTTGGGGATATTAAACCGTAGTAGCTTCATAGACTTTAAGTAAGGAGTATAATTATGCGTAAAGGTCTATATCTCATCGTACTTGGCGTTATATTTATTTCACTGAGTGCTGCCATCAATTCTCCGGATGCGCCGGAATTTGTTGACGGCCAGGTACTGGTGCGTTTTAGTAATGGCATCAATTCCCAAGCCGCACAAACCGCTTTGGCACAAGTGGGGGCAGAGCCTATCAAAGCCATTCCGCAACTCGACCTGTATCAGGCCAAGCTTCCAGCCGAACTGTCCGTTCAAGAAGCCATAAATGAATTTACGAACATGCCGAATGTGCTTTATGCGGAACCTAATTATATCTATACCATCGAAGCGGTTCCTAATGATGCCCGTTTTAATGAGCTGTGGGGAATGCAGAATCTCGGCCAATCCGGCGGACTATCCGGAGCGGATATCCGGGCCGTTGCCGCGTGGGATATTAGCACGGGCAGTGAATCTGTTCTCGTGGGAGTGATTGACACAGGCATTGACTATACTCATGAAGATTTGGCCATGAACATCTACACCAATCCTGGCGAAGACGCCTGGGGAAATCCCAACGATCCCTCAACCGGCAATGGTGTGGATGATGATAACAACGGTTATGTTGATGACTGGAAGGGCTGGAATTTTATCAGCAATACCAATAACCCGTATGATGATCATTTGCACGGCACGCACTGTGCCGGAACCATTGGCGCCATGGGCAATAACAGCATTGGTGTAGTGGGCGTCAATTGGCAGGTGAAAATGATGCCGCTCAAGTTTTTGAATAGCCGTGGAAGTGGTGACACTGCCGATGCGATTGATGCGATTATTTACGCCTCGGATATGGGCGTTGATATTTTGAGCAACAGTTGGGGCGGCGGTGGCTTTTCGCAAGCCACGGAAGATGCTATCCAATATGCCAATGATCGTAATGTCCTGTTTGTGGCCGCAGCCGGAAATGATGGTACGAATAACGACACCATACCTCACTATCCTTCGAATTACGATGTGCCCAATGTAGTGGCAGTCGCGGCTACGGATCATAGCGATAGCCGCGCTTTGTGGGGTATCGGCGGTGGCGGCGATGATTGCGGATTTATCTGCAGCAGTGCCACAGCCGCAACGCCCGGCTCCAACTACGGGCCTACAACTGTGGATATTGCCGCACCTGGTAAAAATATCCTGAGCACGGTGCCAGGAGATGGCTACTCTGAGCTCTCCGGAACGTCGATGGCGACTCCGCACATTGCCGGCGTTGCGGCATTGTTGCTGTCGGTGAATCCCGACCTTACCGTTGCTGAACAGATAAACGCATTGTATTCCACCGTCGATCCGCTGGACAGTTTTACCAATCTCATTGCCACCCAAGGCCGCGTCAATGCCCAGGCGGCTGTGCAAAGTGTTGCGCCAGCGCCCTAACATTGGGCAAACTCGAAAAATAATTTTCCGCCTGCCTCTTGAATTGAGGGGCAGGCTTTTTTTATTCCAGCAGCCAAGCTTTAACTGGAGTGCGATGACTTGCATCGGATTGCGTCATGATCGTCCGGGATATTTATCCCGGATGGGTAATGAACTCGGACATTCATCCGAATAAAGTCCACAAGATCGTCCGGGATATATATCCCGGACGGGCAATGGACTCGGACATGTGTCCGAGAGGCTTTACTCAAAAAAAACTAAAAAGCCAATCCTATCACCACATTATAATCTGTAAATCCCGTTGCCAACGTGCCGCCGCCCAATTCGGCGCCTATCCGAAATTTCGATAAATGAAACATCACACCCGCCTTCCAGGCAGCGCCCCATTGGCTGTCAAACCACGGTGTTGGAGAATAGGGGGGCGGTTTGTAGCCTTGCGGATTTTCACCCACCACATCCCGGCCAAATGAGCCGAGCATGTACGGCTCAAACTTGCCCAACGATGTGGAGAACTGGAGCAAAAGATGCGAGCGCAAAAAGGATGCGGTGTAGGTGCGATTCCCTGGCAGGTCGTCCGAAAGCGTTATTTCCGTCGCCACATCCAACCCGATTCTTAGCCAGGATTTCAACGGCCAGGTTAATCGAACTCCGGCTTGACTGCCGTCATAACTCAACAGGCTGATGCTGCCGGCATAAACATCAATTTGCATCTCGTCGGCGGCTTGCAGCGTCGAACAGCACAGACACAACAATGCGAATAACATAATCCAACGATTCATTTGGCCTCCCTGATTTTTTTACAATGGATTAATGCTTTGCTCTTGGAACGTTATATCCGTAAAGCTTTGTCGAACAATATTCTTTCTCCCTGAATACTTGTCGCAAACATAAAAAAAAACTGAAAATATGTCAAGAAAAAACGTAAAAGGCCAACGCGTAAAATAGAATTCCTGGAGAACCTTAGCAACGCCACAACAAGATGGTCCGGGATATTTATCCCGGACGCGCAATGATCTCGGACATTCTTCCAAAGTCCGTTAAAAGTTGCTTCTGAGCGCCATTCACAAAAGCCGCTTTTCAACTTGAATCAAAACACGTGGTTTCTTATCTTCTGAACCAGGGATTCTTTTTGTAGTAAGCGTGGAAGGGAACATTGAAAGACATATATATTGGTTTGGACATCGGCTCGGTGAGCGCCAAGCTGGCGGTTATCGCGCCCGGGGAAAACCCTGTCAGGGTTGGAGATGCATTTGCTCCTAAAACTGACGAAACGAACAAGGTTGTTGTTGAACTTCATATTTCAAATTCTAACCCAAACAGGGTTTTGACTATACTCCCGTCGCTGCCTGTCAAAGGCCAGCCCATCAAAGCGGCGCAACAGTTGTTGGAAAACATACTCAAAGAGAGCCCGCTAGATGCCAGGCTGTTGCTCAACATCACCGGTTCGCAAGGCAAGCTGGTGGCCAAACGGCTGGGCGCTCCGTATATTAACGAATTTAAGGCCATTGCCCGCGGCGCGGTCGAGCTGGTGCCGGAAGTCAAAACTATTCTGGAAATCGGTGGTGACGGCTCGCGCTATATCAAAGTGCAGTTTGATCCGTACACTCGGGAACTCGGCATTCTCGATTACGAGCGCAACGGCGAATGCGCCGCCGGAACCGGCTCATTTATCGATCAGCAAGCCGTGCGCATGAATTACAATGTTGAGGATATTGGCAACATTGTGGCACAGGCTGAAGGCTGCGCCAACATTGCCGGCCGCTGTTCGGTGTTTGCCAAATCCGACATGATTCACGCCCAGCAACGCGGCTATTCACCCGGCGCTATATTTAAAGGCTTGTGTGAGGCCGTGGTGCGCAACTATAAAGGCACGGTATTGCGCGGCAAGCATCTTGAACCCAAGGTTGTGTTCGTCGGCGGCGTGGCGGCCAACCGCGGTGTGATGCAGGCCGTGCAGACTGTTTTTGATTTGGCGGAAGAGGAGCTGATAGTGCCCGATTTGCACGCCCATGTTGCCGCTATTGGTTGTGCGGCATTGCTAAACGGTGCTTTTCTGTCTCGCGAAGCTGTTCAGCAGCTTGCTGTTGAGCAAAAAACTGAAACCGCCAAAATCTCCTCTTCCTTTAAATTGGACACCCGGCGCGTTCGTTTTGAAAATCAACGCCAGCGACAATACGATCACACCGGTTCCACTTGTCCCATCCGCGCCTATTTGGGACTTGATATCGGTTCGGTCAGTACCAATCTAGTGCTCATTGATGAACAGACGCGAGTTATCGACGAAATCTATACGCGTACGGAAGGCAAGCCCATTCAGGTGGTTCAGCGTGAATTGGCCGGCTGGTTGGAAAAATGGGGCAACAAGGTTGAAATTCTTGGCGTCGGCAGCACTGGCTCCGGGCGCGAGCTCATCGGAGAGCTCGTCGGCGCCGATGCCGTGCATGATGAAATCACAGCGCATAAAACCGGCGCCTCCACCGTCGCCAAAACATTGTTTGATGAACCGGTCGATACGATTTTTGAAATTGGCGGCCAGGACTCCAAATTTATCGCCATTGACGACGGCATTGTTGTGGATTTTGCCATGAATGAAGCCTGCGCCGCCGGCACCGGCTCGTTTCTCGAAGAGCAAGCCGGCAAGCTCGGCATTTCCATCAAGGACGATTTTGCTAATCTGGCCCTCAGCTCGGATAAGCCCATTCGCCTCGGCGAGCGCTGCACCGTGTTTATGGAAAAGGACGTCACCGCGTTTATGCAGCAAGGCCGCGAGGTCAAAGACATTACTGCCGGGCTCGCCTACGCGGTCGTGCAAAATTATCTCAATCGTGTGGTGCGCGGTCGGCGCATTGGCAACCACATTTATTTTCAGGGCGGCACGGCGTACAACTCTGCGGTAGCTGCGGCGTTTGCTACGGTGCTGGATAAAGAGATTGTCGTGCCGCCGCATAACGGCGTCGTTGGCGCCATTGGTGCAGCGCTGCTGGCGCAGGAAAAAAATCATCGAGAACCGTATCAAACCCGTTTTCGCGGATTTGATTTGTCGCAAGTGCAATTCACCATTCGCCAATTTGTGTGTAAAGGTTGCTCGAATAATTGCGATATTCAGGAATGTACCATCGATGGTGAAAAAACCTACTGGGGCGACAAATGTTCGGATCGCTTTCGCAAAAAACGCCAAGTTAGGCAACAGCCGGTCATTCCTGATCTTTTTGGACTTTATGAACAATGGCTGCATGAAGATGTCCCGGGCCCTGATGGCCTGGGTATCAAAATCGGCATTCCCAAGTCCATGTATTTTTACGATCGTTTCCCGTTTTTCCGCACTTATTTTGCATCTCTTGGGGCGCAAGTCGTGCTGTCCGAAAATACCACAAAAAATCTTGCCGCACAAGGCCGTGAGCTGTGTGTGGCCGAACCGTGCTTTCCGATTGTCGTCGGCCATGGGCATTATCTCGACCTTGTTAAAAAACAGGTCGATTACATTTTTATGCCGCAGCTCATCAACTCGGAAACCGATACCCCGGAAAAAGAGTCCTGGGTGTGCCCATGGGGCCAAACGTTGTCGTTGGTGATCCGTAACGCCATTCAAGACGAACAGCAAGTAGAGAAATTATTGATGCCGGTGATTCATTTCCGCGATGGCATCGATTATGTAAAAAAAGAGCTGCACGGCGTGGCCAAACGTCTGGGCGTGTCGAAAAAAACGAGCGATCGCGCGGTGGAGTTTGCCTATGCGCAACAAGAGCAGTTTCGAACACGAATGCGCCAGGCGGGTGAACAGGCGTTGAAACAATTAGCTGATAAACAACGCCAGGGCGTGGTCATTGTCGGCCGGCCGTATAACATTTACGACGGCGGCGTTAATTTGAATGTGCCAAATAAATTGCGCGATTCGTACGGCGTTGATGTGATCCCCATGGACTTTTTACCGCTTACCGGAATTCAGGTTCAGCAAGTTCACGAAAACATGTTTTGGAATTACGGGCGAAAAATTTTGCAAGCTGTCACCTATGCAGGTCAGTCAAAAAACTTGCACGTCATTTATTTTACCAATTTCAAATGCGGCCCGGATTCCTACATTAAACACTTTGTCCGAGATGCGATGGGCGCTCCGTACCTTACTTTGCAGTTTGACGACCACAGCAACGACGCCGGCATTATGACGCGTTGTGAGGCGTATTTGGAGAGCAAGGGACTCTTGCGTGGAACTCCGTCACACGCTTTTGTCGAAAAAGAGCAAATCGAAAGGTAAGTTATGCGGCGGAATTGTATAAAGTTTTTGTGTCTTTATCTATTGGTCGTAGCCAGCGTCTTTGCACAGACGCGGCCCCTCATTGGTATCACCAGCGTGTTCGAATCAACCGAAACAGATACTGTCGGTAAAATTCGCACCAATATGAGTTATGTAAACGCGGTGATAGAAGCGGGTGGAACGCCTGTGGTGCTTCCCACGGTGCGCAGCGAACGCGCCATTTTGGATTACGTCGCAGCGCTCGACGGCCTGGTGCTGGTCGGTGGAGCCGATATCCCACCGCGCGTTTATGGTGAGAAAACGCACTCGACAGTTGATTCTCTCAGCTCCAAACGCTTTTGGTTCGAAGGCTGGCTGATCGATGCCTGGCTTGCCACGGAAAAACCGGTGTTTGGTATTTGTCTCGGCTGCCAATTCACCAATGTGATGAGCGGCGGTACGTTGATTCAGGATCTCCCATCCAAAGTCAATGCCGGTGTCATACATCGGCAAAAGGGTGGAGTTACACATGAGATCAAACTGGAACGGGAATCGTTGCTTTATTCGATTCTGGGACAAGACATCCTGGTCGTCAATTCCTATCACCATCAGGCCGTCAAAAAGGTTGGCGATAATTTGTCAATAGTGGCTCGGGCAAAAGACGGCGTGATCGAAGCGCTCGAATTCACCAGCGACCGTTTTGGCCTCTTGGTGCAATGGCATCCGGAGCGCATTGAGTATGAGCATCGCAAAAAGCTGTT
>CAYPZM010000031.1:0-24146 GCA_964414825.1 uncultured Cytophagia bacterium | reverse complement strand
AAACATTTACCAGGTCAAAGCGCATATTTATATGGATTGCACCGGCGACAGTCGCTTGGCTCTGGAGGCCGGTGCCGACTATCGTGTGGGACGAGAAGATGCGCTGGAATTTGCGGAACGTTTGGGGATGGAAGAAGCGGATTCGCGCACCCAGGGCTCCAGCATACTATTCACCGCGCAAGAACACAACCAGGAAATTCCATTTGTCGCACCACCATGGGCGCGCAAATTAACAAAAAAAGATTTTGTACACCGAGGTCTGGGCAGTTCATGGGAGTATGGCTATTGGTGGATCGAGCTCGGCGGCATGTACGACACCATTCGCGATAACGAACAATTGCGTTTTGAGCTACTCAGCGTGGTGCTGGGTGTGTGGAATTATATCAAAAACAGCGGTGAATTTCCTGGCGCAAAAAATTGGGCCTTGCAAACCGTGGGCATGATTCCCGGTAAACGCGAATCCCGCCGCATTATGGGCGATTCTATTTTGACTCAGGTCGATCTTGAAGGCGCCTGGAAGAATTTTGACGACGGCGTCGCTATTGGCGGCTGGAACATGGATGACCATCCGCCTGAAGGCTTTGACGCGCCAGACCAAAAGCCGTACCAATCCATTGCCGTGCCCGAGGTGTACAACATTCCGCTAGGTTCTCTGTACTCGCGCAATATCAGCAATTTGATGATGGCCGGACGCAATATCAGTTGCTCGCATGTGGCATTTACCTCAACTCGTGTAATGGCCACCTGCAGTGCCATTGGCCAGGCCGCCGGAACAGCGGCCGCGCTTTGTGCGCGAGAGTCCATTCTTCCGAAACAACTCCGGGCCCATAAAGACAAGCTGTCCAATCTTCAGCAGACGCTGCTGCGAGACGATCAATCCATCCGTTTGATCAAAAACCAGGATTTAAATGATTTGGCGCGATCCGCATCGGTGTCAGCATCCGGCGCATATAAAGACGCACTTGCCGAGCATGTCATTAATGGCGAGGTGCGCGACATGCCCGACTCCTGGGACAACCGTTGGGCCGTTCCCATGACACCGGATGGCGCCTGGATTGAGTTGCAATGGCCGCAACCACAACGTGTGTCTCATGTGCAAATCACCTTTGATAGTGGATTCTCGCGCGAATTGACTCTTTCGGCCAGTAATTGGGTTACCAAAAGGGTGATTCGTGCGCCGCAGCCCGAAACGGTCAAAGATTATCAACTGGTTGGGAAATTGGCAGATGGAAAACAAAAAACGCTGGTGCAGATGAAAAATAACTATCAGCGCGTATGTCGGCACGAATTTGAACCGGTTGATCTTGTTGCACTTGAGCTTTATATCCAATCCACAAATGGAGCAGCCGAAGCGCGGGTTTACGAAATTCGCTGTTACGCTTAAAATATAAAAATGCGGCGTGTAAAGAAATCAATTCACTCTTTTATCTGTTTAGAATAAATTGGTAGAGTACCAGTTGCAGTTCGACATCGCGATACCCTAAAGTGGTGTAATTAACCAATTCTAAGAATGTATTATGGAATCATTTAACGAAGACTATCTCGAGGACATCCATTCCTACAGCACCAACAACGAAGAATGGATCGAGAACAGCAAAGAGGCGGGATGTTTTTATTGCCAAAGAACCTTCCCGACTCGCGAAATCACACAATGGATGGATGATTTTAACGGACCTACCGCTCTTTGTCCGTTTTGCAATATGGACAGCGTGCTTCCAGGAAGCAAAGTTGAACTTTCCGAAAAGCTTCTCCAAGCCATGTATGATTTTTGGTTCCGGCTGGAAAAACGTTAGCATGACGTCTCATTACAACTGATCCTTTAGACAAAGAGCCACACCTTTCACCACAATTTTGGCAAAATTCAGCCTGTTTTTGCAAATTCGCGGAATTGATGGAGACTCTATGTCCATACCATTAACTCACTCTGAACTGTTGCAGCTTAAACGCTGGAACACCCCCACTATATATAATGGATGGGAGCAAATTACAAAACAAAATCCGGGAAAAGATGGATTTAATCTGGAGGAAACGCGCGATTTTATGCCAACTATGGGCGTGATGGTAGGCTATGCGGTGACCATCGTCGTCGAGCCTGGAAATCCGGAGCATCGCATAGCAAATCCCGATGCCTGGGATGAATATCGCCGTTATGTGGCAGGGCTTCCTGGCCCTAAAATTGTTGTGGTGCAGGATTTGGACAAGCCCGATACCTACGGTTCATTCTGGGGCGAGGTCAACTCGAATATCCATCGCGCATTGGGATGCGTTGGCACGATAACAGATGGTGCGATTCGCGATGTGGATGAAATGCACAACGCCGGCTTTAAAGCGCTGGCACGCCGACTGTGTGTTGCCCATGCTCACGTGCATCCGGTGCGCTGGAATTGTTCGGTTGAGGTGTTTGGCCGCACAGTTGAGCCGGGCCAACTCATCCATGCCGACAAACACGGATTTTTAGTCGTTCCTGAAGAAGAGCAGCGAGCTCTATTGGACGCAGCACTATTTATGGATGAAAATGAATGTCGAACACTCATATCTACTGCGCGTTTGGCTCAAGGGAAGGCTTTTGAACAGATTTTGGAAGAGTTAAAACAAGCGGAGGAAAACTTTGGCACTGCGGCTTTGCAGCGATTCAATAAAGGAGGTGAATGGTTGTGATTCAATGGGATAGTTTAAAAAGAGTTATTCTTCATCAAACATCGAGATCACATTTCCCCCTTTGTCCTTACCCGGTTTCTTTTTTTCTTCACCCTCTTTGGATGTTTTAAAATATTCTTCTTCCGGCGCCTCGACTCGCTTAATCTGCATAGGCACGCTATTCATGGTAAATTCCTGGCCGCGCATCTGTTCGTCATCAAGCTTCCAGGTCATTTTTTTCAGGGGGATAGCTAAAATAAGAAAACTGATTTGCCACCAGCCTTTTTTTTGATCCGGCTTGACCTCTTCCACTCGGGCAAAAAAACCAGGTTCATTATCAATGTAAACGAGAATGACCTCGCCGGTATAAAACATTTTTCCATAAGGAATCATAAGCACTCGATCGTGTGAACTTGCTGCAAACAAGCGATTCTAATCATAATTCTCCAAAAAATCAAGCCATTCCTGGATTCGAAAAACATCTTGATTCTGTCATTCATTATCTTTAAAATGATTAAATTTCTTAAGTTGACGTACACAGGAAGGAAAATCCGTTGGATATAAAAGTCAAAGCCACCATTATTGACAAGGAAGGGTTGGAACGGACCCTAACTCGGTTGGCGCACGAAATTATTGAGCGTAATGACGGTGCATCGAATTTGGCGATTATTGGCGTGCGAACGCGCGGCGCCACGCTGGCCGAACGCCTGGTGAAAAAAATTGGTCACATTGAGCACAACGACGTGCCGCTTGGGGTTTTGGATATCACGTTATATCGAGACGATTTTCGTATGCGGCTCAAGCAGCCGTCAGTGCGCGCCACTGAAATTTCATTTAAAATTGATAATATGGATGTGATTTTGGTTGATGATGTGTTGTATACCGGAAGAACCTCGCGCGCCGCATTGGATGCGTTGATGGATATCGGTAGACCATCCAGCGTGCAGTTGGCCGTCTTGGTGGATCGGGGTCATCGGGAATTGCCCATTCAACCGGATTATGTGGGCAAAGCCATTCCCACATCCATTGGCGAGGAGGTGCAAGTTCGACTGCAAGAAGTCGATCAAGAGGATTGTGTGCTTTTGGTAGAATCTCCAAAGGAGGCAAAGTAGATGTCATTATCGAGCTCCCACTTGCTCGGTTTGGAAGGGGTTCCATCTCAAGATATCACGAAAATATTAGATACGGCGGAAAATTTAAAACCCATTTTGGATCGATCTATCCCCAAAGTGCCCACGCTTCGCGGTATTACCGTGGTTAATTTGTTTTATGAACCTTCGACGCGCACGCGGATTTCGTTCGAACTTGCAGAAAAACGCCTCTCTGCCGATACGGTCAATTTTTCTTCATCTACCAGCTCTGCAAAAAAAGGTGAAACGCTGCGAGATACGGTGCGCAATATCGAGGCCATGCGCATCAATATGATTGTAGTTCGCCATTCGGCCGCCGGTGTACCCTACTTTTTAACCCAGTGTACAGACGCAAAAATCATTAATGCCGGTGACGGCCAGCACGAGCACCCGACTCAGGCGCTGCTCGATATGATGACGTTGCGGGAGCGTTGGGGAACGTTGCAAGGTAAAAAAATTGCCATTATTGGTGACATTCGACATAGCCGCGTGGCGGGCTCGAACATTCGCGGTCTCATAACCATGGGCGCCGAGGTGCTGCTGTGCGGGCCCCGCACATTGATTCCACCTGGTATTACCGACATGGGAGTAAACGTAACCTATAACCTGGATGAAGCCATTGAATGGGCCGATGCGCTTAACGTGTTGCGCATTCAACTGGAGCGACAGGAAACCGGGTTGTTCCCCTCCATTCGCGAATACCACGCAGAATTTGGTGTCACCCGAGAGCGAATCGAAAAAGCTAAAAAAGAACTCATCATCATGCATCCCGGCCCGATCAACCGCGGTGTCGAATTGGACAGCGACGTTGCCGATTCGGATGCGTCGATCATTTTGGATCAAGTTACAAACGGAGTTGCCGTGCGTATGGCGGTTTTGGTGCTATTAAGCGGTATGGAAGCCCAGGAATCCTAAAGGATTTATATTATGGATAAAGCTGATAAAATTCTCTTAAGCGGAGGCGAACGTCTCGATTTATCAACCGGGAAACGTGAGCAAGTGGATATTGTCATTGTGAATGGCAAAATAGACACTATCGGAAAAATTGAACAAGACAGCTTTAAAGGTACTATTCATGACATTTCCGGCAATATCGTGGTTCCCGGCTTGTTTGATATGCATGTGCATTTGCGCGAACCGGGTCGTGAAGACAAGGAAACCATCGAAACCGGATGCGCTGCTGCGGCCGCTGGCGGCTTTACCGGTGTGGCGTGCATGCCGAACACAACACCGGCGATAGATGATCAGCAAGTTGTACGATTTATAAAAAAGAAAGCGGATGATTTGTTGGTGGAGGTGTATCCGGTGGCGGCGATTACGAAAAATCGCCAGGGTAAAGAAATTACCGAAATGGCCGAGTTGATTCGCGCCGGCGCCGTGGCGTTTTCTGACGATGGCAGTCCGGTGCTCAACACCACTGTCATGCGCAATGCTCTTGAATACGCCAGCATGTACAACGCGCCTCTAATTGACCACTGCGAAGATCCATTCCTCGCGCATGGCGGGCATATGAACGAAGGCCGTATGTCCACACAGCTTGGCATTCCTGGTATTCCCAATGCTGCCGAATCCATTCAAATTGCGCGCAATATCGAACTTGCTCGGCTTACCGGTGGTGCCGTGCACATTGCGCACATGTCCGTTAAAGAAGGCGTCGAGCTGGTTCGTCGCGCCAAAGAAGCAGGGCTTCCTATTACCTGTGAAGTTACGCCGCACCATCTGCTATTTAGCGATGAAGATTTGACATCATTTAACACAAATTTAAAAATGAATCCGCCGCTGCGTACTCGCGAAGATATTGCCGCTTTAGAGCAAGGAATTCAAGAAGGTGTTGTTGATGTATTCGCCTCGGACCATGCGCCGCACACCCTCGAAGACAAGGATGTGGAATTTGATGCTGCACCATTTGGCATTCTTGGATTGGAAACCATGTTGGGAATTGTTTTAAAACAAGTGGTTCAGCGCACTATTTTGCCATTGGAGCAGGCACTTTACAACATGATTGTCGCTCCGCGTAAAATCCTCAACCTGGCGGTCCCACAATTAAAAAAGTGTGAAATGGCAAACCTGACCATTTTTAACCCAAACGCCAATTTTACCTACGATCTGCAAAAATCAAAATCCAAATCACGTAATGCTCCGTATCATGGCATGGAATTTCCGGGCAAGGTGTTTGGGGTTGTAAACAAGGGGCTGCTTTTCACGAATTAGTTTGAGCCCTCAAAGAACCATTATTTTATGCAAAATCAATTTTGATGATTTTTGGGTGAGCTCAAAAAGATCGTCTTGGGGTTGACTACTTCGCGTCCTCGTCTTTCAAGCTTTGACAAAAAAGGAAATCCCATAAGCAGATCGTTCGTTAACGCATTGATAACTCCCAGAAAAATCTTGCATCTTTATGATTTTTTATATAAATTCGCTGTCTTTGTGTAAACACTTTTAAAGGAGATAATGCTTTGAAGACATACTCGCCAAAACCACAGGATGTTGAACGGAAATGGTATGTGGTAGATGCGGAAGGACAAGTCTTAGGGCGCCTAGCCACAAGAATCGCACACATTGCCCGCGGCAAACACAAACCCCTATGGGCGCCGCATGCCGATGTTGGTGATTATATAATAGTGGTCAATGCAGACAAAATTCGTCTCACTGGTCGCAAGGCGGATCAAAAGGTATACTATCGCCACTCCGGATACCCGGGTGGATTGAAAGCCACGCCACTGCGCCGCATGATGGAAAAACGTCCTGAATTTGTTCTCCAAGAGGCTGTACGAGGCATGCTGCCCGGCAATCGTTTGGGTCGCAAATTGCTCAAGCATGTGAAAATTTACGCTTCGTCTACTCATCCGCACGAATCACAACAACCGGAAACATTAGAACTCTAGTTCTGAAGGCATGAAGGAGAAACGATGAAAGGAACTTATTTTTATGCCACCGGTCGACGTAAAGACGCTACCGCACGCGTCTATCTGAAACCGGGAAATGGCAAATTTACCGTAAACAACAAAGAGTTGCTCGAATACGTCAAGCGCGATACACTCAAGATGATCATCGAGCAGCCTTTGGTGGCCACGGAAATGCTCGACAAAGTGGATATTAAAGCTTTTGCCACCGGCGGTGGGCTTACCGGACAATCTGGCGCTATTTTGTTGGGAATTGCCCGTGCTTTGGTAAAAAGCGATGAAGAACTCAAACCGGTTTTGCGACGCGGCGGCTTTTTGACGCGCGATCCTCGTATGGTCGAACGTAAAAAATACGGTCAACCGGGCGCACGCAAACGCTTCCAGTTCTCGAAACGGTAATGCCAATACCAATTGGCAAATCACACATTCTCCGCTGAACACGGGGTGCCCGAATCGGGACATATACCACAGGAGAATGGCGGATCAACCCCAATGTGAGGAAAATTATGGCAGAAGTAAAAATTCAAGATCTACTGTTAGCGGGATGCCATTTTGGCCATCTCACGCGCAGATGGAATCCCAAAATGAAGCCCTACATTTTTATGGAACGTAATGGGATTCATATTATTGATTTAAAGAAAACGCTAATCAGCCTGCAAAAGGCACAACAAGCAATGAAAGAAATTGTCCAACAGGGTGGCGATATTTTGTTGGTGGGTACAAAAAAGCAAGCCAAAGATATCATTCAGTTGGAAGCCGAGCGGTGCAGCATGCCGTACGTAACAGAGCGTTGGTTGGGTGGAACATTGACCAACTTTATCACCATCAAAAAGAGCGTAAAACGGCTGAAAAATTTAGAGAAAAAGAGTACCGACGGCACCTATGACAAGGTCACCAAAAAAGAAATTTTGCAGATTGAACGCGAAAAGGAAAAGCTTAACACGGTATTGGGCGGTATTCGAGATATGAATCACCTTCCTGCAGCTATTTTTATCGTGGATGCGAAAAAAGAAGCCATTGCCGTGCGGGAAGCAATTCGATTGAACATTCCAGTATTTGGGCTTTGCGATACGAATACCGATCCCGATCCCATCGATTACATCATCCCATGTAATGATGATGCTTTTAAAGCGATCAATCTTGTAACCCATGCTCTTGTTGATGCTATCACAGACGCTCAGGCGGGCCAAACCGAATTACGTTCGGCAGCAGAAGCTGAAGCGATGGAAGCCAATGAAGGCGCTGAAGCGTACGTAGATGAAAAGACCGAAAAATAGTTCTGAGTTTGAACCGGATTTAACCCACAATTATTTAGAGGAGAAACCAACCCATGGCCATATCGGCAGCAGAGGTAAAAAAGTTGCGCGACATGACAGGCGCTGGAATGATGGAATGCAAAAAAGCGCTGACCGAGACCAATGGTGACTTTGAAAAAGCAATTGATTATTTGCGAACCAAAGGTTTGCAAAAAGTAGATAAAAAAGCCGGTCGTGCAACCGAACAAGGCATCATTCAATCCTACATCCATCCGGGCAGTCGCTTGGGAGTGTTGGTTGAAATTAATTGCGAAACCGACTTTGTTGCACGAACAGAGGATTTTCTGAACTTTTCAAAAGATGTAGCTATGCAAATTGCGGCTGCAAAACCGATTGCAGTTCAACGAGAAGATGTTCCCAAAGAAATTGTGGAACACGAGCTTGAAATTTATCGGGGACAAGCGCGGGAGCAGGGAAAACCTGAAAACGTCATCGAGCGGATGATTACAGGAAAGCTTGAAAAATACTATCAAGAAAACTGTTTGCTCGAGCAGCCTTTTGTCAAAGACCAGGATAAAACAATTTCCGAATATCTTAAAGAAATTATCTCCAAATTGGGCGAAAATATGGCGATCCGCCGTTTTGTCCGATTTGAACTGGGTGAATAAAAATTTGAAAACTAAAGAGCGAAGCTTAACCCTTCGCTCTTTTTATATCCACACTGGAACGCGATAGACACAATGACGGAAGCGAAATCGGCGTACAATCGAATTCTACTCAAGCTCAGTGGTGAAGCGCTGATGGGCGATGAGAAAGACCTGGGAATTGATCCGGCAACGGTGGATCAGATCAGCCAGGAGATTAACGAAATCGTTCAAATGGGTCTTCAGGTGGCCATTGTTATTGGCGGTGGAAATATCTTCCGTGGCCTGTCGGCCAGTGCTCGCGGCATGGATCGTGTCACCGCAGACTATATGGGAATGCTGGCTACGGTTATCAACTCCTTGGCGCTTCAAGATTCTCTGGAGCGTTACGGTCTGCAAACGCGTGTCATGACCGCCATTAAAATGGAAGAGCTGGCCGAGCCGTTTATTCGTCGCCGTGCTATTCGGCATTTGGAAAATAATCGTGTGGTCATATTTGGCGCTGGCACCGGAAATCCCTATTTTACTACAGATACGGCGGCCACACTTCGGGCTATTGAAGTCGAAGCCGATGCCATTTTTAAAGCAACCAAAGTGGATGGTGTGTATGATAAAGATCCAATGAAATTCGCGGACGCGGTTAAATTTACAAGCCTCTCGTACATGGACGTGGTTCAAAAGCGGTTGCGTGTGATGGACACTACTGCCGTTACGTTGTGTATGGAAAACAACTTGCCCATTGTTGTGTTCAAATTGAAAGAACGGGGAAATTTAAAACGGGTCATAACAGGTGAAAACATTGGAACCAAAGTAGGTGGTGAGAATTATGATTGACAATTTAAAAAAAGAGACCAAACAGCGAATGGAAAAAGCGGTCGATGCCGTTCGCAACGATTTTGCAAAACTACGCACTGGCAAAGCCACGCCGGCATTGCTGGATGGAATCTCTGTGAATTACTATGGTAGTCAAATGCCTGTCAAACAAGTCGCGAATGTCAGCGCTCCCGAACCTCGACTACTTGTAGTGCAGCCGTGGGAAAAAAATATGCTCGGCGAAATCGAAAAGGCTATTCTAAAGTCGGACCTCGACTTGAATCCCACCAACGATGGCATTGTCATTCGTATACCTATTCCGCAACTTACCGAAGAGCGGCGCAAAGATCTGGTCAAAGTGGCAAAAAAAGTCGGCGAGGAAGGCAAAGTATCCATCCGCAATATCCGCAGGGATGCTAACGATGCATTGAAAAAAGCTGAAAAAGACAGCGAGATTTCCGAAGACATGATGCACAATGCTCAGGATGAGGTTCAAGAGTTGACCGATGACTATGTGAAAAAAATTGATACCTTGCTTGAACAAAAAGAAAAAGAGATTATGGGCGTATAAGCCACTATTACTAATGCTTTATAGAGCCGCTGCTTTTTTTAATCAGCGGCTTTTTTTATTTCTCTCTGATATTGCACGTGAGGTTTTTACATTATGACATTTGCACCCTACGACCGCTTTGCCCCCTTTTACGATCTCGAATACGGTCATAAAGAAAATGATCTCGATTTTTATCTGGATATAGCGGAAACCTTCGGTACACCCGTGCTGGAAATTGGCGTTGGCACCGGGCGGGTTGCTTTGGATTTGTCCCATAACGGCTTTGAAGTGTGGGGCATTGACAATTCTTTGGAAATGTTAAAGGCTGCCCGACAGAAAGTTGCCGAACGTTCAAAGGAAGAGCAAGCACGCATTGTGCTCCAGGAGGCAGACATGCGGAACTTTGATCTTCAGCAGAACTTTTCTTTGTGCGTTATGCCGTTTCGAGCGTTTTTGCATAATTTGAATATGGACGACCAGCTCGCCACGCTCGAAAATATTCGACATCATTTAACCCCAAACGGCATTTTGGCGTTGGACTTGTTCGTGCCGCTGTACGATGTTATGTCTCAAACTACATGGCAAGACCGGGTGGAGCCGCACGAGTTGGCCGAGGACCAGAGCAGCGTCGCCATCGATATTTATGTCGAGCACCAGCCTGAAAATCAACTGTTAAACATCACCAATACTTATATCGATAGCCATTCCAAAACTTCTGCGACTATGAAATATCGCTATGTTTTTAGACACGAAATGGAAGCTTTGCTGCGTTGCGCAGGTTTTACGCTTCTGGAGGTGTATGGCGGTTTTGAAAAACAGGCTTACGATTATCACAGTGGCATTATGGTTTTTGTTGCCCAGGTCAATAAAAAATAAGTTGAATCCGCCTCGCCTCGCACTACGTATCACAACTAATATAAGAGTATGGCAAATCGAGAGCAAATTTTGAATTTGAAAAAAGTAAGATTTATCCGCAATCCCAAATCAGGGATAGTGCGGACTCAACAACTGATCCACAAATATATCGAATGGAATTTTGAGGATGCTTTTGAATTCGAGTTTTCCGAAACTTCTTATCCGGGCCACGCTCACGAACTAGCCAGGGATGCCGTTAACCTTGGGTATGACGCCGTTGTTGCCATGGGCGGCGATGGCACAACCAACGAGATTGGGTCGGCACTGATTCATACGAACACGGCTCTTGGAATTATTCCGCTGGGATCGGGAAATGGCTTGGCGCGTGGGCTGCACATTCCACTCTCGCCAACCAAAGCGGCAAACGTTCTCAAATCCGGCGCCCTGAGAACCATTGATGCGGCACGTATTGAGGATAAGATATTTTTCATCGTTACAGGTATGGGCTTTGACGCCGTAGTGGGCAAAATATTCAATCAACAGCAGGTGCGCGGCCTGCTCCCATATTTCACCATTGGATTTCGAGAATATTTTTCATACAAGCCAGAAGTATTTGTCATTCGATTTGATGACACGCAGACCATTGCCACAGCACTGTTTGTCACAATTGCCAATTTAAAAGGATGGGGCGGTGGCGCCATTATTTCTCCCGAAGCCAGATTTGACGACGGTTTGTTGGACATTTGTATTATGCACCGCGCACCTACTTGGTATGTTTTAGCGAATCTCTACAAACTCTTCACGGGTGGCGTGGTAAAGTTGCGCAAATATAGTCGGTATCAAGCAAAAAGCTTGGAAATTATTCGAGAAAAGCCGGGGCCGTTTCACTTTGATGGCGAAGTCCATGATGCAGGATCGACGTTGACCGTATCGGTTTTGCCAGGAGCGCTCAAGGTTATTGTTCCCGGCAATAAAACTGAGTGAAACTTGTGTTACATTGTCGAGTCCAATTTAAGGATTGTTTTAAGGAGTTGATATCGTGGGATTTATAAAAAAAGTATTGCTGGCCACTATTGTTCTTGCTATTTCATCGGGAATCTTTTTTCTGGTTGTGCAAGAGCAGGAGGTAAAAGAGAATATTTTGCGCGCATCGCTCGAAATGTTTGGAAGCGAGTTGTTGGCCATGGTTCCGGATGGCCCGGAAAAAGAACGTTTGGCGCAGAAAATGAACCAATTCATCGACAAGGCTGAAAATAACGAGGTTCCAACGACGCAGATGCAAGAGTTTGTGAGTGCGGGACTGACTATGAAAATGAATCAAGAGGAAATTCCACCGGCAAAGCTCGAAGCCATGTTGGAGCTTTCCATGGATACCACAGTTGTACATGAAAAGAAAAGACGCTCCATTCGTTCGCGAACTGAAGAAGAACGATTTGCGCATCAAGTTAAACAAATGGTTTATATGCAAAAAAGGATGGAGCGCTTGATGGATTCGGACTCGGTGAAAGCCAAGTTTCGCAAACAAATTTTATTTGATCGAGACAGCACCGGTTTGGTTATGGTCGTTCCGCCCAATTTCCAACACCATGACCGCTCAAAAATAGATGACGAGTTGCGCAGGGAATTACGTGAGCTGGAACGCGAAAATATGCTGCGCTATGAAGAATTGAAAGAGATCCAGGAACTTGCAGAAATGGGTCTGGAATTTGTCATGCCTGCCATTCCACCCCCGGCGCGTGATCTGTTTATGCAAGAAATGCAAAAATTGCAGAAATCCATGATGGACTCGTTACAAGTGCCATCGTTTGTCTTTAATCCCGATTCTTTGGCAGAATTTATTAAAAAGATTGAACAGCAAGCTGAACAAGGGGAACAAGAAAACTAAAGAGCGCCGGCAAGTACGACCGTCGCCCGGCTTCGTTCGACACACAATTCGCTGTTGCTGAGCGCTTCGAGATACACGATATAAATGCCCATACGACAGCGAATGCCTTCATCGTCCAAACCATCCCAAAACACAGTGCGTTGCGCACTGCTGGGTTCGTTGTTCAGTAGAAAACGCACCAGCCGTCCTCGAATATCAAATATTTTCAGATTCACCCTGGCTGTAACTCCGGGAAATAAATAAGAGATAGCCGCTCGATCATCGCGTCCATCGCCATCCGGCGAAAAAGGATTCGGCGAAACGTCCAGCGTAGTTTTTTCCGAAAGTTGCTCGAAAAACACGCTATTTGCTCGCCCCATGGTATGGCCTTGTGGCTCAACGCAGGTTGTCCAGTTCGTCGGCTCCGCAGCATCAATAAAGGGATTGATGCGCTCCAAAGAACGCCCTCGCGATCCTCCCCACTTGTTCTCGTACGTGACGCTTTCAATGTTATGACCTACGCCATCAAACAACAACAGGTGATCCCTGTCGTTGGCCAGAGATGGAAAAGATTTGAGAACAAACACGTGTGCAGGTTCGAGCGCCAGCAAAACAGAATCGTCGCCAATGACGCCGAATTCTCCAGCATCGAACAGGATTTCGGAATCTGTGATTTTCGTGCTTTTTGACGTGTCGGCATCAGACAAGACCCAGCCATGCAAATTCACGGGGATATCGCGGGTGTTGTACAACTCGATGCACTCGCAAAATTCTTCTGTAGGGCTATAAAAGATTTCATTCACAACCAGCGACTGCGGTTCATATCCCACCACCAAAGTGTCGAGGAGGACATTGTTTTCACTGCGCTGATCGTCCGGCCAATCTATCTCAGCCTTTATTTTGAACACGCCCGGTGGAATACAAGGCCAGTCCGCTTGAACAGTACAGGTCTCGCGTTCTGTCAGACCTTGCACAGCTACATCACTCAAATGAACCCATTGGGTTGACAAATTGTGTTGATAGCTCAGTCGTACCGCAAACTTTTCTGTGTTTTGACGCCCTGCATTTTTAACCTGTATCTCCAATCGCACATTATCATTTTCTACCGGATTTGCCGGAATCGTGCGCAAAGACGCTTTTTCAATTGCGGCGTCATTTACTTTTGGACTGACACTGTTATGTCGCCCCGGCGTGCATCCCAAAGAGTCGGTGCAGATGCGCCAGTTTGTCGGTTCCGTCGAATCGTCCTCAAATCGAAGTCGTTCAAGCGAGATTAGGCGATCTCCGCCCATGGATGCCGTATACGCCACACTGTCAATGCGGGCAAAGCACGCATCTCTGAGCACGATCTCGTCGCCACTGTTATTCAATTCCGGCAGTTTGGACACAAGGATGGGTACATGTTGCGGAACATTGGGGATGTCCGCATTGGCTAACAGGCAAAACTGTCCAGGTGACAACATGACAACAGAATCCAGTTGAACGGTTTTACGTTTGTCTGCGATGCTCCAGCCGTCTAAATTGATAGTCGAATCCGAGGCGTTATAAATTTCGATCCATTCTTCATCTTTTTCATTTGTATCGTACAAAATCTCGTTAATAACCACGGAAAACGGCGGATAGGTGGCTTGCACCTCGAAATTCAGAACAAGCGAATCGTTCAATGCCTTGCCGTCATGTTCATGACGGACAAGAGCTAGCAAACGGTATTCATCCGCTGGCCATGGAGGAAATGCAATGGTAAAATAGCTGGAATCGTTTGGCGTTATTGGGAAATCAAAAGTCTCTTTAAAAAGCAACGTGCCCCCATTTTCCAGATCAAAAAGTTGAATTTCAAAAACATCCACCACACGTTTGCCAACATTTTTTATCACATAATAAAAATAGAGACTATCTTTAGTGGAAGGAAAATGCGGTTCAACATAAATTGTTGACAGCGACAAATCAAATGGCTCGGGAGTGAGAGAATTTTGATAGCCCGGGGTTCCGTTTAATTTAACGGAATTGCCCCATAGCGTATCCGACTGTTCGGGCACGAGCTCAATTTTTTCCTCAGAGTAGCCGTCGTCATTATCCGGTGTGTAGGTGTGTGCATCCACCAGAGTGGAATCCGGCTGAAAAATTGACACGGTTTCACCTTCGCTATTTTTAAGTCCGTATGCGCCCAATTGCGCCCGATCAATCGTCAAAAGCAGCGTTTCGTCCGGGATTTCCGCATCATAAGTTTGGCTGTTCTCAAAATAATTGGGCACCAAAATGAGGGCAAACCGTTGCGGAGGGAGAACCGACTCTTCGTAAGGCAAAATTAGATTGAATTTTGTGCCATCGCTCACCAACCAACCTTGCAAATCCACTGATTCCGTTTCGCTGCAGTTATAAAGCTCTATGAACTCATTATAACGCTCGTTTCCTTGCGGATTAAACATAATTTCGGATAAAATGATTTGCGACTGAGCACAAGCACTCAACAGCAACAGCAACATGATGGTTCGCATAACATCCACCCCTAAATGTTTGTTCTGCGAAATTTACGGAGAGATTACGAATCCGAGCGAGCCCCTGTTAAAAGATCATGAATGGTTTGGTCTCCAAACGTGTCTTCCAACAGTTTATCGTATTTATGCTCGATATCCGCTACAACAGTGCGAAATGGATCATTTTCACTTTCATACTCGACAACCATGCCGCGATTTCGAATACCGTCAATAATGTCTTTAATGGTGAGGTTGTCCAAACTGCGCGCTGGCGTGTAACTCTCGTTTTGATTGTCAATATCCAGCGCATACAAAAACCTCAGCTCAACCAACGTGGAAATCACTTCATTCATCACGCGTTCCGGAATATTTAATTGAGTTGAAATCTCATCATGAGATGGCGCATCTTTTCCATTTAGAAAGCTCTCGCCGACAAATAAAATAATCTTAATAGCCAAGCTTTCCGAAAAAGCATAACTATATTGCTTACGCCGGATATCCCATGTTATTTTGCTCTGATTTTGGTGTGCGTACGACATTTCTGCGCCCAACAGTACAATCGTCCAACTGAGATACAACCAAATGAGAAACAAAAGAAATGCGCTAAAACCGGCATAAAGAGCCTGTCGAATGCCACCTTGGAAAGCCCCTATTAAAAAGCCGGTAAAATAAGAATTGGCAATATGCCACAGTGTTCCCGCAACCAGCGCCCCAATGAGGGCGGAACTAAAGCGCACTTTGGTGTTCGGCACAAATATATAAAGAAAGGCAAAAACAAACCATGCCACAATGAGCGGCGTAATTTTGGTGATGAGCCATTCCAGCCCAGGAGCCTGACGAACAAGCTGAAACAAGTGAATACTTTGCAGATATGCATTAATGGAAGGAATGCCCAAAAGCAGAATAGGAATCGCTAAAAACAGCCCGGCATAATCCGCAAATCGGCGTTGGATACTGCGTGATTTTTTTACGCGCCAGACGTCGTTAAAGGCGCGTTCAACATTGTTTATGATCGAAAATACGGAAATAATCAGGATAGCCAGGCCGGTAAAACCAAATGCGGTTAAATCGAGTGTATCCAGCTCGTTGACAATTTTAGGCACAAAGTTTACCGCGTTTTGTCCTAATGGCTCCACAAACTCCACGAGTTTGGGCTCAATGCGTTTGTGGTATCCAAAACCCTTAAACAGAGAAAAGGTAACGGCCAGCAGCGGCATAATGGACAACATGGTCGAATAGACCAAAGCCGAGGCGCGGACCGGCAGTCGATCTTCAACATATGATCGCGCTACCAAATAGACAACAATAATCTGTTTAGAGATTACTTTTTGAACGGTGGAAACTTTGCTAAAGTCTTGGCGCCAAATATCACGGGTAATGAATTGATGTAACGATTTTAAAAAAGTGGAAATCTTTTTAAAAAAATTTTTCATATTAGACGCAACAAGAATGGATTTGAAAAAATTGCAATTTTTGTTACTAGTATTAACTTATAAAACACAAATCAGAAAAGCAAAATAAAAGGAAAATTTATGCGTTATCGAAAGTTGGGTTACACGGATGTGCAGTTTAGCGTTATTGGGCTCGGTACCTGGGCTATGGGCGGTGAGGATTGGAAATACGGCTGGGGCCCACAAGAAGACGAGCAGTCGATTAAAACCATTCATCATGCGCTGGAGTTGGGCATTAATTGGGTCGACACGGCTGCTGTGTACGGTTTAGGCCATTCGGAAGAAGTAGTTGGCAAAGCATTAAAGGGAATGCGCGAGAAGCCGTTTGTGGCAACCAAATGCAGCCGTAAAAGCGATAGCAAGGGCGCGCTCTATTCCGAACTCAAACGCGACAGCGTGATTCGAGAAGCGGAAGAGAGTTTAAAGCGGTTGCAGGTTGAGGTCATTGATCTGTATCAAATTCATTGGGCGCGTCCCGAAGAAGATATTGAGGAAGGATGGGAAACCGTCGCGCAGCTCATACAAGAGGGCAAAGTGCGTTATGGAGGTGTGAGCAATTTTGAGATCAAACATATGCAGCGCTGCCAGCCCATTCATCCTATCGCCTCGTTGCAGCCGCCATACAATATGATCAGGCGCGATATCGAGAATGAGATTTTGGACTATTGCGAGAACCAGGAGATCGGTATTGTTTGTTACAGCCCTTTATACAAGGGACTGTTTACGGGGAAATATGACCGCCAGCGTATAAACGAGCTTCCGGATAGCGATCATCGACGTCGGGATTCCCACTTTCAAGAGCCCGAACTTTCGGCGAATTTGGAATTGGTGGAGGAATTGAAAAAAATGGCAAAAGCGCGCGGCATAACTGTGGCGCAGCTTACAATCGCCTGGACATTGCGCCATCCGCAAATGACCGCTGCCATTGTTGGAGGCCGCAAGCCGGAGCAGTTGGATGAAACGGCTCAAGCCGGCGACTTGGAATTATCTGATGAGGATATTGGCAAAATCGACAAGTTGATAATGGAGCGCGATAAAAAAATCAGCTAATGTGAGAACGTGCCACTTGCAGTTAGCACAGCTTGCAACATTATGGGATCGGATGGAATAATTTACCTACGCTTCTCCGTTGCTCAAACAAAGACAAGATGAAAAAAGAGCGAGCGAGATTATGCATGGACAGTGGGGTTACAACGTTATGAGCGGATATTTGTGGATTGTATGGTTGGTCATTGCCGCCCTGGTTGTATGGCTTTTGCTTCGCCTGGTGCAAAATACGGGAACTCAAGCTGGCCAACCACATGAAAGCGCGCGCGATGTGCTTGATCGTCGCTATGCGGCCGGCGATGTCAACAAGGACGAATACGACCGCATTAAACAAGATTTGCTAAAGTGACAGAACTCCTGTCATTTCGTTAATATGCAAAATCGGCCGGCAAATGCCGTCCGGTGAATAAATCATTAAACCTATCTTTACTAAACCAAAGCGTTTTTTCGGCGGTCGCCAACCCACCGGAAAAACGCTATTTTTTTTGCAACAGTGTAAATATTTCGCCGGGTTTGGTTTCAAAATCCACCACAAATCCTTCCGGTACATCCAACATCGTAACAGCATCTTGATTTTTTATTCGCGCTTTTACAGGCGGTTGAATAGCGTAGAACGGATTAAGATTTTCGCCCTCTGCCACAGCTTCCGCTGCATTGATAACCAGAAACGGTCGCGCCGCACGAATGCGACAATTACCGCCCAATTCGGATCGCACCACTGCTGTAACGATCTGGCCATTTTCCCAGCGCATATCAATTTCAAAGCCACCTCGCGCACGCAAGCCTTTTACTTCTCCGTTTGCCCATGCTTTGGGTAACGCCGGGAGTAGATGTGTTTCGCCGGCGTGACTTTGGAGGAGCATTTCGGAAATACCGGATACACCGCCGAAATTGCCGTCAATTTGAAATGGCGGATGCGTATCAAACAAATTTGTCAAGGTCGATTTACGCAATAGCGCTAACAGATTTTCATACGCGCGTTCGCCATCCTGCAATCTCGCAAAAAAGTTGATGATCCACGCGCGGCTCCATCCGGTGTGTCCGCCACCGTGCTGCAAACGGTAGTCGATCGTCTTTTGCGCGGCTCCTGCAAGCTCCGGGGTGTGCTGCAACGTAATTTGCCGTCCCGGATGTAAACCAAATAAATGGGAAATGTGCCGATGGCCGGGTTCGGGTTCTTCAAACTCCTCCGGCCACTCCATCAAACGGCCATCGCTACCGATTTGCATGGGCGGCAATTGGGATCGCAAATTCATCAACCTTTTCGCAAAACGCTGCTCGCCCAAAACAGTGGCCGCATCAATACAATTGCTGAACAAATCGTAAACGATTTGAATGTCCATAGTCGGCCCCATCACCAAATGCGCAACCTGACCATCCGGAGTTTTAAATCGATTTTCGGGCGATGTCGAAGGGCCGGTCACCAAATATCCGGTGTCGGGATTTTTTACCATATAGTCCACCATAAATTCCGCCGCTTCCTTTAAGATAGGATATGCGGTTTGGCGCAAAAAAGTCGTATCGCCGGTAAACAAAAAATGCTCCCAAAGATGTTGTGTGCTCCAGGCCGCACCCATGGGCCACATGCCGTAAATCGGTTTGCCGATTGGATCCGTAAAGTGCCAGACATCCGTGGTGTGATGCGCGACAAAACCGTCGCTGTCGTAATAATGCTGAGCGGTTTCGCGCCCACGAGGTCTCAGATCATTTATAAATTCGAAAAAAGGATAATGGCATTCGCCGAGATTAGTGAGCTCCGCCGGCCAATAGTTCATTTGAATGTTGATATTGATATGATAATCGGCGTTCCAAGGAGGTGCAAGCGAACCGGCCCAAATGCCTTGCAGATTTGCAGGCAAATTTCCTGGACGCGAGCTGGACAAAAGCAGGTATCGACCATATTGAAAATACAGGGCCAGCAGTTGCGGATCCACGCCGCCATCCTGTACAACCATCAGCCGTTCGTCGGTTGGGAAATTAGCAGCAGCCGTCGCGCCCAAATCCAGCGAAACTCGATTGAACAGGCGTTGGTGCTCGCGAATATGATCTGCGAGCAACGTGTCGTACGGTTTGTGCAAGGCTTGGCCCAGCATATCAAAACACATGCGGCGCGGGTCGCCGCCGCGATAATTTGTCGCTGCTACAAGCAATAACGTCGCTTCATCCGCCTGCTCTATTTGTATACCCTTGCTGCTCGCTTTAGCCGTGCCACCAGTTGTAAGCACCTGCAATTGAGTTTCGTAAATAACGCCATCGTTACGCAATTGTCCATACATTTTGATTTTGCTGTCACCAACCATTTCAACAATCGCGGCTTCGGGACGCGATAACGAGGCATGAAATTGCAACGCTCCAGGTTGATTCGATTTCAAATGCAGCACAACCACCTGGTCAGCAGGAGAAGAAAAGTAGGTTCTCGTAAATGTTGTGTCGCCGCTTTGGTATTGGGTGGTTGCCAGCGCCGTCTGCAAATCCAACTCGCGTTTATAGTTGGTAAATTCGTCATGATCAAATTCAAGCTCAAGATTTGCCAATAGCTGATAGGTGTGGGTGCCACCTTCCAGGCGCTTTCCCATAAATTGCTCAGCGATCACCTGTTCAGCTTGAACATATTGTCCTTCAAAAAGCAGTTCTCCGGCTTTTTGAAATGCTTTATAGGCGCCGGAGGTGGTGCGGTCAACAGGATGGCCTGTCCACATACTTTCCTCGTTGAGCTGAATTAGATCTTTTTCTACGCCGCCAAATATCATTCCGCCCAAACGGCCATTACCGATGGGTAGCGATTCGGTCCATTCTTCAGCAGGATACCGATACCAGAGCACCATCGGATTATTTTCCTGGGCAAAAAGTGGCAACACCAGAATAAAGAGGAACAGGAATAAACGTTGAATGTTCATGGGACCTCCTAGAGCAATATTGAAATTTATAAAAGATAACAGACGGAAGGATAAAGTGCAAGAGGAGTAAATAAAAAAAGCCTGCCGAAAGCAGGCTTTTAGTGATGCGATTTACATTTCGCTTTCAAGAACCTCTATTTGGTCGACAAGTTCTTTAATCTGATCAACACTGTTCACATTTTCCAGATCAAATTTTTTGTTATACTTGGCAATGTAGAGCTGAGAGTAGAAAACCAACGGATTTTCGCAATCCAACACTCGAACCTCTTTCACTAACTCGGGTTCATTCAAATAAAGATAGGTCATCTTGGCATTAATGCGAACCAGTTCGGAATCATCTCGATCGGCCATCCGATTCAAAAGCCGGTTGTATTCGGTCAAATCGTGGCCCGGAACATCCGATTTTAATCGTGACAATAAAAATAATGCCCCAAATTGCACGCCGTCGTTATCGCTCTTGAGTGAATTTTCAATATTGGTTTTGAATTGTCCGAGTTTTTCTTCATCCAATTTCATGGCTTGGCTGTTAAAGGCCAGGCCCAAGACGAAAATGAATATTAAAAATGTACTGGTTAGAGCTTTCATGTTATTTTCCTTTTATAGTAAAATACATACGATTGTCTAATGCTTGTCGAATAAAACATCGGTGTGGCTTATAAAAAATCCCCAGAGATGTAAAAAAATGTATAAAAAAAAGCCCGTCTTGTATTGAACAAAACGGGCTTGAATAGAACTCGATTAGAGCTAGGAGAGTAATTTATTCACCTCTTCCATCACTTTAAAGGCATCAGCAATATAGAGAACATCGGCTTTACCTTGGGCCCAACCGCAATTGAGATCCAAATTGATAGCGCGGCGTTCATTGATGAACCGCCAGCCAACCACGTGCGGTTCTTCCCCGTGGCAGCAGGTTGCAAGTCCCTTTTGATGCCGCGGTGTAGAGCCGGTTTGGCCGATTTGGTTTAAATGCGTCATAAACGGCAGCACGGATTGGCCTTCGCCTTTTAAATCGACCAACGATTTACTGGAACCGAGCGAGGCCCCGGACTTTCTTAAAAAGCCGAGAATAAGCTCGGCAGCTTTGTCCGTATGCGATTGGCCATCGGGTTGCTTTTTGGTCCAACCGGCGCCAGCGACTAGTAGTGCTTCGGCATCCGGACGAATAGTTTGCTCGCCAACTTCGGGCGCTTTAACTCCTTTAACTGTGGTCCGGGTCAGTTTTGCATCGACATCCACCGAAACGGCTTCGGCAGTACCGCCAGTGCCGGAAAACGCATCAAACACGCCTGGTTCTATGGCGATAAACCAGGGCCGATCCGCTCGTGTAATTTCAGAACGCATACGTTGGCGATAATACCAGCGATGAAGCGTCAGACCGTCATCTATGTTCAAGCCAGTAATGTGTGCATCGACTTTGCCGTTCAAGCGAGCTGCAACTCCCGATAAAAATCGGACGGTGCGCGAGGTACCGGGTGCCATGACTATGGCAGCATTGGCGGTTTTGCACAGCGCTTCGGCGGCAGCGGCATCCGTGGCGTAACGAGGGGTGGCAAATGCCTCACCTTCAACCGTGAGCGTTTTTCCGGTGACTTGCTGAACTGCGTTTTTTACGGAACCGCCATAAAGCCCGACGATCAACTCGCCACCAAGTCCGGTGGCAATTTGCGAGGCAGCGGTAAGGGTTTCGAGCGCATGACGCGACAATTGCCCGTTTTCTTCTGTATGCGATAAAAATAAGACGTTTTCCATAATTCACACCTTTTTTGTGTATTTCGCCCACCCTGTCAGGGCTTCAAGATCATTTCTATTCTTTCAACCATTCAACAAGTTCTTTGGCAATCTCAGCCGGCGGCATATCTTTGACTATTTTTGTTTCACGCCGCTGTGCAGGAACCTCGACCTTCTTTAGAGTTAACGATTCGTCCTTGATGGGCGCGGCTTGCGCTTTTTGTATGGCCGGCATTACCGTGCGCATATTCATCATGCCCACTTGGGGATTGTTCGGCGGTTCAGACAAATTACCTGTTGCCCAGCCGAGCACCGCCGGCGCTCCGGCGCACACGGACACTTGATGCGTTCCGCCTTCCACGCGCTCAAGTACCTGGAACGATCCATCGTCATTCATTTTGATCTCATCGACGCCCTGGAACTGATCCACGATGCCGAGCTTTTCACCAATAACTTGCATGGTCGTGCCAGCCGCACGCGATGCGGATTCCCAACCGCCAAAGACCAGCAAATTGGAGGTGTCGAGGCCGGGAATGGCTTCTATGGCCTTGGCCAGTGCTTCACCGACTTTAACCGAATCCGTGAATCCGCTTTGCGAACCATCGACCGCCACCAATTCAAATGGCACTTTTTGGGCGATGGTCATCATGGTTTGCTGCAATTTGGCTTTTTGACCAAGACTCACCAGGTAGACTTTTCCCTCCACCTGTTTGACGAGATTGGCCGCTTCATACAGGGCATGGGCCGCCCAGGGATCGAGCACGTGCGGCAACATCATTTCATTTTTTAAGCCGAATCCATCCGGCGTCTGCACCGGAATTAACGTTTGCAGCGGATCCGGAACGACACTTCCGCAGACAACTATTTGTAAAGGCATAAAGAACTCCTAACTTTGCGATACGGGATGCGCGATACTCGATATTTGCAAGGAATCAAACGAAAGGATAGATCGAGTATCAAGCATCTAATTTTCCACCGAGTGCAAGCCCCCACTCCCGGCTTGAAACGAAACATTCGTTCTGGTAGGATCGCCGGGAATGGTTTTGACACAATTCCACATGCAGGCACCACAATGAATGCATTTTTCACGATCAAATTCGGGAATGCCATCCTCTCCAGGGGTGATGGCTTGTCCGGAGCAGATTTCGATACACAGTTTGTTTTCGCACGTTTCGCATAAATGTGGAAATAAAAATACAACGTGATCTTTATATCCGGGCGCGGCTTGCACCTTTCCACCGGCGAATAGGGCATCCTGATGTGACATGAGCAGTTGACCGTCGTAAGGGATTTCCGGCCAGCCGGCGCGGTTCATCAAAGCATCGCTGGCAGCTACGCCTTTGACATAAGACTCGTTCTGAATGCGCTTGACTTCTTTAGCCGGGATACGGCCTTTGTAAAACTCTTCAAGATTGGCCGAGCGCTCGTGCGTTGCTTTGACGTTGGTTTTTAGTTTAAATTTGCCGCCAGAGATCATGGTCAGGCCCATGCCAAACAATCCGGAGAAAAAGCCTTTTTGAAATCCATCTCGAGCGCTGTCGGCAATTTGTGCCTCTTTTTCCAGCCAGCTTTCGCGGCGTTTTTTCACATATGTGTTTTTTAAATTTTCTTGAGTAAAAGGCTGTTTATTTTTCGCAAGATCGATCACAGATTCGCCGAGCAAAATGCCGGTCATCCAGGCTTCATCCACACCCGAGTTGAGAAAAATGTTGGTCGAGCCGGAACTTTCACCAATGCGCGCAAATCCATCGCCGGCCAAAAGCGGCTCGCCTTTTTTTCCGGATTCTTGTAAGGATTTAGCGCCCCACGATTTCAGCGTGCCGCCCTGCAAATCTTTCCACAAATAAGGATGTGTCATCCAGTGCTGCAAATAACGATAACTGGTTCGCGCGGGATT
>CAYPZM010000030.1:9754-24334 GCA_964414825.1 uncultured Cytophagia bacterium | reverse complement strand
ATAAGAACATTTTTATAAAAATTTGAATAATTTTAAAATGAGGCGAATCGAGAAGTACATCAGCTTGCTCCATTTTCCCTTCTCCATTCTCCTCTAACACAGGAGTCTATCGTGCTAAAAGCAATCATTTTTGACTGTGACGGTGTGCTCGTCGATACCGAAAAGGACGGTCATCGCGTCGCATTCAACCGAGCCTTTAAAGAAAAAGGCCTGCCCCATGAATGGAGCGTGGAGAAATACCATAAACTCCTGCAAGTGGCCGGCGGCAAAGAGCGCATACGCCATTTTTTAAATGAGGTGGGGTGGCCCGAAAGCGTAAAAGACCGTGACGCATTTATCAAAAAGTTGCACCGCTTAAAAACCGATCTGTTTATAAACATTATCGAATCCGGCGAACTGCCATTGCGGCCCGGGGTGGCGCGACTGGTCGATGATGCCATTGTCGAAGGCCTCACCCTTGCCGTGTGCTCGACATCCAACGAGCGTGCTGTGAATTTGATTGTCGAGACCCTGCTGGGACCGGAACGCCGGAAGCATTTTGCCGCTATCCTTGCCGGAGATGTGGTATCCCATAAAAAGCCGGATCCTGAGATTTACAATTTGGCGCTTGAAACGCTCAATCTTTCATCAAAAGAGTGCGTGGTGGTTGAGGACAGTCGGGTTGGCCTGCTTGCCGCCAAAGCAGCAGGAATTCCATGCCTCGTCACGACCAACTATTACACTGAAAAAGAAGATACATCGGAAGCCGATATCGTAGTACCCGAATTAGGCGAGCGCGGACCGGAAACGATTACAATAAAAACATTAAAAGATTTGCTAGAAAAGAACGCATAGTTTTTTACTATTGGAGCTGACATGAAAGTTTTTCTTGATACCGGCGATGTTGCCGCCATTAAACAAGCACAAGACACCGGACTGCTCGACGGCGTCACCACCAATCCATCGCACATTGCGGCCACAGGCCGACCGTTTCTCGATGTGGTGAAAGAGATTTGTTCGATTTGTCCTGGGCCAATCAGCGTCGAAGCTGTAGCGGATGAAGCTACAGGATTGATCACACAAGCTCGCGAGCTAGCCAAACTCGCGCCTAATATCGTCATTAAAATTCCCATGACCGTGGAAGGACTCAAAGCCGTACCCGTGCTCGAATCCGAAAACATTTCGTGCAATGTCACTATGATTTTTTCCTCATCACAAGCCTGGCTGGCGATGAAATCTGGTGCCAGCTACATCAGCATCGTATTGAGCCGACTCGACGCCATTGGCAATGAGAGCGAGATTCTGGTACAAGATGCCGCGCTGGTGCGCGAGCAGTACGATTACGAATCGCAAATTATTGCCGGAAGCATGAAAACACAAAACCATGTGATGGCGTGTTTTCGTAACGGCATAGATATCGTGACGGTACCGCCAGCACTGTTTTTTCAGATATACAAACACAATTTGACCGATTCCGGTCTGGCGCAGTTTGAAAAGGACTGGGCGAGTGTGAAAAATTAGATATCACGATTCCGGAATTCCGCATAATTTAACAGAATGCCAAACCATATGCCAAAAACCATCCTGTCATACGGCGAAATCCTTTGGGACGTGCTTCCCGATAAAATCATTCTTGGCGGTGCGCCGTTCAACTTTGCCTATCGCGTCAATTCATTGGGAGACAAGGAACTGTTCGTCAGCAGCTTGGGTGATGACGAACTCGGCCAAAAAGCTCGGACACAAGCCGAATCACTGAATATGGATATGTCGCTGGTTCAGACGAACAGGCACCCAACGGGAACGGTGAATGTCACGTTTGATGCCAATCACATGCCGGATTATGTGATCAATCCGGGTGTGGCCTACGATTATATTCAGCTCACCGATGAGTTGATTCGAGTCGCACAGCAATCGGATTGTTTGTGCTTTGGAACCTTGATCCAACGCGCCGAAACCTCCAGGTCTACATTATATAAATTGCTACAATCGGCACCCCATACCCTAAAATTCCTCGACATCAATTTGCGCAAAAACTGCTTTTCAAAGAAAACCGTGCTCTATTCATTGTCAGCCGCCAACATCCTCAAGCTAAATGATGATGAAGTCATGCAGCTTTGTGGCCTTTTGGAGCATCCGTTTATCGATTTTCCTGAATTTTGCCAGTTCATGGCCGGAGAATTTGATCTGGAATACGTTCTGGTTACCCTGGGGCAATTTGGCGTTTTTGGCCATGCGGGCTCGGGCGAAACCATTTATGTGCCGGGGTATCGCATTGACTTGGCAGATTCCCTCGGCTCCGGCGATGCTTTTTCCGCGGCATTCGTTATTCATGTGTTGAACGGAAAATCGCTAAAGCAAGCATGTGAGTTCGGAAATGCGCTTGGCGCATTGGTGGCAACCACGCATGGCGCAACGGCTGTGGTTCCGGCATCGACCCTCGAAACACTTTTGAATTTTGAAACAGAACGCTGGATTCATCCTGATTTTATTTAAAAATCCAATAAAATGAGCCATTTTTTGGCAGGGAGAGACATTATGAATAAAATTTGTATGGGAATTTGGGGGATGACCAATCTACGTGACCGTTTTAATGTGAATGGATTTAAAGAGGATGTCTCGGTCATTGAGCGCATTAAAATCATAGGTGAAACCGAGGGCGTAGATGGTTTTGAACTGCACGTGCCCACGGAAATTGATGAATCTAATGCTGCCGATATCGAAAAGGTGATGCAGGATTATAATCTTGAGATGGTTCAGCTTTGCGGACACACGTGGACAGAGAAACAGTACAAATTTGGTGCGCTGGGTGATACGGATCCCAAAGTTCGTCAGGCCGCCATTGACCGCGTCAAATGGGCGCTGGACATGGGCGCGCGTTTTAATGTGCCCATTAGCGTGCTGTGGCCAGCTACCGACGGCAACGATTTTATGCTGCAAACCGATTATGTTGAGCTGTACAACCGTTATGTCGATTCCGTCTACAACATCATGGAGTATCTGCACGCCAACAACTACACCACCAAAGTCTGCATCGAACCCAAACCGTTTGAGCCGCGTTCCTGGATTATGATGGGCAACACGGCATCGGCATTGGCGATTGTGCAGGAAGTGAATGATCCCCATTTCGGTATTAACATCGACATTGGCCACGCCCTGATTGCGCGTGAAAATGTGGAGGACATGTTTTCCCTCGTGCTGCGCGCCGGCAAACTGTTCCACACGCACTGGGATGACAATGACATGCAAGCCGACATGGACATCCCGCCCGGCTGCGCCAATTTTGAGCGTATGGTCAGCATCCTTTACGTTCTCGATCAAATGAAGTACGACGGCTGGTTCGGTCTCGATCTTTTTCCCTATCGTGATGACTCGGTTGATTTTATGAAACTCTCGGTTGAAAACCTGCGACTCGGACAAGAGGTTGTCCACCTGATGAACGAGCGCGGCGCGCGTGAGTTGCGAAAAACCGGCGCCGATGGCCCGGCAATGTCTCGGTTGTTGCGCGATTGTATGATGGATGTGAAACAATAATGCACGCGACAATTTGATTGATAGTTTCACTTGATTAGAGGAGAATCATCATGGCAAGCATAAAGGGTCCCGCCATTTTTTTAGCGCAATTTCTGCGCGATTACGAGCCGTATAATTCACTCGAAAACATTGGCACCTGGGTAAAATCTCTTGGCTATCAAGGCGTGCAAATTCCCACGTGGGAGGGCCGCGTGATTGATCTCGATAAAGCAGCGCAATCCAAAGATTATTGTGATAAACTGGTCGGAACGCTGAAGGGAATTGGACTGGAGGTCACCGAGTTGGCCGCCCATCTTCAAGGACAAGTCCTGGCCATGAACAATATCTACAAAACCGCATTTTCCGGATTTTATCCTGCTAATTTGAATGATGCTGAAATTACCGACTGGGCCACCCATCAGCTCAAAAAATCCATCCTCGCCTCAAAGCATATGGGGCTTTCCGCCGTTCCGGTCCTTTCCGGCGGATTTGCCTGGCACATGGTCTATCCATGGCCGCAGCGGCCACCTGGATTGATAAATCAGGCGTTTGACGAGATGGTCAAACGGTGGAAACCGGTGCTCGATTTTGCCGACGAAAACGGTATCACGATTGCGTATGAGCTACATCCCGGCTCGGATTTGTTCGACGGCGCTACGTTCGAAATGTTTTTAGATAAAACCAGCGGTCACCCGGCAGCCTGCATCAATTACGATCCCAGCCACTTTGTGCTGCAGCAACTGGATTATTGCCACTTTATCGAGCTGTATGGTGATCGCATCACTGCCTTTCACGTCAAAGATGCTGAATTCAATCCAAACGGTCGCGTTGGCGTGTACGGCGGCTACCAGGGCTGGGCGCAGCGAGCAGGACGTTTTCGTTCTTTGGGAGATGGCCAGGTCGATTTCAAACGCGTGTTCACTTTATTGGCCGAAGTTGGTTATGAGAGCTGGGCTGTTTTGGAATGGGAGTGCTGCGTGAAATCACCGGAGCAGGGAGCGGCCGAAGGTGCGCCATTTATTGCCGAGCACATTATCGAAACGACCGAGGTGGCGTTTGATGATTTTGCAGGAGGCGAGTCGGATGTTGAAAAAAACCGAAATATTCTCGGCCTTGGTCTTTGATCCACCAATTTCTGTCTTTTTTCGAACATAAATTCGAAATATAATAACACGATTGGAGAAATTTGAGTCAGTTGGGAGAACAACATGGCAAGACCACGTGATGCAGACGCCGCTGTTTTGGCTCAACACAGAAAACTATTCTGGATGTGCTTTATTGCCCTGGTCACCACCGCCTTTAGTTTTGCTTCGCGCGGCATGGTCATTGGCGATATCCAAATCGAATTCGGCTTGACCGAAACGCAAAAAGGCTGGCTGCTCGGTGCCGGCATGTGGCCATTCGCCATCGGCATTGTCGGCTTTAGCTTGATTATCGACCGCATCGGCTATAAAACCGCGCTGTTTTTTGCTTTTTGCGGTCATACGATTTCAACCTTGATGATTGTGCTCGGTCAAAACTTTTGGTGGCTATTTTTGGGAACCTTGCTGGTTGCCATTGCCAACGGCACGGTGGAAGCTGCGATAAATCCCGCGGTGGCCACGCTGTTTCCGCGCAACAAAACCAAGTGGCTCAACTTTTTGCATGCCGGTTGGGCCGGCGGCATTTTGCTGGGCGCGTTGTTGGCGCTGTCCATGAAATCCACAGGCATTATCGGCCGGTTGATGCCCAATGACATTCCCTGGCGCTGGGTGATTGGATTGATTCTTGTGCCTGCTGTGGTCTATGGCCTTATGTTGATGCGCGCTCAATTCCCGCCTAGCGAACGCGTTTTGGCCGGCGTCTCGTATCGCGACATGCTGCGCGAAATGGGGATCATTGGTTTTTTTGTGGTGATTCTGCTGGTCACCAAAGAGATTATGAACATCTTTGCCAATCTTGGCTGGGCGTTTGTAGGCTGGTCGGATGTCGCCATGCTCGGACTCTCTTTGCTTTTCACCGTCATTTTATTAATCCCGCTTGGCATCTATTTAAATTCCTGGGGCCGCGGATTATTCATCGTGCTCATTCTGCTCATGTTTCCGCTCGCCACTACCGAGCTGGCCACCGATGCCTGGATCAAGGAGCTCATGACGCCCGTGATGGAGCGCAACTTTCATATCGACGGTGGCTGGGTATTGGTCTATTCTTCACTCATTATGATGATTCTGCGTTTCAATACAGGACCGATTGTCAGTCGTATTGGCCCAATTGGAATTCTTGTGGTCAGTGCCCTGTGCGCGGCTGTCGGCCTATTTTTCATCGGCAATGTCTCAGGACTTTGGATTTTGTTGGCTGCGACACTCTACGCCATCGGCCAAACCTTTTTCTGGCCCACCACGCTCGGCATTGTCGCGGATCGATTTCCGCGCGGCGGTGCACTGACGCTCAATTCCATAACCGCCATCGGCATGCTCGGTGTGGGCATCCTCGGCACGCCGCTTCTGGGACTTTTGCAGGACAACCATATTGATGAGCAATTGCAGCAAAAGAATCCACAAGTCTATAAAGAAGTGGTGACGCTGGAAAAGCAATCGATATACGGATCGTACAAGGCGCTCGATCCGCAAAAGCTCGACGAGCTAGAACCACAGGAAAAATCATTGGTCGCCACAATCCGCGACAATGCCAAGCGCTATGCGCTGACCGTCATTGCCGTTGTTCCATTTTTTATGGCCATTTGTTATTTTGTCTTACTTTTGTATTTTAAAAAGCGAGGCGGCTATAAAGCTGTGTTGCTCGCACCAAGTAGGATGGGTCACAAATGAACCTTGAAAATGTGCTAAAAAGCGCTCAGGCGCACGACAGATGAACAGCTCTTTTGTGCATAGGTGACCTATCTACAATGAGATTCGATTGGGACGAATAAATCGAAACGAATCACACACAATATCAGGAGATCCTGTCATGCCCGAAACAATTAATGTTGGAATTATAGGCGCGTCATTCATGGGCCGGGCGCACAGCAACGGCTACCTGGATGTGGCACACTATTTTGATCTGCCCAGGTCGCCCAAACTGCACACCGTGTGCGATGTGAATATCTCCACCGCCGAAGCGCTGGCCCAGCAATACGGCTGGCAAAACACCGAAAAATCGTGGGAAAGGCTCGTGCAGCGCGATGATATTCATCTCATCGATATTTGTACGTCAAACAAATTTCATAAACCCATCGCTGTAGCAGCGGCAAAAAACGGCAAACACCTCATCTGTGAAAAACCCATCGCGTTGTCAGCCGATGAGGCCAAATCCATGTACGAAGCCGCTCAAGAAGCCGGCGTGCGGCACATGACCGCCTTTAATTACCGCCGCGTGCCGGCGCTGGTGTTGGCCAGGAAAATGATCCAGGCCGGCAAAATCGGCGAGATTTATCATTTTAATGCCGTCTATTACCAGGACTGGCTGGTCGACCCGAATTTCCCGTACGTCTGGCGGCACGATGTCAGCGTCGGCGGCTCGGGCGCCCACGGCGATATGAACGCCCATACGATTGATTTGGCGCGATTTCTCGTCGGCGAGTTTGAAGCGGTGACCGCTGCTCAAGAGACGTTTATTAAAGAACGCCAAAAACCGGACGGCTCGAAAGGAAAAGTGACCGTGGATGACGCGCTGTTTTTTATGGCAAAATTTCAAAACGGCGCCCTCGGCAATTTCATGGCTACGCGTTACGCCACCGGCCGCAAAAACTTTTTGCGACTGGAAATTTTCGGCAGCAAAGGCTCGCTGATGTTCAACCTGGAACGCATGAACGAACTGGACTATTTTTCCCGCGAGGATGAATCCTACGCCCGGGGATTCCGCAACATCGTCGTCACCGAGAGCGAGCATCCCTATGTCGATCGCTGGTGGCCGCCGGGTCATATCATCGGTTGGGAACACACATTCATTCACGAAATCGGCGATTTACTGACCGCCATTGCCAACGTCGAACATGTTCAGGCCGATTTTTACGACGGCCTGCGCTGCCAGCAGGTTTTAGATGCGGCCTGGGAATCATCCTTGAACAAAAAGTGGATTGAAATCCCGGAAGCCACTTTGTAGTACACCTTGAAGGTGTGCTACAAATTTAATCTCTATAAAATTAGAGTTTATCATTTTATTGGAGTTTTTATGAAAATGATCAAGTTATTTTATGTCGCGCTTTTCCTCGCTCTGGTTTTTGCCTTGACATGCCAAAAAGAATTGCCCCTGGATGAATGGACCTATATCCAAATTGATGACGACCGCGGCAAATGGGGCGATTGGGACGAGCCCGAATGGCTGCGCTATTTTGGTCTGGATTTTCAGGACCTCAACGCCGATGGTTTTGTGGATATCGTCTCCGGACGCTATGTCTACCGCAATCCCGGCGGCGACATGAAAGGCGACTGGACGCGTATCGATCTGGGCCAAAATGCCGATGGCTGTCTGTTTGTCGATGTGGACGGCGACGAGTTTGCCGACATCATCGCTGCCGCTTTGCCGGATGTCTTTTGGTTTGAGGCCAAGGACAAACAAGGCAGCGCGTGGCAGGCCACAAAAATCGGCGAACTGCCGGCAACCGGCCATAACAACGGCCAGGGTTACGCGGTTGCGGATTTAATTGCCGGCGGCAAACCGGAAATCATTTTACAGGCGGACAAAGGCATCTACGTTTGCGAGATTCCTGAAAACACCGCAAGCGGCGACTGGGCCTGGAAGATGGTGGTCGCCAGCGGCTCGGATGAAGGTATCGGCATCGGCGACCTTGACGGCGACGGCGATCTGGATATGGCTTTTGGCGATATTGAAGAAGGGCAGAAAGAACATCCCACGATTCTGGATTGGACCGATAATCCAGGCAATCTTGACACCGAGTGGAAACGCCACAACATCGGCGCCACCGAACACGCCATCGACCGCGTCGAGATTGCGGACATGAACGGCGACGGCCGGCCGGATGTGATCGTCAGTGAAGAACGCTATCCCGGCCTGGAACCGGACGCGCATTTGTGGTGGTTCGCGGCACAAGACAACGATAAATGGGAACGTCATTTGGTCGTGCAGCAGTATTCCATGAACAATTTGGACGTGGCGGATATTGACAATGACGGCGACATGGACATTGTCACCAACATGCACAAAGGCGAATCGCTGGCGACGCAGATTTGGGAAAATGACGGCAGCGGCACATTCACCAAACACCTGGTGGATACCGGCAAGGAAATGCACCTCGGCGCCCGGTTTGTCGATCTCGACAACGACGGTGATCTCGACATCGCCGGTCATGCCTGGGACAATTATAAATTTTTGCACCTGTGGCGTAACGATGCCGTTCGCTAAAAATATCTCAAGTCACCGAATCTATAGGAAAAGTTAACACTTTACATAAATTTGAGAATTCAATGAAACGACTTTTCATCCTATTTCTTCTTCTCTCTTTTGCAAGTCTCTTTGCCGATGGCCGTTTTTACCGCCAATATTGGGCCGAGTTTGATGAAAATATCAGCAACCACAAAGACGGCCGCTGGCGCGTAAATGATCCCGATTTGGCGCTGCATGAGGTATTTGGTAAACGCGGTGAGGCGCTGGCAAATGGGCTGGTGCTGCTGAATTCCCCCGAATCTTTATTCGATCTCGAATACGGCGAGCTCTATCTCGAAATGTGGGGCGGGCATCCGCACACAACCAATAAACGCGTCGCGGTGAATGGAAAAGGGGTGTACGACATCCCGGATTTTGGTTCGTCGGAAGGCCATTGTGTGTATGCCTATCCGAGTATCAAAATCGAGCCGTCGTTTTTGGTGAATGGCGTGAATGCGTTGCAGTTCTCCTGCGACCGCGGTCACGGTTTTTGGGGGCATTTTATTTTGGACAATGTGGCGCTGCGCTGCATCTACAAACCGGATAGTCTGATCAAACGCTTTCCCGATCTGGAAAATTTTTCGGCGCGCGTGAATGCCCCGTCCGTTATTCAAAATGAACGTGCTGACATTTCCCTCGACATCCCGGCTGAATTTGTCACGCACATCGAATCGGTTGAATTTTTAGGCAAATACATTGGCTTTGATGAAAACGGCAATGTGGAAAACTCGGATTGGCACGGTTACACCTTTAAACGGGAATGGACGCACACGCTTGGGAACATCGCTGTGGCGCCTTTTTCGGTCGAGTGGAAGACGGAAAACATCCCCGATCAAAGCAAGCCGATGCAGTTCAAAGCCATCATGAAAATGAAAAACGGGCTTTATTATGAAACCGAAACCACACGTGGGTCACTCCTCAAACGCGACAATGAAAGCGTACGGATGTTTTATTGCTACGCCGCGCCGGTACCGTTTTGGTCGCGCGCCGAAAATTTGAATGTCGGCAGAATGTACATTCCGATGGAGCCAAAACATATTAAAAGTGCGCAACTGCAAATCAAAATTTGGGATGGCGGCGAAGGTAATATCGCTGAGCCCTTTAAAATAAACGGCCATGCCTATCCTATCACCTCAAAAAAAGCCATCCACGATGTGGTGCACACGGTTCTTGAGGTCGATCCTTCTCATCTTTTAAAAGGGGACAATGCGATCACTCTGCTTTCCGATACACATCATCACGGCATTGAAGTGCTGCGACCTGGACCGTGTTTGATCCTAAGAATAAAAAGTAAATAAACAACATCGACGGTTGATCTATTCACCTGTTCTGTTATGGATGTGATCACTAAAAGAACAGGTGAACCGTCTACACAATGCAAGAAAAATAATCACAGAGGTAATTTGCACTTGAACAAGTCACTTTTTCTGCTATCTTTTCAGGGCATGTGAATAAACAACTCACCCCATTTCGGATGCCTAACATGACCCACCGAGAACGACTGTTAACCGCTTTGAACCACAACGAACCGGATCGCATTCCGATCGACCTGGCCAGCACGCAAGTGACCGGCATTTCCGTCTATGCGTACAACCGGCTGCGTGATTATTTGGGATTGTCCCCCAAAGAGCCTATTATTTGCGATCGCATTCAACAAATTTGCATTCCGCATGACGATGTGCTGCAGAAATTCGGCATCGACACGCGTGGACTGTGGCCGAAAATGAACCATACCGAGTTTAAAGACCAGGAAAATGGCGACTATTGGGTGCACACAGACGAGTGGCAATTTGGCTATCGCATTAAAAAGCAAGGGGGATTGTGGTACGATCTCTATTCAAGTCCGATGGAACATGCCGAGCTGTGCGACACGTTGATCGACACGTTTAATTTTCCCAAGGGGGATGATCCCGAACGAGTTTCACATTTGCGAAAAGCCGCAGAGGGATTTCGCGAAAACCCGTTTCCCGTGGTGCTCAAAAGCATCTGCGCCGGACTGTTTGAGATGAACATTCGTCTGCGCGGCATGCAAAATGCTATGATGGATTTGCTCATGGATCCGGTGAATTCCGGGCGGTTGCTTGACCGTATTCTTCAACACAAGCTCGAATACTGGGACAAGGCCCTTGACGAGCTTGGCGATGTTGTGGACGTGCTTGCCGAAGGCGACGATTTTGGCACGCAAACCTCGCAGCTCATTTCCATCGAGACCTGGCGCCAGGTCATCAAACCGCGTCAAGCAGAGCTCGTTCAGTTTATGCGCAACAAAGCCCCGCATGCTAAAATATTCTTTCACTCTTGCGGCAACGTTCGCGATTATATTGATGAATTTATCAACATGGGCATCGACATTCTCAATCCCGTGCATATTTCCGCCGCCGGTATGGAGCCGCGTCAACTGAAAAAAGATTTTGGCGATGGCATTGCCTTTTGGGGCGGCGGCATCGACACGCAAGGCACGCTGCCCAACGGAAATGTGTCTCAAGTAATAGATGAGGTGAAACGGAATATTGACGTTCTGGCCGTAGATGGTGGCTTTGTGTTCAACACGATTCACAACATCCAGGCTGATGTGCCGCCGGAACATATTGTTGCAATGTATGAGACGGTATTGGAGTATGGTGTGTATTAATTGGCCAATCTGACAGAAAATGGCCACGGATGTACTCGGATAAAGCACGGATGAAATTTAACAGATTTATCCATGTTTTGTCCGTGAAAATCAGTGGCTCTAATTGAGAAAAGACAAATGAACAAATCCCCCAATTACCGCTGGATCATCCTCGCGCTGCTGTTCGCTGGCACCACGATCAATTATCTGGACCGCATCGTCCTCTCGGTGTTGATCCCGGAAATCGAAAAAGAAATCAGCATCAGTCCGATGATTTATGGTTTTATCCTGGGCTCATTTCAATTCACTTACACCATCGGATTGTTGGGCGTCGGCCTCGTCATCGACAAGCTGGGCACCAAACTGGGGTATCTCGTCGCAATGCTGCTGTGGTCCGTGGCTGGCGCGTTTTCCGGCGTCTGTCAATCGGGACTCTGTTTGGCGGTCTGGCGTGCGGTATTTGGCTTGGCGGCATCAGGCAATTTCCCAGCCGCGATCAAGTCGGTGTCAGAGTGGTTCAAGGTGGAGGATCGCGCCTTTGCCACCTCCATTTTTAACAGCGGTGCCAGCATTTCCTCGATTATTGGCGCGCCGCTCATTTTGGCGCTGGTATTGGTTGTGGGCTGGCGCTGGACCTTTGGCGTATTTGGCGCGATTGGCATTGTTCTGGCGCTGGTCTGGCTGATTCTGTACAAGCCGCCACAAACCACGGTTCAATATAACCAGAGCGAACGCAAACCCTGGCGACAGCTTGTTCAGGATAAACGCACACTCGGCATTATGATCGGGAAATTTTTAACCGATCCGGTGTGGTGGTTTTATCTGTATTGGATGCCGACTTATTTTAATACCGAGCGCGGCCTCGATCTAAAAGGTATTGCGCTTGCCATCCCGGTCATTTATATTATTGCAACCATCATGGGATTCATCGGCGGCTGGCTGCCCAAGCATTTTATGTCGCGCGGCTGGAACGTCGAGCGCGCCCGCAAAACCACCATGCTGCTCAGCGCGTTGTTGCTGCCGATTTCCGCTTTTGCTGTACTCGCGCAAAATGTTTGGGTTGCGGTGTTCTTGATCAGTTTGGCCTGCGGTGCGCACAACAGTTGGTCGGCCAACATTTTTACCATGTGCAGTGATTTGTATGCATCCGAATCCGTAGGCTCGGTAACCGGTATTGCCGGCTTTGCCGGCGGTTTTGGCGGCATTTTGTTCTCGGCGCTCATTCCGGGTTTTGTCGTGCAGTTTTTCGGGTACATCCCGGTTTTTATGCTGATGGGGATTATGCATCCCCTGGCTTTTCTTTTTGTCAACCGTTTTGTTTCCTATAAAAATCAAGGAGTTTTATCATGAATCGTCGACTCTTTGTAAAAGCTACGGGTGCCGCGGCAATAGCGCCTTTGCTGTGGGGCACATCAAAATCGTGGGCCGGCGCCAACGATCGCGTCAATGTGGCCGTCATCGGCATTCGCGGCATGGGTCAAAACCATATTCAATCGTATCAGGAGTTGGAAAACGTCAATGTTGTGGCCTTGTGCGATGTGGATGAGCGTCTGTATCCCGAGCGCGTGCAAAAGTTTTTTGTGGATAAAGGACTGCCGAAACCCAAGGTGTATTGGGACATTCGCAAACTTTTGGAAGATAAAGATGTCGACGCGGTGTCAATCGTTACGCCGAATCACTGGCACACACTGGCGGCGATTTGGTCCTTACAAGCGGGAAAACATGTGTCGGTGGAAAAGCCGTGCTGTCACAATTTTTTTGAAGGCCAACAGCTTGTCAAGGCTGCGAAAAAGTATGGATTGATTGTCCAGGACGGCGCCGAGCAGCGCAGCAATCCCTGCGCACAGACCATGGCCGAGTATCTGCATTCCGGCAAATTGGGCGAGGTATATCTCGCCAAAGGCCTGTGTTACAAATGGCGCGATACTATAGGTAAAACCCCGGACGAGCCGGTGCCCGATGGCGTGCATTACGATATGTGGATCGGGCCGGCGCCGAAAAAACCGTTTTCGCAGAACCGCTTTCATTACAATTGGCATTGGAACTGGGATTACGGCAACGGCGACATGGGCAACCAGGGCGTGCACGAAATGGATGTGGCGCGCTGGGGCCTGGGTGTGACATTGCCGACCAAAATTACGGCCATGGGCGGCCATTTTATGTTTGATGACGACCAAAACACGCCCAATACGATGATGGCCATGTACGAGTTCCCCAATCCGGATGGCGGTGATGACAAAAAGAAAATCCTGCAGTTCGAAACCCGCCACTGGATTTGCAACAACGAAGGCGATTTGAGTCCCGGCTTTCGTACCACAGATGACGAGGGCGGTTATATGCGCTCAAATGTAAATGTCATCGGCAATTTATTTTATGGTTCCGAAGGCTATATGCGAAAAACCGTCAACGAGTGGGAAACCTTTATGGGCAAATCGCGAGAGCCGGGTGACCGCGGCGAGGGCCTGGGCAATCATTATCAAAATTATAGTGATGCCATTCGCGCTAATGATCCGGGATTGCTGACCTCGCCGATTGAGGAGGGATTTTACTCCTGCGCGCTTATTCATTTGGGCAACATTTCCTATCGCCTCGGGCGCAGCATCGATTTTGATCCGGACACACAGGAAATCATCGGCGATCCAGAAGCCAGCGCCATGTTGACGCGCGAGTATCGTGAGCCGTATGTGGTGCCGGATATCCAACTGTAAATTCATGATCACAGAACGTCTTTGTTTGGCGCAAAAAAATGAGGGCTGGAAGCCCTCGCTAACTCTGCTTCCAGGGATGGAATCCCTGGAAAACAGTTCCCTCGAATACGATCGTCCGGCATATCCATGCCGGACGCAAGATGACGTCGGACATTCGTCCGATTGGGTCAACAATACTTAAAATTTTTGTTTATTAAAGGACATACAAAATGAAGTATATATGGGTATTAGCTATCATCTCGTTAGTTTTTTGCTGCTCCCCAGCGAATAAACCCCAAAACCCCTCTTTTAAACCGGGCGAGCTGTGGCTCGATAATAACGGCGTTCACATAAACGCACACGGCGGCGGCATTCTTTACCATAACAACACCTATTACTGGTTTGGCGAGCATAAAATCGAGGGGAAAAAAG